>JBOHJJ010000122.1:0-10873 GCA_050728495.1 Methylovirgula sp.
ACATAGACGATGTCGGCGACAATCGCGTGATGGGGCAAAGGCGCAAGATCGATTTCCAGCGGCGGTTGACCAGCCATGCCGAGCGAGGTCGTGTTGACGAGGAGATCGGCACCAGCGAGCGCGCTGGTCGGATCGCTGGGATCGGCGAGCGCGATCGACGCACCGAAGCGGGAGCGCAGCTCTTCGCCCCGTGCCTGCGTGCGGTTGATGACGACGATGCGCCGCGCGCCGCGCGACAGTAGCGCGTAAAGGATGCTGCGCGCCGCCCCGCCGGCGCCGAGTACCACCACCTTTTCGAGCGTTTTTCCCCAGCCCGGCACGTCTTCGTCGAGGGAAGCGAGAAAGCCCGTGGCGTCGGTGTTGTCGCCGTGCAGTTTTCCACCTTCAATCCACAGCGTATTCACAGCCTCGAGGCGCGCCGCCGTCGGCGTCGTTGCGGCGCAAAGCGCAAACGCCTTTTCTTTGTGGGGGATCGTCACGTTGCCGCCGACGAAGCCGCGTTCGCCGAAGCTTAGGAGAAAGGCTTCGAGCTCCTGCGGCGGCACGGCGAGGCGCTCGTAGGAACCCGCGATGTGCAGTTCTTCGAGCCAGGTGCTGTGAATGAGCGGCGAGCGCGATTGCGCGACCGGCCAGCCGACGATGAAGGCGTGCGGCGTCATCCGGCGAGACTGCCTTCTCGGCGCAGAAATGCAAGCAGAGGAAGCATCGGCAGGCCGAGGATCGTCGTGTGATCGCCTTCGATCCGCTCGAAAAGCTGGATGCCGAGCGCTTCTACCTGATAGGTGCCGACGCTTGCGAGCGCCTGTTCGCCAACGGCGGCAAGGTAGCATTCGATGAAGTCCGCGCTGAAGGGGCGGCAGGTGAGGGTGGCGCTTTCGACCGTCTCGAACAGCACGTGTTCGGCGCGCACGACGCAGAGCGCCGAGTAGAGCGTATGGCTGCGCCCTGAAAGACGCGCCAGCTGCGCCCGCGCCGCACCAAGTTCGCGAGGTTTGGCGAAGATCGCATCGCCCAGCGCCAGTGTTTGATCCGCGCCGATGACCAGGCGAGCGGGGTTCGTGCGCGCCACGGCAAGTGATTTGGCGCGCGCCAGGTGCGCGGCGATCGCGCTTGCGCCTTCTTCGCGCAGCGGCGCTTCGAGCCTCCGCTCGTCAATCTCGGCCGCGATGCTTTCGAAGGGAATGCCGGCGGCGGCGAGAAGTGCGCGGCGTATGGCACTTTTCGAGGCGAGCAAAACTGGCGCGTCGCCGCACCAAAGGCTAGTGGATGCCATCAAAATCCCGCTCGTCGCATCGTTCGAGTGCGCGCCGCACTCCGCAAGATGAGGGCCAAGGATGGCGGCCCGCTATCCCGCGAACCGGCTTCGGTGCATCTTGTGAAGGTCGATGATCGCCGCCGCCGTTTCTTCGATCGAGCGTCGGGTGACATCGATTACCGGCCAGCCATGGAGTGCGAAGAGCTTGCGCGATTTAATCAGCTCGTCATGCACCGCGACGGGATCGACGTAGGAGGGATCGACCATCGAATGCAAGGCTTCGAGCCGGTTCTGACGCACCTGTACGAGGCGTTCGGCTGAAGCAACGAGGCCGACGATCAGCGGCTTCGTCAAACTGAAGATCGATTTCGGCAGCGGCACGTTCGGCACGACGGGAACATTAGCAGTCTTGATCCCGCGATTGGCGAGATAGATGCTCGTCGGCGTCTTGGAAGTTCGGCTGACCCCAATCAGCAGAACATCGGCGTCCTCGTAGTTTTCCCACATCTGCCCGTCATCATGCGCCATCGTGTAGTTGAGAGCATCGATGCGATTGAAATAGTGGGCATTGAGGATGTGCTGTGCGCCGGGCTTCGGACTGGCGGCGGCGCCGAGATAGGCTTGGAAGAGATTGAGGATCGGCTGCAATACCGAAAGCGACGGTACGCCGATCGTCTGACACGCTGTTTCCAGCCGCTGCGCGAGCGCCGAGTCGACAAGTGTATAGAGTACTACGCCCGGCGCGGCCTTGACCTCGGTGATTGCACGCTCCAGGTGTGCTTGGCTGCGCACCATCGGATAGAGATGTTCGATGCACGAAACGCCTTCGTACTGAGCGACGACAGCGCGGCTGACCGCAATCAACGTCTCGCCGGTTGCGTCGGAAATCAGATGAAGATGGAAATTGTGTTCCAGATTGCGTTCTCCCGCCCGCCTGGGGATTGCAGGTGAATCAGCGTGCACAACTCCAATACCGCGGGCGCCATCGGTGGATATCTCCCGCCTTTGCTTCGCCATTGTCAACAAGTCAGCGCCGACGAACAATTACAGCGCACGGGCGGCGGATTAGGCGGAGAACCAGCTTAGCTGTGGAACAAAGGCGAATGCAGGCACAAAAGCCGTTGCAGCCACTGCTGAAACCGGACATCGCGAATCCTGCATTACTCATGTGAGTAGCGCGAAAGGATCGATGACGCGACAGATGATTGTGAAAAACGCGTTAGGAGGCTAATCCCGCGTCTAATAGTAGGAGTCATAGAATCCCTTTAAGATAGGATTCTCTTATTTAGTGAGCCAGCAGAGTTGGGCAATAAGATAATCTTGCGCGTGCTTGAAGGCGAGGCGCTCTCACCGCCGCCGCTTTGGCTCATGCGTCAGGCGGGGCGCTATCTTCCGGAATATCGAGAACTTCGCGCCCAAGTTTCGTCATTCCTGGCGTTCTGCCGGACGCCCAAATTGGCGGCGGAAGCAACGCTGCAGCCGATCCGCCGCTTCGGGTTCGATGCCGCGATCCTGTTCAGCGATATTCTTGTCGTGCCCGACGCGTTCGGCCAGGAAGTTTCGTTCGAAAGCGGCGCGGGTCCACGACTTGCGCCGATCGCCGACGCCAAGGACCTGCTACAGCTGCGTGAGACGATCGATCTCGAGCATCTTGCGCCGGTGTTCGAGACAATTGGCAGAGTGAAGGAGGTACTTGGCAAGGAGACGGCGTTGATCGGGTTTTGTGGGGCGCCCTTTACGGTCGCTGCGTACATGATTGCCGGGAAGAGTACGCTGGATCAAGCGCCGGCGCGGCTCTTTGCCTATCGCCATCCCGACCTCTTTCAGGAGCTCATCGATCGTCTGGCTACCGGCTCGGTTGCGTATTTGTCGCGACAGCTCGATGCCGGCGCCGATCTCGTGCAAATCTTCGATACTTGGGCAGGCGTCTTGCCGGCGGCGGAGTTCGAGCAATGGTCGGTTATGCCGCTGCGCCGTATCATCGAAGAGCTGCGCAAACGACATGCGCATGCGAAGGTAATTGTCTTTGCACGCCGCGCCGAGGTCGCGCTCGACGAATTAGCGTTGCACACCGGCGCCGACGCGCTGGGTCTGGAGACCAGCATCGATCCGCATGCCGCGATAGCGCGGGCTGCAGCTACGACGATACTGCAAGGCAATCTCGATCCGCTGGCGCTTGTCGCTGGCGGGGCGGCGTTACGGCAAGCAACCGAGCGAATCCTTGCCGCCTTTCGCGGCCGGCCACATATCTTCAACCTTGGGCACGGGATCCTGCCGGAGACACCGATCGCGCATGTGGAGGCGCTGGTCGCGCAGGTGCGCGCCGGGTGTTAGCTAGCGCCATCCGCAGGCGAAACCGGGGCTGAAGCCGTGTCGAATTCCTATCTCTGGCTCAAAGCCGTTCACCTGATCGCGGTCATCGCCTTTATGGCCGGCATGCTGTATCTGCCGCGGCTTTTCGTCTATCACGCCGCGGTGCCCAAAGGCTCGCCGCAATCGGAACTTTTCAAGGTGATGGAGCGGCGGCTTGAGGTCGGGATCATGCGACCTGCCATGTTGATCGCCTACGCAACGGGGCTGGCGCTGGGCTTCCAAGGTCACTGGTTTGCCGCCTTATGGCTCAATTGGAAGCTCTTCCTGGTCCTGCTCATGACGGTGGTTTACGGCCTCTTGGTACGCGAGCGCTATCGATTCGCCGCCGATAGCAATCTTCATTCGGCGCGCTACTTCCGGTTCTTGAACGAGATTCCTATGGTCCTGCTGATCGCGATCGTCGTGCTGGCCGTCCTAAAACCATTGTAAATCAGGGTGTTGCAATCAATAAGCGGGGCTAAAGCTGGCGTCGCTACGTTGTAACCCATTGGCCACACGTACTTGGAAGCGCTCGGGGCGGGGGAATTGGTGGTTGGTCGAGACCGTGAATTACGGTATTCTCGGGTGTCGAGCTCGGTCTTTTCGAGAAAGGTTTCCGAGGATAATGGTCCGTGCCTATATCATCGCCGGTGTGGCATCGCTTGTCCTGGCAAGCGGGGCCTGGGCCGCGGATCTTCCCAACGCCAAGGGACCGCCGCGCTATACGCCGCCTCCACCGACTTTTTCCTGGACGGGCGTCTATGTCGGCGTCAACGCCGGGTATGGCGGCGGTCATCAACGTTTCGACGCGTACGGGCCGGGATACCTGGGAGGGGCGAGCATACCGATCAACGGGTTCCTTGGCGGTGGCCAGGTCGGGTTCAACTACGAGATTCCCGGATGGAGCATTGCCGGTGCAAACTTCGTAGTCGGCGGCGAGACGGATTTCGACGGCAGTACGGCCTCTGGCTCGCAACAGACACTTGCGCCGCCGGCTGTGACTGGCCCCGTGAATGCCAAGCTGAATTGGCTTGGCACGGCACGGGCGCGGTTGGGACTGGCGTTTGGCAATGTCCTGCCTTACGTCACCGGCGGGTTCGCCTACGCGCATGAAAGCCTGTCCCAACCTGCTCCGGCCGCTTGGTCGATTGGCGCCACCCCGACCGGTTGGACGGCCGGCGCCGGGATCGAATATGCGTTTGCGCACAACCTGTCGGTCAGAGCCGAATATCTTTACGTCGATCTGAGCAAGGTATCCGGGGGGATTCCCGGGGATCCTGCCGGCGAATTCCAGACCCATCCGACGCTAAACGTCGTGCGCGCCGGTCTCGATTGGAAATTCGATTGGATTTCGCCGCAGACGCCGGTTAGCTCGAAATATTAGCCGACGGGGGCATAACCTGGGCCAAGATCCATGAGCGATCTTGGAATCTTACGCCGGCGGCTCTGCCGCCGGCCTTTTTTCGGCCGAAAGCCGCGTCAATGATGGAATGCGCGCCGCGGCGAACTACGCAGCATGCCGGCCCGACGGAACCTAAGCTTCCTTCCTCAGAATAAATGACCGCTGGTTTGCCTGCTGCATTGTTGAGGTTGTCAAGGAAAGGGAAACGTCCTATCTTTCGAATCTCTCCTCGCAGGTGACGTGCGGCGCGCCATAAAGCGCTATAAGTGCGCACTTTCTCCTGTCCTCCAAGGATTTGACGCCCGCCCGGGCCTCTCCGTCTTCCCTCCCTTATGCGCTTTGAACGCGCCGCCTTCCAAGGACAAGAATCCCGATGCGGGATATCAAACTTCAAGACCTGAAAACGAAATCACCGACCGAACTGCTTGCCTTCGCAGAAGAGCACGAGGTCGAGAACGCCTCGATCATGCGCAAACAGGAGTTGATGTTTGCGATTTTAAAGCAGCTTGCGAGCCGCGAGATCGAAATCGTCGGCGAAGGCGTGATCGAGGTTCTGCAAGACGGATTCGGCTTCCTGCGCTCTCCCGAGGCCAATTATCTCGCCGGGCCGGACGACATCTACGTGTCGCCTTCGCAAATCCGCCGCTTCGGGCTGCGCACCGGCGACACTGTCGAGGGTCTGATCCGCAGCCCCAAGGAAGGCGAACACTATTTCGCGCTCTTGAAGGTCAATACGATCAATTTCGAGGATCCGGAAAAGGTCCGCCACAAGGTCCATTTCGACAACCTGACGCCGCTCTATCCCGATGAGCGGCTGAAGCTCGAGATCGACGACCCGACAAGGAAAGACCTGTCTTGCCGCGTGATCGATATTGTCGCGCCGATCGGCAAGGGGCAGCGCGCTTTGATCGTTTCGCCGCCGCGCACCGGCAAGACAGTACTTCTGCAAAACATCGCGCAATCGGTCACCGCCAATCATCCCGAATGCTACCTGATCGTGCTGCTCATCGACGAACGGCCGGAGGAAGTCACCGACATGCAGCGCTCCGTTAAGGGTGAAGTGGTTTCCTCGACCTTCGACGAGCCGGCCGTGCGTCACGTGCAGGTCGCCGAAATGGTGATCGAGAAAGCCAAGCGGCTCGTCGAACACGGCCGCGACGTCGTCATCCTGCTCGATTCAATCACCAGGTTGGGGCGCGCCTACAATACCGTGGTTCCGTCCTCCGGCAAGGTGCTGACCGGCGGTGTCGATGCCAACGCCTTGCAGCGGCCGAAGCGGTTCTTCGGCGCGGCGCGCAACATCGAAGAAGGCGGTTCCCTGACGATCATCGCGACCGCTTTGATCGACACCGGCTCGCGCATGGACGAAGTGATCTTCGAAGAGTTCAAAGGCACTGGCAATTCTGAAATCATCCTCGACCGGAAAGTGACCGACAAGCGTACCTTCCCAGCGATCGACATCACTCGCTCCGGCACGCGCAAAGAGGAACTGTTGGTACCGCCCGACATCCTCAAGAAGATGTACGTGCTGCGCCGCATCCTCAATCCGATGGGCACCGTCGATGCGATCGAATTCCTGCTCGGCAAGCTGCGCGAGACGCCGAAGGGCAACATGAGCTTCTTCGAGTCGATGAATACGTAGCGCTCACGCGCGCGTTCGTTCCTGCGCCAATTGGCGCAGCACCGTCGGGTCACGCACTGGTAACGAGCAGGTTCCGGCCGAACAGATAAAGGCAGCTCCAGCACCGGCAGCCTCGACTTGCGCCGCGGCAGGATGCTCCGGCGCAATTGCCTCCGGCCGATCGAGATCGAGCACCATGCGGTCGCTAAACGGGATGGAAAGCGCCGCTTGGTAGAGCGCCTTGCGGTGCGGGCCGGCGGTGACGATTTCCAACCCGCGCAGGCGCAGATCGAGCGCATTCAGGATGCCGGCATGACCTACGGGATTGGCGCGCACGGCTGAAGCGAGCGCCGCAAACAGCGCGTCGGCACGCTTCAACCATGTCGCATCGCCCGTCGCGCTTGCTAGCCGCACGAGGCCCGCGAGATAGACCGGATGCGCGTTGGGGATCGCGTCGTCCGCCGTCGGCGTGAGCCGTAAGATCACGTCAGTCGCGTCATCCGCCGACATGGCGAGGAGCCCCGTCTGCGGATCGATGTGATGCGCTTCGACGGCACGCGCCCAGGCTATGGCGTCGGCAAGATAATCATGCGCGGGGATCTCTGCCTCGGATAGGCCGCGCGCCTCGTGCAAGGCGAGCGCGGCGCGCAGCATCGCGGCGTGGTCGAGCGCCAGCCCCGGCTTTACGACGACGCCGGCCCGCGCGCTATGGGCAAGCCGGCGGTCGCCATCGGAATACTGCATCGTTTCGACGATGAACCGATAGGCGCACGCCGCGAGCCTGATCCAGCGCGGCTCGTTGAGCGCGGTTGCCGCGTTGACCAGAGCGGCGATCATCAGCCCATTCCAATCGGCCATGATCTTGTCGTCGCGGCCGGGATGTACGCGGTGTTGGCGCGCCGCGAGGAGCTTTGCCTTCGAGGCGCCGAGCCGCGCTTCGTCGATGCCGCTTGCCGGCTTTGCATCGAGCTGGCTGAGGATGTTGACGCGCGCGCCGTGCGGCTCTTCCGCCCAATTGCCGTCGCGGGTCGCTCCGTAGAATTGCGCGAAGAAAGCAGCCTCCTCTTCGCCGAGAACGCCTACGAGTTCGTTCCACGTCCAGACGTAGAACTTGCCTTCTCCGCCTTCGCTGTCGGCATCGAGGCTCGCGCAGAACGCGCCGTCTTGCGTCATATCGCGTTCGAGCCATTCGACGATCTCTTTTGCGCGCGTGCGCAAAACTTCGTTGCCGGTGCCGCGGTAGCAAAGCGCGAGAAACTCGAGGAGCTGCGCGTTGTCGTAGAGCATTTTCTCGAAATGCGGCACGAGCCAACGTTCATCGACGGAATAGCGCGCGAAGCCGCCGCCGAGATGATCGTAGATCCCGCCTTGCGACATGTGCGTCAGCGTGAGGTTCACGAGATTGCGGTAGGGCGTTTCGCCGTGTCTCGCGCCGGCGCGCCAAAGCAATTCGAAGATCGGCGTATTCGGAAATTTCGGCGCGCCGCTGAGGCCGCCATTGGCGCGATCGACATAATTTGCGAGCTGCGGCGCGAGTTCATCGGCGAGCGTCGGGCTGATTGCGCCGCCGCCGGAGGATTCCGTGGTAGAGAGCGCATCGCGGATCAGCTTGGCATTCTCGGTAATTCTACCTGAATCGGTCGCATAGGCGTGCGCAACGCTCCGCAGAACTGTGACGAAGGCTGGCCTACCATATTGTTCTTGCTTCGGAAAATACGTACCTCCCCAAAACGCTTCGCCGCCGGGCGTGAGAAACATGGTCATCGGCCAGCCGCCGCGCTCGCCGAAAGCATGCAGCGCCGACATATAGATGTGGTCGATGTCCGGGCGCTCCTCGCGATCGACCTTGATGTTCACGAAAAGCTCGTTCATGACCGCCGCGGTTTCGGGATCCTCGAAACTTTCGTGCGCCATGACATGGCACCAATGGCAGGCAGCGTAGCCGACCGAGAGCAGGATGGGCTTGTTGGCAGCCTGCGCTTCTTTCAGCGCCGCCTCGCCCCACATGTGCCAGTGGACGGGATTATGCGCATGTTGCAGCAGGTAGGGACTGGCGGCGTGGCTCAGTTCGTTGAAGGACATGACGCGGCTTTCGGATGAAAGTGTGAACCGCGCCGATCGGGCGCGCGATACGATCTATGCGCTCGCCTCCGGGCAGGGCCGCGCGGCGATCGCCGTGCTGCGCATCTCCGGCACGCACGTGCGCAACATAGTCGCCGCGCTGGTCGGGAAACAGCCCGAGCCGCGGCGCGCGCATCTGGTGACGTTCAAGGATCCGAACTCCGGCGCGCCGCTCGATCAAGGGCTCGTCTTGTTTTTCCCAGGTCCGGGAAGTTTTACCGGCGAGGATTGCGCCGAGTTTCACATCCACGGCGGAACGGCAGTCGTTGCGGCGATGATTGCGGCGCTGGCGGATTTCGTGAAGACGCGGCCTGCTGAAGCCGGGGAGTTTACGCGCCGCGCTTTCGAGAACGGCAAGCTCGATCTGACCGAAGTCGAAGGTTTGGCCGACCTCGTCGATGCCGAGACCGAAGCGCAGCGCCGCCAGGCCTTGCGGCAGGCAGAAGGCGGACTCCGCCATAAGGCAGAGGGTTGGCGCGCGGCTTTACTCGAAGCCTCGGCTTTGCTCGAAGCCGAGATCGACTTCGCCGACGAGGCGGACATCGCGCCGCTGGCACGCAAGAAACTTGCGGGTATTCTCGCGCCGGTACGTGCCGATCTTGAGGCTGCGTTGGCTATGGGCAGGGCAGGCGAGCGGCTGCGCGACGGACTCGTAGTTGTTATCGTCGGGCCGCCGAACGCCGGAAAATCGACGCTGCTCAACGCGCTCGCGCGCCGCGAGGCGGCGATCGTCTCGCCGCTGCCCGGCACGACACGCGATGCGATCGAAGTGCGTCTCGATCTAGCCGGCGTTCCGGTGACGCTGATCGACACGGCGGGCCTGCGCGCCGCGCGGGAGGTGATCGAGCAGATCGGGATCGATCGGGCTCGTGCCAAAGCGGAAGCGGCGGATCTTGTGCTTTGGCTCAGCGAGGCTGGCGCGCCTGCCCCGCACGAATTCCCGGCGGACGCCAGGGTCTGGCCGATCCTGACAAAAATCGATCTCCAGCCTGGTTATTCGTCGCCGGAAGACGCGATCGCGCTTAGCGCCGCGACCGGTGAAAACCTGGGTGTTCTTGTCGATAGGCTGGTGGATTTTGCCCGGACGGCGGTGGGTGGCGGCGAGCCGGCGCTGATTACGCGCGAACGCCACCGCAAAGCCTTTGCCGCCGCCGCGGGGGCGCTTCGGCGCGCCAAAGCGGGGATCGACGACCCCGTCGAACTTCTTGCGGAGGAGCTCCGCACCGCAGTCCGAGCGCTCGAAATTCTGATCGGACGAATCGATGTCGAGGACGTACTCGGCGAAATCTTCGCTCGGTTCTGTATTGGGAAATGATATGTTTCACGTGAAACAGGATTCGCCCAAGTTGAGCGCTTTTTTCGACGTGATCGTGGTCGGCGGCGGCCACGCCGGCTGCGAAGCGGCCGCGGCGGCGGCGCGCATGGGCGCACACACGGCGCTCGTCACGCATTCCTTTGCCTCGATCGGCACGCTCTCCTGCAATCCGGCCATCGGCGGCCTCGGCAAAGGCCATCTGGTGCGCGAGATCGATGCGCTCGATGGGTTGATGGGCCGTGTCGCCGATGCCGCCGGCATCCAGTTCCGGGTCTTGAACCGCGCCAAAGGGCCGGCGGTGCGCGGGCCACGCGCGCAGATGGATCGGGCGCTCTATCGCGCCGAAATGCAGAGAGCGATCGCCGCTGTCGCAAACCTTACGGTTGTCGAAGCCGAGGCGGCGGAGATCCGCGTTGCCGCGGGCAAGGTCGAAGGCCTCGCCCTCGCCGATGGCTGCACGCTCGCCTGCGGCGCGCTGGTGCTCACCACGGGAACGTTCCTGCGCGGCATGATCCATATCGGCCCGGAGCGGATCCCCGCCGGGCGGGTCGGCGAAAGCCCGGCCCGACTTCTTTCCGAAAGCCTGCTCTCGCACGGGTTTGCGCTCGGCCGGTTGAAGACCGGAACGCCGCCGCGCCTTGACGGCCGCACGATCGATTGGGCTGGTCTCGAACGGCAAAAGGGCGACGCGGCTCCGGAGCCGTTTTCGTTCCTGACCCAAGCGGTGACTTCGCAGCAGGTCGATTGTTTCCTCACCAAGACGACGCCTGAGAGCCACGCGATCATTCGCGAGAACCTTGGCCTCTC
>JBOHJJ010000123.1:0-7402 GCA_050728495.1 Methylovirgula sp.
ATAATAGCGAATCGTTAGAGCAGGGGCGCTTCCGCTCGGCGTCTCAAACACAATCTCTGCTTTCCCTCGCTGCATTTCTCTCCTCAGTACATTGCAACAAACCGGCATGCTATGTGAGGAGCCTCCCTTCGGAGGGTAACCGCCTACCGCTCTGTGTAGCTCGCCGGCGTTCACTTCGATATGAGGTCTGCCCTGTTTGGTGGCGCGATCGATTTGCGCCAAAAGCTCGGCCCGAAATTCCTCCTGGGTTGGCATACTTTTCCTTCTGCGATATTTTTACGGGCATTCTCGAAAGTCGATTGCTAAAAATGTCATCCTTCTACGTCAAGGGAGATGTGTCGGGCATCGCTGCGGGTGCTTCTCGAGAGTCGCAGATGACACGGTGAAGGACTTGGCACACATCGATCTCGCAGGGAACCCGTGGATAGGAGCGCCAAGTGGAATACCGGAGAAAAAACCTCAACCGGCGAACTCACGGGAAATCTTCGTTGGACTTTACGGCAGAAACCACAGAGGATTTTTTGGCGCCTTTAATCTGCGAATTCGCAATGTAATTCGAGACGCCAGACAAAGGGGAAGGCCACAGTTCTGGCTGACGCGGCTGCTTGCTGAGCCCGATTTAGGCGCGCGGCTTGCGGCAGGGAGCGAGGAAGAAGGCGGCCGCAAAAGTCGATCGCCGAGCGTTGCAGGACGTGTCCCTTTTCATCGACGGTGAGGCGAAGACGCCTACCGTCCGAGAGAAAAGTCAGCCTGTAGCGGCCATCATCCTCGTTGATGCCGCGTTCGCATGAGCTTGTAATCTTTGCTGCGCGGATGCGCTCGCGAAGGAGCGACGGCTCTATTCCAAGACCCGCGGCGACAATTGCCGCGTCGACCTCTATCGCCCCATCTTGGAATTCGACTCTTTGCATCGCATCCTCTCGATATTGCATGCGTTGGCCAACGCCGACACAACGCGCGAATACAGGGGACCTAGGCTTCAGAATTCTTGCCGAATGTGCGCCGCGCGATCTACCGCGCAACTCGTTTGATCTCGCCGCAAGCGATCGGCAGGGTCACCTGCGCCGGAATTTTCCCGAGCGAGGCGACCGACGCGGGAAGCTTGGTAGCGGCAGGGACAGTGTGGATGTAGACGACGCGCTTGTCGAGAGCGAGATCCGGGTCGTCGAATGTCTTCGCGAAGGCCGCTTTCAAAGCCTTCAATGAGACGGTCTTCTCGTAGTGATAGGATCCGGCAGCCGACGCCTTGGGATAGGTGTCGTTCGCGATCTGCATGTTCACGGGGTCATCATGGAACGGCACCATCGTCGTTCCTGACATCGGCTCAGTCTCGATCAGATCGACGATGCCGTCGCCGTTTTTATCGGCGGCAGCCGTCGCGCAGGTCGCCTGGCGATTGTCCGTGAAGCCGTGGAAGTGCTGCAAGTGCATTATGTTAGGCGGTAGTCCCTCGGCGTCGATTTGGATGGTCAGCGAATCCCCTTTAATCGTAAATTTTGCTTCGCCCGTCGCAGCGCTCCCGGTGACGTTACTGTTCAAAGGCCGAAGATGGGCGACATAGACCACGGTTGACGCATTGTTGTGGTCGGCCGCTGCAGCCGAAGCCGCAAACAGACTTACGACGGCCGCCGCCGCGAGCATTCCGAAGATTTCTTTCCGCATGGCGCACTCCCACTTCACTAAACGCGCCGTCAATTCTGCGGCGGACCTTATAGATACATTCTATCTGCATCTTTACGTTGTGATGGCGCCCCTGTCAAGAACCCAGGCGCGCGCTTTCGCGATCTGCACGCTTTGGCGTAATCGCTGTTAGATAGGTTCATTGCATATGGCTCTTTTACGTTGTTCCTCGCGCAAGCGAGCGGTATAGTTGCGGTGCGATATTGGAGGTAAGCGCATGCGGCTCACCCGCTATTCCGACTACTCATTGCGCGTTCTCATGTATCTTGGCCTGCAAGGGAATCGATTGAGCTCGATCCGGGAGATTGCCGACGTTTACGGGATCTCGGAAAGCCATCTGATGAAGGTAGTTCAGGCGCTCGGGCAATTTGGCTATGTCGCAACACTGCGGGGACGCGGTGGTGGGCTTAGACTCGCCAAGCCGCCAAGCGAAATCAACCTCGGCGATGTCGTGCGCAATACTGAGGACGATGTTGCCTTGGTCGAGTGCTTTTCGGACAGTTCGGCATGCCGGATTGCCGGACCTTGCCGGCTCGAACATGTGCTGAGAAAGGCGCTGGAAGCTTTTTTCGACGTGCTCGACGATTACACGCTGGCTGATCTGCTGCGGCCGAAATTCAATGCGTTGAAGGCAAGCCTCGGTTTGACGAGCGGCTCTTAAAACCGCTTCGCAATGCCGCGGCGACGGCAGGACGGTCTTGATCAGATCTCGCATGTGCTATAACATGCAAAAAAAATAGATCTTATAGAGGGGAGCCGCCATGATTCAGGACGTGGTGTGGGATATCTCGATCTTATTCATGGGGTCCCTTGCGGTGGTATTTGTCGGTGTTGCCGCCGGCGCGCAGATCCCGCTAACCAATTACGCTCCGGCGATCGCTTCGGCCTATCGTATGCGCGTCTGGCTGTTCGTGCTGGCGCTCGTCATCCTCATTGGCACCAATATTCACACCCTCGGCGCTCTACCCTACGCGGCGACTCACGCTGAGGAATCTGCCACGGCGGTTAAGCGCGTCGATGCGACCGGCGAACAATGGTCGTGGACGATCAATCCCAATAGCTTCGTCGTCGGCCAGACGGTCGAATTCTACGTCACCAGCAAAGACGTCAACCACGGCTTCGGCCTCTATGATCCGGGGATGCACATCGTCGCCCAGACGCAAGCGATGCCCGGCTATACCAACATCCTGCGTTACAAATTCACCGAGCCCGGAACCTACCAAATTCTGTGTCTCGAATATTGCGGACTCGGGCATCACGAAATGAGGACGCAGATTAATGTCGCCGCGCGCTGAACGTTGCGGCCGGGGAGGACGCTATGACCATCGAAGCCGTCGAAAGGCGTAGCCGCATCAGCGCGCAAGCCGCGGTGCGCGCCTATCTCGCCGTATGTGGCATCATCGTCTTGCTGATGATGCTGTTTGGATTGACCATGCGTCTGGCGCAGGCGCAGTGGATCGACGTCGAGCCCAATACATTCTACGTCATCCTGACCATGCATGGCGCCGGCATGGTCGGCATCGCGGGGCTCGGCGGCGCCGTGGTGATGTGGAATTTCGTTCGCCGCTACGTTCCGGTCAGCACCGGTGTCTTCATCGCCAATCTCGTATTCTTTCTCATCGGCGCGGCGCTGATCCTTGGCTCCGGCTTCCTCGGCGGCTTCGCCGGCGCCTGGACCTTCCTGTATCCGCTGCCGGCGCATTCCGGTGGGCTGTGGTCGGCGAACGCCGCAGCGGCCTACATGGTCGGCCTACTGGTCATCGGTGTCGGCTTCCTACTACTCCACCTCGACATCGCGCGCGGCATCATCTCCGTGTATGGCGGGCTCGGCGCCGGGCTCGGCGCCAAGCAAGCTTTCGGCCTGGCGCCCGAAAAGGATGGGCCGCCGCCGGCGGTCGCCGCCTCGACCATGGCGGCGATCTCCAACATTCTCGGCATCATTATCGGCGCCGTCGTGCTGATTCTGTCGCTCGTCAATCTCTATGTGCCGAGCTTCACCTTCGACGCGCTGGTAGCGAAGAATATGATCTATTACTTCGGCCATACCTTCATCAACGTCACGATCTATATGGCGGTCATCGCGGTCTATGAAATTCTGCCGGTCTACACGCATCGGCCCTTCAAGACGAACCGCACCTTCTACCTCGCCTGGGTTCTTTCGACCTTGATGGTATTGACCGTCTATCCGCATCACCTGCTGATGGACTTCGTTATGCCGACCTGGATTCTCGTCGCCGGGCAGATCATCTCGTGGCTGGCCGGGCTGCCGGTGCTGCTCGTCACGGCTTTCGGCGCCCTGACTAATGTCTATCGTTCAGGACTGAAATGGGACGCGGCGGCGGGGCTCCTCTTCCTCGGTGTGGCCGGCTGGGCGATCGGCGTCATTCCCGCCATCGCTGACGGCACGATCGAGGTCAACAGCGTCATGCACAACACGCAATGGGTGCCGGGCCATTTCCATACCTATCTTTTGCTCGGCATGATGGCGATGATGCTTGGCTTCATGACCTATGTCGCCGGCGCAAAGTCTCCATCCAGACTCGCGCCCGTCGGCTTCTGGCTCTATACGATCGGCGGCTCTATCTTCGTTCTCGCCTTTCTTGCGGCAGGCAGCGCCAGCGTCCCGCGCCGCTATGCGGTACACATGCCCGCATGGCTTCCCTATGATCGCGTTGGCGCGATCGGCGCGAGCCTCGTGGTCACAGGCGCACTCATCCTCATCTTGCGCTTTCTCGTCACGCTGCGGTCGCCACTGCCCAACGACGGCATGACGACATGACCCGTGGCTTCGTTCCGTTGCTTAGTATCGTGCTCGCAATCGGAATCGGAGGGCTTGCCTGGGCCACGGAAGGATTTCGTATCATCACCAGCGAGGGCGCGCGGCAACTTTCGGTCGCGCGCCATCCGATTCCCGTCCCCGACGTGCGGCTCCTCGATCAGGACGGCCACACGTTCTCGCTTGCCGATTACCGCGGCCGCACCGTGCTCGTCGATTTCATCTACACGCGCTGCCCTACGCTTTGCGGCGTGCTCGGCGACGATTTTCGCCGCGCGCTGGCTTCGAATCCGGAGGCGGTTAGCGGCCACGCCGTCGCGTTCGTGAGCATCAGCTTCGATCGCGCCGACGACCGCAATGCGCTGCAACTCTATGCCGATCGCTTTGGCGCGACGGCGCCGCGCTGGCGCGTCGCCGCCCCCGCCGAGGCGAGCGGCCTCGCGATGCTGCTGCGCACTTTCGGCGTCACGTTCATTCCCGATGGCTTTGGCGGCTTCGTGCACGACGACACGATCTATGTCGTGGATGAACGCGGTCGCTTGGCGCGGATGCTCGATCCCGATGCGCTCGTCGCGGCGGTGCACCCGTGAAAGGACCGCGCTTGCTTGCCGCCGCTGTTTTGTGGGCGATACTGTGGTTGTCGCGCGCTGCGCTTGAGAGTGACATGGCACTGCATATGACCGTGCAACTGCCGCTGCTGATCGGCGTCGGCTACATGCTCGCGAGTTTCCTCTGCCTGCACGAGCCGGGCTGGCTCACCGACGCCGATTGGCTCGGTATTCCTGGCTTGCTGCTGGTGATCTTCGCCACATCATTCTGGATGCTGCCGCGCATGCTCGACCTGGCGCTAACCAATCCCTGGATTGATCTCTGCAAATTCGTGAGCCTGCCGCTGCTCGCTGGCCTTCCGTTGGGCCTCAGTTGGCCGCGCATGCCGGTGCTCGGCCGCGCGTTTCTATGGGCGAATTTCATCCCCAAGCTCGGCGCCATCGGCGGCCTTTATCTCGCCGCGCCGACGCGGCTTTGCGCCTATTATCGGCTGGACCAACAGACAACCGCCGGTGCGGCGTTGATCGCTATTGCCGCGGCGCTCGCCATTTCCTGGTTTGTCGTCGTCTTTATTGGCTCTCCGCCGTTTTGGGCGAAGAGCGGCGAAACCCGCTACCGTATGCGCGACGCGACGAGCATTGGGCCGTAACGGACGACGAACAGTGCGAAGCTCGCTACCCATAGTGCCGCCGAGACACTGAGCAGCGGCAACTGCGCTCCACCGTTGAGAAAGGCCGCTGTGATTCGCATCACAGCCGCGGCATTGACCGCTAGATAGAGCGATGTCGTGAAGCGGTCCGCTTCGAGCTCCCGGCCGGTATGGCCGAGCGAGACGCGCGTCATCACCGCGAGAATCATCGTACCCATCGCGCCCGCCGTGAAGGCATGGATCGCGGCGGCGAGCGGAAGCGCCGCATCGAGCGTCGTTACGCCCAGCAAAGCCGCGCCGACGATCAGCCAAGAATATCCGACGTTCAGGCTAAACAGCAGCGGCTCGGTGAGGGTTGCGCTGCCGTGCCAGCGCGCGAGCCGCAAAAGGTTTAGGACCGCCGCCAAGATCAGCAACGCGCCGAACGGGGCGAATGTCGGCGCAAAGGCCCAGCCTATGAGACCGGCATGAAGTACGCCCAGCGCCGCGCGATCGAGCAAATTATGGCCGGCGAGAGGTTTCGCGATGCCGCGCGCCGACAGCCAGTTACGCGTGAAGACAGGAATGATCCGGGTACCGATGACGGAAATCAAAATTACAATGGTCGAAAGACCGAGCCGCCAGCCGAGGCCTGGCGACACAGCGAACCGGCCCAGCTCCAGAAACATGAGAAGATCGGCAATCCCAAGCACGGCGATCGGCGCTGGCATGAGAAGATTACGCCAGTTTCGCGCCGCGATGATTTCATGGGCCGCGGCTGCGCAGAGCGCTGCCGGAAATGCGAGATCGGCGGCGGCGGCGAGCCAGAGAGGAAGGAAGGCCGAGATCAGACACGCGATGCGACCAATGAGCCACAGGCCCGCGAGACAGGCGAGCGGAGCGCCGTGCAACGGCGGGCGCCCCGTCCAGTTTGGGATCGCGGTGAGGAGGAATCCCGCCATGGCTGCCGGAACGAATCCGAACAGCATTTCATGAATGTGCCAGGTCAGTGGATCGAACCGGCTCGGCAAAGCCAATCCGGAGATTAGCATCGCCATCCACAAAGCAAGCGCGAGAGCGGACCATATGGCGGCTGCGAGAAAGAAGGGGCGAAAGGCCACCACCCAAAGGGTCGGAACCTCACCTCTCCGCGTATCGGCGTACGACAGCATCCAAACACCCTATCCTCGCTTGCCGTCTCAGTCGGCGAACGATCAAGCCGCAAACCACCGGTGGCGATTGCATGCTCGAATGCTAAGGCAAGTGCGTAGGATGGGATTTGCGCCCGCGCAAACCGGCCCGCGCCCAACTCGACGCCTCAGTCCGTCGAGTCCTCCGCAATCTTTAGGATTTTGGATGGTTTGCGAATCGTGAGCCGCCGGTTGCGGGTCACCAAAAGTCCCGCCTTCGCCCAGGCGGTTAGGATACGACTCACAGTATGCAACGTGGTACCGGAGATATCCGCTAAGTCTCTGCGCCGCAGCGGAAACTCGATCGCCGTTCCGTCCCCCGTCCGGTGCCCGGCCTGCTCGGCAAGCCGCAACACGGCATGGGCGACGCGCCGCTCAGCACGTTGGGTCGCGAGCTCGCGTACCCGTTCCTGCACTTCTTGTAGACGCTTGCCGATGATGCGGATGACATTGATCGCGATCTGCGGATGGCGGCCCATCAGCTCCAGCAGTTCGGCCTCGCTCCAACTTGCCTCCAGGGTCTCGGCGAGGGTGACGGCGTCGGCGGGATAGCGGCCGTCGGTGAACAGTGCAACGGTC
>JBOHJJ010000124.1:0-4026 GCA_050728495.1 Methylovirgula sp.
GGCTGACGGGTCCGATGGCAGCGCGGGGCATCATCGGAAGATTTGCCGAAGCGATGCTCGCCGAAGAGCGCGCACCGGGCTTCGCGCCTGCCGAACTGCCGGTGAGCATGACCTTGGCGCCGCGCACACAGGCAATCCTGATCTCGGATTTTTTGAGCGACCCGGCCGATATCGGCGAGAAAATCAAAGTCCTCTCGAGCCGTGGCGCGCGCGGTCATCTCATCATGATCGCCGATCCTATCGAAGAGACCTTTCCCTTCGTCGGCCATACCGAATTCCGTGACGTCGATTCCAACGCGAGCTTGCGTGTCGGGCAGGCGGAGAGTTTCCGCGACGAATATATCTCTCGCCTTGCGGTGCATCGCGACGCCGTTACGAGCGCGGCGCGGCGGCGCGGCTGGAGTATTCTGACGCACCGGACCGATCGGCCGGCGTCTGAGGCCTTGCTGGCGTTGCGCATACGGCTCGAAGCCGATCCGACACAATTCGCGAGAGTTGCGGGCTGATGTTCGGATTACCGCTCGCATTCACGATTCCGACCGTGCTCGTGGCGCTCGCCGGCCTGCCGGTGCTCTACTATCTGCTGCGGATCACGCCGCCGCGGCCGCGCAGCGTGCCGTTTCCGCCGCTACGTCTTATTCTCGACTTGCGACCCCGCGACGAGACCCCGGCGCACACGCCCTGGTGGCTGCTCGTTCTGCGCCTGGCGATCGCGGCGGCAATCATTCTGGCGATGGCCGGCCCGATTTTCAATCCACTGCCGGCCGGCGAGAGCCGTCCCTTGCTTTTGGTGATCGACGACGGTTGGCCGGCGGCGCCGAGCTGGGCTTTGCGGTTGGCGGCGGCGACGCAACGCATCGAAGAGGCCGGCCGGCGCGGCCAGGTGGTCGGCGTGGTTGCGACCTCCGACGGCGGACGCCAGATCATCGCAATGGACGCGGCGCACGCGCTCGAGCGCCTGCGCGCCATCAAGCCGATGCCATTCGTTGCGGATCGGCTGCCTTTGCTTACGCCGATTGCCAATTTCGTCGCGGAGCAGCCGAAGACGGGCCTCGTCTGGATCGCCGACGGGGTCGCGCGCGGCCACGCGCGCGAATTTGCCGAAAGGCTGGCGCGCCTTGTGCCGGACGCGCTGCTGGTTACCAACGCGCAGGCAGTGCGCGCACTTGCCGGTCCGAAGAACGAAACGGGCGAACTCGACGTGCGCGTTCTACGCAGCTCGACGCTCGGCCCCAGGCAAGGCACCGTGCGGGCCCTCGACCTGAAAGGGCTCGGCATCGGGGAAGCGCGGTTCGATTTCTCCGGCCCCGAGGCAAAGAGCCCCACCGAGACCATCGCCAAGTTCGACCTGCCGACCGATCTGCGCAACGATATCGCGCGGCTCGAAATCCTCGATGAACATTCGGCGGCCGCGGTCTCGCTCCTCGATGAACGCTGGAAGCGCCGGCGGGTTGGAATTGTCAGCGGCGAAACCGCGGATCTGTCGCTGCCGCTGCTCGCGCCCAACTATTATCTTCGCAAGGCGCTTGCGCCGTTTGCGGACGTGCGCCAGGCGCGGCCGGGAACGCCCGATCCGATCGCCACGCTGCTCGACGAGCATGTTAGCGTGCTGATCCTGGCGGACGTCGGCGATCTTCTGGCCAACGACCACGAACGGGTGAAGCGGTTCGTCGAGGACGGCGGCATTCTATTGCGCTTTGCAGGAACGCGGCTCGCGGCGGCCGATTCCGACGATCTCGTGCCGGTGCATCTGCGCCGCGGCGGCCGTATTCTCGGCGGTGCGCTTTCCTGGGAAACGCCGAAGCGGCTGGCGCCTTTCGGGCAGCAGAGTCCTTTCTTCGGATTGAAGGTCCCCGATGAGGTGACGGTACGCCGCCAGGTGCTTGCCGAGCCCGACGCCGATCTGCCGGGCAAGACCTGGGCGCGTCTCGTCGACGGGACGCCGCTGGTGACCGCGAGTCATGACGGCAGGGGCATGATCGTCCTCTTTCACGTCACCGCCGATACGACCTGGTCCAATTTGCCGATCTCTGGTCTCTTCGTCGATATGCTGCGCAAGATTATCGATCTTTCCGGTGCCAGCGCCAACGCTGGAGAGACGAAAGCGGAGAAGACCGAGACGGTGCCGCCGACGCGAACGCTTGACGGCTTTGGCGTGCTCGGCGCGCCGCCGCCGACCGCCAAGCCGGTTCCCGCGACGTTCACGCAGGCGGGCGACGCCGATCATCTGCCGGGCTTCTACGGGCCGCCCGATCAATTGCTGGCCGTCAATACGTTGGGTGCCGACGATACGCTCAGCGCTGCGGATTATTCCGGCACGGGCCTGGTCGCCGAACCCTTGCGGCAGGCGGCGCCCGTTGATCTTCGCCCGGCGCTGCTCGCCATCGCATTTCTGCTATTCATCGCCGATGCGCTCGCTTCGTTGTGGCTGAGCGGCGGGCTGACACGGCGTTTGGGCCGCGCCGCTGCGGTGCTCGCGATGATCGGACTTGCCTGCAGCTTCGCGCCGGGTTCGCTGCGCGCCGATCCGAAGCCCGCCGATCCGGTGCTCTCGCAGAGCGACCTCCAGTCGGCGCTGAATACCAGGCTCGCCTACGTTGTGAGCGGCGACGCACAAGTCGACAAGGAGAGCAAGGCCGGGCTCACGACCCTTTCGCAGGTCCTGGCGCAACGCACCGCGCTGATTCCCGCCGATCCGGTCGGCGTCGATCCGGAGCGCGACGAACTCGCTTTCTATCCGATGCTTTATTGGCCGATCGTTGCCGACCGGCCGCAACCTTCGCCCGCCGCGAAGGCCAAAGTCGCCGCCTATATGAAACAGGGCGGCACGATCATCTTCGATACTCGCGACGCGCTCACTGCGCATGCCGGCGGTCCGCCGACGCCGGAAGCCGTGTGGCTCCGGCAATTGCTTAACGGCATCGATGTGCCCGAACTCGAGCCGGTGCCCGCCGATCATGTGGTCACTAAGACGTTTTATCTCATCGACGGGTTTGTCGGCCGCTACGAGATCGGGGAGACGTGGATTGAGGCTCTGCCTCCCGCCAACCCGGCCGACGGCGCGCGGCCGGCGCGCGCCGGCGACGGCGTCTCACCGATCATCATCACCTCCAACGATCTTGCAGCGGGTTGGGCGAGCGACGCCGACGGTGAGAGCCTCTATCCGCTCGTGCCGGGTGGGCCGCGCCAGCACGAGCTTGCGTTACGCGGCGGCGTCAATCTTGTGATGTACACGCTGACCGGCAACTACAAGACCGATCAGGTCCACGTCCGCGATTTGCTGGAGCGGCTGGCGCATTGATTGCGCCCTCTCCCCATTCGCTTTGCTTATGCGGGCGAGGGGAGCCCGCTCAAGGCATCTTCCTCGGCCGCCACTCGGCCGCGAGCTGCTGCGCCTGCTTGATCTGCTCCGGCGTCATCCGGTCGGCCATGATGTCACGGTTCTTGGCGGCATTGTCGCGATATTCCGAGTTCGTGGAATAGGACGCCGCCACGTTGAACCATTTGTATGCCTGCACGTAATCTTGCGGGGCGCCTTGCCCGTTCGCATAAAGAAAGGCGAGGTTGGTCTGCGCGAAGGAATCGCCTTGCTCGGCGGCTTTGCGATACCAGTCGGCTGCCGCCGCGTAATTCTGCTTCACGCCTTGGCCCTTCGCATAGAGGAGCCCGAGGCTGCTCTGCGCAAAGAGATCGCCGCGCTCTGCCGCTTTGCGATACCATTGCGCGGCTTGCGCATAATCTTGCGGCACGCCTTCGCCGTTCGCGTAGAGCAGACCGAGGTTGCTCTCCGCGGCCAGATCGCCTTGCCCCGCCGCCTTGCGAAACCAGATTGCCGCTTGCGCGGGATCGCGTCCGACGCCCCGGCCGTGCAAGTACATCTGCGCGAGATTGCTTTGCGCCGCGACTTCGCCTTGCTCGGCGGCCTTGCGATACCATTGGGCGGCTTCGGCATCGTCCTTGGCGACGCCCTGACCCGTCGCATAAAGCAGGCCGAGATTGCTTTGCGCGGCCATGTCGCCTTGTTCG
>JBOHJJ010000125.1:0-17312 GCA_050728495.1 Methylovirgula sp.
GTCGTGCGGCAGATCGCCTTCTATACGTTCGAACGCAAACTGCACATCGAACGCCGCGCAGGCGAGCTGACCACGGAGCGGATTGCGGAACTCTGGATGAGCGTGCAGGGCGAAAGCCTCGGCCCTTCGATCCGGCTCGGGCCGGGCTACGAGACCTTCTGGGCCTATATTCCGCATTTCATCCACTCGCCCTTCTACGTCTACGCCTATGCTTTCGGGGACTGCCTGGTGAACTCGCTCTATGGCGTCTACGAGCAGGCGCGCGAGGGCTTCGCTGGCCGCTATCTGGCGATGCTCTCGGCCGGCGGCAGCAAACATTATTCGGAGCTACTGGCGCCGTTTGGGCTTGACGCCAAAGACCCCGGCTTCTGGCACATCGGGCTAAAGATGATCGAGGCGATGATCGTGGAATTGGAAAGGCTCGAATTTGAGCCGGCTGCGGGTGAGATCGGCCACGCAAAGCCAACGCCTACCCTGGGTTGAAAGCGGGACAAATGCTCTTTGGCGATTGACGCGGAACGATCGGCGTGTGATTTGCTTTTCCCGGCTTGGCGACTGCCCGGCCCGCCCCGCAGAAGCGCCTCGCCCGAGTGTGGATCGGATGGATTTCACGGCTTTTCTTGCTTACCTCGGCGCGGCTTGGCTGGTCATCGCCATCGCCTTTCTGCTCATGACCTGCGGCGGCGCCTTTTTGCAGCCCATCCTTCAGGCACGCCGCGCTACCGAAACCGAGCAGCCGCCGGTTTCCGCCTTGTTGCCGATCAAGTTGCGCTATTCCGGGTTTCTGCAGGCGCAGGCCTCGGTCTTTGATCAGGTCTATCCCCAGTATGAGGTCCTGTTCAGCGCCGCCGAAGCGAATTCGCCAGCGCTGGAGACGGCCGAGCAGCTCAAGGCGGATCACCCCCATATTGCGACGCGCATCTTGCAGTCGCACACCGATTTCGCGGTGAGCCCGAAGCTCAACACGTTGGCGACGCCGCTTTTTTCGGCCGCCTACGATACTGTTTTCGCGAAAGATTCGAACATTGTGCTGGAGCCCGATACGATGGCGGTCTTTGCACGCAATCTCACGCCGGGCGTGGGTCTCGTCGTCGGCGTGCCGGTTGCCGAACAGGCGTCGGGCCTCGCCGGCCATGTCGAGGCCATGCTCATCAACTGCCACGCGAGGCTGCTCCTTACCGCCTCGGCTTTGGGTTTCGGATTCGGCGTCGGCAAGGTGATGCTGTTCCGGCGCAGCGATTTCGCGAAGGCGGGCGGCGTCGATGCGATGGCCTACACGCTCGCCGAGGATACGGCGATCGCGAAAGGTTTGGCAGCAATCGGGCTAAAGACGGTGTTCGCGCATCGCACCGTGCGGCAACTCATCGGTCTGCGCAGGTTTCGCGACGTGTTCGAGCGGCAGGTACGCTGGAGCGTCATCCGCCGCGCCCACGAGCCATTCACGTTTCCGCTCGAACCTATCGCAAACGCTCTGCCGGCGGCCGCCGCCGCGGCGCTGGCCGCCCCGCTGCTGGCCATCTCGCCGGTGTTTGCCTTTGCCGCGACCTTGCTCGGCTGGTTAGGCTGCGAAATCGGTCTCGCGTGGCTGAAGGGCTGGGAGATCTCGCCGTACGCGCCGCTTGCTTTCCTCGCCCGCGAAATCCTCGTGCTCACCGCGTGGCTCAAGGCATTCACAACCTATGATGTCGTTTGGGCGAACGGCCAGTTTGACGTGTTCGCCGGCGCCCACGCTCTGTCGCGCGCCACGGTTCCTTCCTCCGGACACGATCGGGGAAAGGCTGATCGGCTGCGCGTTTAACGTGGCCCGTCTTGCTGTGCCGGCAGATGCTCGGTCCGGAAGATCTTGTCCCACCATGGCGCACTAACTCCGAAGCCGCGCTCGGGGTCTCGGAAATGATGCAGCATGTGAACCCGGCGCAGGCTGCGCCCAAGGCGCGTCTTCGGCTCGGCGTGATGTACGTAATAATGCACCATGTCGTAGCCGAGATAGCCGAGCATGAATCCCATCAACGTCGGATAGACCAGTGGAACTCCGAAGAGCACGCGCCCGACAAGAAGCGCAATCAGCATGATCGGCGCGCTCAACAGCGGCGGCATCACGAGGCGCAAAGGATCGTTGGGGTGATGATGATGGACGCCATGGATCAGGAAATGGATCCGCTCCCCCCAGGTGCCCGGGAACTCGGCGTGAAACAGATAGCGGTGGCCAAGATATTCGGTCAGCGTCCAGAGAATATAACCGAATGCTGCCGCGCCGCCGACGACGGCCGGCGCCAGCGCCCGGAAGCTCAACCACGCCAGCAATACCACAAACGGCGTGTACAAGATGAGCGGGATCGACCAATGCACGCGCGACAGCCTGTCAAGCAGCGGATTTTCGAAGAGCCGCGGCGAAGCGCGCAGCGATTCCGAACTCCGCGCTGGGGAGCCGACTGCATCCCGGTCTTCGAATGACGCCATGGCGTAAGCCCCTTCCGAAGTGCTTTCTACAAATCGTCTGGAACTCTTTCAAGGACCAGTCCTGACCCAGCCGCCGGCCTCCCGAAGCCTAATCGTTGTCAGATACGCAACTTACCACTTATAAGACATCAGGGAAACAGGAGCCGGTGCACAAAAGCGATGGAAATCATCGTACTAGATAATGGCCTGCTCGGTCAGGGAGAGCACAGCTATCAGCTGCTCCTTGAAATCTGCAAAGCCTTAGCGCGGCGCGGGATCGCCTATCGGGTGTTCGGCGCCAAGCGGATGCACGACACACTGATCGCCGACATCGGCGCGATTCCACATTTCCGCGGCAGTCTTTATGAAGGCAAGTTTCCGCCCTTTCTTGAATTCGTTGTGCGAATACGGGCGTTGCTGGGCGATTTTTTGAGCGGCAAGTCGATCTTCTCCGAAGAAAGAACTTGGCGGCTTCTCAACGAGACCTATGAGGGAGATCTTGGCAGGCTCCCTGCCGACGTATGGAAACACGAAAATCTCGTTGTCGTCCCGGCCATTTCGCAGAATCAGATCTATGGGCTGATCCGCTATTTGCTGTCGCTGCCCTCGTACGCGCAACCGAAGGTCGTCTGTCATTTGATGTTCACGCCGAGTTGGACTCCGTGGGGCCGCAACGGTCGGCTCGGCGAGAGCTACTATCGCAGGGCATTTATGCTCGCCAGCAGCCTCATCGACAATTCGCTGTTTTTCACGACCGAGAACGACGCGCTCGCCGACGTCTATCGGCGCGAGTTCAAGATTAACACCACGATCCTTCCGATCGCTTTGCCGGTGTTCTGGCTGCCGCAGACCAAAACAAAAAAAGTGCGACTCGGATTCTTCGGCTATTCAAAGAGCGAAAAGGGATTTCATTTGCTGCCGGAGGCGATCGAAATCTGCCGGGCCAAGCAGCTTCCGGTGCGATTCATTGTCCAGATCCAGCATAGCAACTGGGAGAAGGAAACGATCGCCACGGAAAAGCAGTTGCGGCGGATGCCCGACGTCGAATTGATCGACGGAACGATGAGCAATGCCGAATATGCGGAGAAGACCAACGCCGTCGACATCACCCTCCTGCCCTATGATCCGGAAAGATTTGGTCCGCGCGGGTCGGGGATTTTCACGGAGGCCGTCGCCGCCGGCCGGCCGATCATCGCCGCGCAAGGCATTTATGCGGCAACAAGCATTGAACGAGGCGAAGCTGAAGGCGAGATCTTCGCTCCCTATGACGCCGCGGCGCTGGCCGCAGCGATCGAGCGGCTTCTGCCCCGCCTTGCCGAATGCCGCGCCCGCGCCGTCGAGCGGGCCGCGCGATTTGCACGCCGCCACAGTGGCGATGCCTATAGCGATGTCCTTCTTAGCCTGTTCCAGCGAAAGAGCGACGCCGCCTAGCCGGCCGGCGCGCCGCGAAGCGGCCGAACCGCGCGAGCCCTTAGTTTCTAGACGCCTCACCCGCCGGCGCCCCGCTTGTCTTTGGAATTTTTTGAGTCATATCTCGATTTTGGCTAATCTCTTTCCGGTTCGCCGCCTCGATTCTCAAAAGCGAGGCCCATAACTCCACAAACTCAGGGTGGTTATGCTCGAGATTATGGCTGCTAGGGAGCTACAAACTATTCTCCAAGAGCGCGTCGGCCATGACGCTGCACTTGCCCCTGTCGCCGATCTGGTCCGCGCAATCGCCGATACGGCCATGCAAGTGGCGGAGGTCATCGCGCTCGGGCGCCTCACAGGTGGAAGCGACGCTGCGGTCGGCAACTTGAACTCCGACGGCGACGCGCAGAAAAACTTAGACATTCTGACCAATGATCTGTTCGTGAACGCTTTGCGTCGGGCCCCGGTCGCCGTCGTTCTATCCGAGGAGCTTGAGGAGCCGCTGCTGCTCGATCCGGCCGCGCCGCTGGCGATCGCCATCGATCCGCTCGACGGCTCGTCCAACATCGACGCCAATGTGTCGCTGGGCACCATTTTTTCGGTGCTGCCGGTACTGCCCCACGCCAGCGACGTCAAGGCGCATTTCCTGCAACCCGGCCGCAACCAGTTGGCGGCGGGGTTTATCATCTACGGACCGCAATGTTCGTTGGTTTTGGCGTTCCCCGATAAAACCAGCATTTTCACGCTGGACCGTCGCCAAGGCAGGTTCCAGGAGACGGTTGCGGCCGTCCAGATTCCGTCGCAATCACATGAATATGCGATCAACACGTCCAACTATCGGCACTGGGGGCCGTCGATACGCGCCTTCATCGACGATTGCGTGAAGGGTGCGGAAGGCCCGCTGGGCTGCGACCATAACATGCGCTGGATCGCCTCCCTGGTCGCCGAGGCCTACCGCATCCTGTCGCGCGGCGGCGTGTTTCTGTATCCTGGTGATTTGCGGCAGGGCTATAGTTCGGGCCGGCTGCGGCTCATCTATGAAGCTAACCCGGTCGCCTTCATCATCGAGCAAGCCGGGGGCAACGCCACCGATGGCGTACGCCGTATTCTCGACACGGTGCCGTCCGACATCCATGTGCGCACGCCGCTTGTGTTCGGCTCGGCGAACGTCGTCCGCCTCATCACACGCTATCATACCGACCCGCAATTCTCGGCCGAGCATTCGCCGCTCTTCGGCCGGCGCGGATTGATGCGCTATTGAGCGAAGGGAAATCGATGTCCGCCAAACACCCCATCATTTCCGTCACCGGCTCTTCCGGAGCCGGGACGACTTCGGTGAAGCGCACCTTCGCGCAGATCTTCCGCCGCGAGAAGATCGATGCGGCGTTCGTCGAAGGCGACGCATTCCATCGCTTCGACCGCGACGAGATGCAGCGGGTCATGAGCGAGGAGGAAGCGCGCGGCAACCAGCACTTCAGCCATTTCGGGCCGAGCGCCAATCTGCTCCAAGAGCTTGAGGCGGTGTTTCGCACCTACGGCGAGACCGGCCGCGCCAAGACACGCCATTACGTGCATGACCAGGAGGAGGCGGACCTTTATCGCGCACCGCCCGGCAGCTTCACCGATTGGGGGCCGCTGCCGGAAAAGACGGACCTGCTTTTCTACGAAGGCCTGCACGGCGCGCTGGTCGCCGAAGAGGTCGACATCGCCCGCTATGCGGATCTCAAAATCGGCGTCGTGCCGGTCATCAATCTTGAGTGGATCCAGAAGATCCATCGCGACAAGGCGGCGCGCGGCTATTCGGCCGAGGCGGTCATGGACACAATGCTGCGGCGCATGCCGGATTACGTCTATTACATCTGCCCGCAGTTTACCCAGACGGACATCAACTTCCAGCGGGTGCCGACCGTCGATACCTCCAATCCGTTTGCGGCGCGCTGGATTCCGACCTCGGACGAATCGATGGTGATCATCCGCTTTCGTGATCCGCGCGGGATCGACTTTTCCTACCTGCTGTCAATGATCCACGATAGTTTCATGTCCCGAGCCAATTCGATCGTCATCGCCGGAAGCAAGCTCGACCTCGCCATGCAGCTTATTCTGACGCCGATTATCATGCAGCTTGTCGAGCGCGCCCGGCGCACGGTCTAAGGAGACGCAATGAACGTTGCCGCGAAGGCGCCCGTAACCCATCAGGAGATGGCCAACGCGATCCGGGCGCTCGCTATGGACGCGGTGGAAAAGGCCAATTCCGGCCATCCCGGAATGCCGATGGGCATGGCCGACGTAGCGACCGTGCTGTTCACGCAGTTCCTCAAGTTCGACCCGGCCGATCCGTACTGGCCGGATCGCGACCGTTTCGTGCTCTCTGCCGGGCACGGCTCGATGCTGCTCTACGCGCTGCTTTATCTCACCGGCTATCCGGGGATGACGATCGAGGAGCTGAAACGCTTCCGCCAGCTCGGTTCGAAAACGCCGGGCCATCCGGAATATGGTCACGCCGCCGGGATCGAGACGACCACCGGGCCGCTCGGCCAAGGGCTCGGCGCAGCCGTCGGCATGGCGCTCGCCGAGCGGATGCTGGCGGCACGCTACGGTGCCGATCTCGTCGATCACCGCACCTACGTCGTGGCCGGTGACGGCTGTCTCATGGAAGGTATCAGCCACGAGGCAATCGCGCTCGCCGGTCACCTAAGGCTCTCCAAGCTGACCGTCCTTTGGGACGACAATTCGGTCACGATCGACGGCCGCGTCGATCTTGCCGATTCGGTCGATCAGATCGCCCGTTTTAAGGCGGCTGGCTGGGACGCCCGGCGGATCGACGGCCACCGGCCCGAGGAAATCGTCGCAGCGCTCGCCAAAGCGCAGAATTCCGACCGGCCGGTGCTGATCGCCTGCAAGACGACGATCGCCTTTGGCGCGCCGACTAAGGCCGGCACGCATGGCGCGCACGGCAGCCCGCTCGGCCAGGCCGAGATCGCCGCCGCCCGGCAGGCGCTCGGCTGGACGGCCGAACCCTTCGAGATTCCCGCGCCAATCGCCGCGGCATGGCGGCAAGCGGGAGAGAAGTCCGCCAAAGCGCACGCCGCCTGGAAGACACGGCACGGCACGGCGCAGGCCGAGACGCTGGCGCGCTACGAGGCGGATCTCGCCGGCGCGCTCGAACCGGAGGTCGGGGAGGCAATCGTCGCGTTCAAGCGCGCCGCAACCGAGGCCGGCACGCCGCAGGCAACGCGCGTCTCCTCGCAGAAAGTGCTCGAAGCGCTCGCCAAGGTGCAGAGGAACTTGATAGGCGGCTCCGCCGATCTCACCGGCTCGAACAATACCAAAGCCGCCGGCATGAAGGTCGTCAACGCGGCGGATTTCTCCGGCAGGTACATTCATTACGGTGTGCGCGAGCACGGGATGGCGGCGGCGATGAACGGCATCGCGCTGCACGGCGGATTTATCCCCTACGGCGGGACGTTCCTCGTCTTCACTGATTATTCGCGGCCCGCGATCCGGCTCGCGGCTCTGATGGGGCAGCGCGTGATCCACGTGCTCACGCACGATTCGATCGGTCTCGGCGAAGATGGCCCGACGCATCAGCCGGTCGAACATCTCGCCGCTCTGCGGGCGATTCCTAATCTCACAGTCTTCCGTCCGGCTGACGCCGTCGAGACCGCGGAAGTTTGGGAGCTCGCGCTCGCCAGCACGAAAGCGCCGTCGGCCATTTGCCTCACGCGCCACAACGTGCCGCTCGTGCGGCGCTTGCATGCGCAAGAAAATCTCTCGGCGCGCGGCGCCTATATCCTGCGCGACGTAGAAGGCGCGCGCGACGTGACGCTGATCGGGACGGGCTCGGAAGTCGGCATTGCGGTTGACGCGGCCGAACGGCTTGCCGCCGACGGCGTGAACGCCGTGGTCGTCTCGGTTCCCTGTTTCGAGCTTTTCGCCGCGCAGGATGCGGGCTACCGCGCCGCCGTGCTGGGCGAGGCGCCGCGCGTCGGAATCGAAGCGGCGCTGCGGCAAGGCTGGGACGCGGTGCTGCGTCCGCAGGACGCTTTTATCGGCATGACAGGCTTCGGCGCCAGCGCGCCGGCCGGACAACTTTATAAAACTTTCGGCATTACCGTCGATTCTCTGCTCGCTGCGGCGCGCGCCGCGACCCATATAAGGGAGCGGTGATGGAGATCCACCGCATAGCTCGCCCTGCCTGCAAAGGACGCAGCATGTGCGGTCTGCGGTTCGGATGACGCTTGTGCTTTGGCGTTGCCATGCGACGCAAAAAGGCCGTCATCGCATGATTACGAACGGCGCATCATCCGAAGCGGCGGCAGGCACAGCAAGCGTCGCTTTGCTTCGGCGTCCATGCCAAGCGCAACGATGAAATCCGCACGGGCCCCAACGGCGATGGATCGCGAACTTCGTGCATCCGGTTTGCCGCGCTCCGCGGGAGATAGGAAGCAAACGATGAACGTTGTGGAAAAGAAACCCGAGAAGCGTAGCCGCTATTCGGCGGGCGTGATGGAATATCGGCAGATGGGTTACTGGGATCCGGACTACGAGCCCAAAGACACCGATATCCTCGCCGTGTTTCGCTTGACCCCGCAGGACGGCGTCGATCCCATCGAAGCCGCGGCGGCGGTAGCGGGTGAATCCTCGACCGCGACATGGACGGTCGTTTGGACCGACCGGCTGACGGCGTGCGACAAATACCGCGCCAAATGCTATCGCCTCGATCCGGTGCCAAACGCGCCCGGTTCGTGGTTCGCCTTCATCGCCTATGATCTCGACCTCTTCGAGCCGGGTTCGATCGCCAACCTTTCGGCTTCGATCATCGGCAACGTCTTCGGCTTCAAGCCGCTGAAGGCGCTGCGGCTCGAAGACATGCGGCTACCGATCGGCTACGTGAAGACCTTCCAGGGTCCGGCGACCGGGATCGTCGCGGAGCGCGAACGGCTCGACAAATTCGGCCGGCCGTTGCTCGGCGCGACGGTGAAACCGAAGCTTGGTCTCTCCGGCCGCAATTACGGGCGCGTCGTCTACGAGGCGCTGAAGGGCGGCCTCGACTTCACCAAGGACGACGAGAACATCAATTCTCAGCCGTTCATGCATTGGCGCGACCGCTATCTCTATTGCATGGAGGCGGTCGCCAAGGCGGAAGCCGCCTCCGGCGAGGTGAAGGGCACGTATCTCAACGTCACCGGCGCGACGATGGAGGATATGTACGAGCGCGCCGAATTCGCCAAAGAGCTCGGCTCGGTCATCGTCATGATCGACCTTGTGATCGGCTATACCGCGATCCAATCGATGGCCAAATGGGCGCGCAAGAACGATATGATTCTTCACCTGCACCGGGCCGGCCACTCGACCTATACGCGCCAGAAGAATCACGGCGTGTCGTTCCGCGTCATTTGCAAATGGATGCGGCTCGCGGGCGTCGATCACATTCACGCCGGCACCGTGGTCGGCAAGCTCGAGGGCGACCCGAACATGACGCGCGGCTACTACGACATTTGCCGCGAGGATTACAATCCTGTGCGGCTCGAGCACGGACTGTTCTTCGATCAGCATTGGGCTTCGCTCAACAAGGTCATGCCGGTCGCCTCCGGCGGTATCCACGCGGGCCAAATGCACAAGCTCGTCGATATGCTCGGCGAGGATTGCGTGCTGCAGTTCGGCGGCGGCACCATCGGCCACCCGATGGGAATCGCGGCGGGCGCGACCGCCAACCGCGTGGCTCTCGAAGCGATCATTTTCGCCCGCAACGCCGGCCGTGACATTCTCCGCGAAGGCGAGGAGATTCTCGAAGCCGCCGCCAAGAAATCGCTCGCTTTGAAACAGGCGCTGGAGACCTGGAAGGACGTGACCTTCGATTATGCTTCGACGGACACGCCCGACTTCCTGCCGACCGCGACCGCCGCCGAGTAGGAGAAGATCCATGCGTCTCACTCAGGGCTGTTTTTCGTATCTGCCGGATTTCACCGAGGCCGACATCCGCACGCAGGTGCAATATTGCATCGACAAAGGCTGGGCGGTGAACATCGAGTTCACCGACGATCCGCACCCGCGCAATACGTTCTGGGAAATGTGGGACCTGCCGATGTTCGACATCAAGGACGCGGCGGCCGTCATGCTCGAACTCAACGCCTGCCGTAAGGCGCACGGCGACAGCTATATTCGCGTCTCCGGCTTCGATTCGAGCCACGGCTGGGAGAGCGTGCGGATCTCCTTCCTCGTCAATCGGCCGAAAAATGAGCCGGGCTTCCGCCTCATTCGTACCGAAGGCGCCGGACGCACGGTGCGCTATTCCGTGCGCTCCATGGCCGCGGTGGCGGAATAAACCCACAGCGGAGGGTGGAGGATGGAAGCACCTGAGGCAACGGTTGGCGTCGCTGCGGACGGCATCGATCTGCGCCACGAGCTTGCCGACACGCACGTCGCCGAAGTGCTCGATCTGCTCGACAACGAGCTCGTCGGGCTTGCGCCGGTCAAGACCCGCATTCGACAGATCGCCGCGCTGCTGCTCGTCGACCGGGTGCGCCGGCGCATGGGGCTTACGTCCGAGACGCCGACGCTGCACATGAGCTTCACCGGCAATCCCGGCACCGGCAAGACCACTGTTGCGCTACGCATGGCCGAGATCCTTCATAAGCTCGGCTACGTCCGCCGCGGCCATCTCGTTTCCGTCACCCGCGACGACCTCGTCGGCCAATATATCGGCCACACCGCGCCGAAGACGCGCGAAGTCATCAAGAAGGCGATGGGCGGCGTACTGTTCATCGACGAGGCCTATTATCTCTATCGGCCGGAGAACGAGCGCGACTACGGCCAGGAGGCGATCGAGATTCTCCTTCAGGTGATGGAGAACCAGCGCGACGATCTCGTCGTGATTTTTGCCGGCTACGCCGAGCGGATGGAGCGTTTCTTCCGTTCCAATCCGGGGTTTCGGTCGCGCATCGCCCATCATATCGATTTTCCGGACTACACAGACAAAGAATTGATGGCGATCGCCGAAAAAATGCTCGCCGCGCAGAACTACCGTTTCGACGCGGCCGGCGCGAAGGCGTTCCGCGACTATATCGTGGCACGGCGCAAGCAGCCGCATTTCGCCAACGCACGCTCGATCCGCAACGCTCTCGACCGCATGCGGTTGCGCCAGGCAAACCGGCATTTCGAACACCCGGGCCTTGTCTCGCTTGAGGATTTGATGACGATCGACGCCGCCGACGTGCGCGCCAGCCGGGTGTTCGAGATCGATCAGCAGGGCGGCAAGAAGGACTGACCGCGCGTCCTAGGCCGTGCTTCGAGACGCACGCTTCGCGCGCTCCTCAGCATAAGGGTTGTATGTATTGGGCGCAGCCGTCTCGACGGGCGAGCGTGTTCTAGCGCGCGCCGACGCGCGTTGACTGGCTACGCCGAGCGGCGCGATCCTCCGCGCCCCTCGAAAAGCCAGCTGGCGACGATGCTGCTCAATAGGAACAGCAGCCCGATGAGGCCGATGGCGAGCGGCGCGACGCCGACACCTGTCACTTGGGCGGCGCCGGTGCGCCGGATCGCGGCATAATCCGAGCCGCCATAGATCGGACTGTCGCGCATCGCGACAATGCGCGGCAGGATCACGTCGCTGCCGCTGTCGGCGGCGATGCGGCGCACCGTGCCGCCGGTCGCCTCGGCGAGCGGCCGCAGTTTTTCGGTGGTCGAGACCACTTCCTGGAATTCGCGCGGATTTTCCGGCCCGACGTTGACGAGCGCCGAAAGCGCGCCGTCCGTCACCCGATAGAGGCCGAGTTCCGAGACTTTCACGTTGGCGCGGGAAAGACCGGGCTCGAACGGCGTCAGTGTGGCGGTGATCTCCTTGCCCGAAGGCGCGATGATCTTCACCGGCGGGACCTGGTCTTTCAGGCTTTGGCGTTCGATGGCGAGTTCATGGCCCTCCGCCTTGGCGCGCAGCGCCTCCTCTTCGAGCTCCGGCTCTTTCATCAGCCAATGCGCCAGCCGGCGCAGCAGATCGAGGTCCGGGCCGCCACCTTCGAAGCCGCGCGCCCAAAGCCACATCTGGTCGGAGAGCAGCAGCGCCACCCTGCCCTTGTCCTCGCGCGAGAGGACGAGGAGCGGCTTACCGTCGGCGCCGGAGAGAATGCTCGTGCCGCGCGTCACGTCGGCATTGACTTGCCGGAACCATTGGCTCCAAGCCGGCGGCGTTTCGTCCGAGCCGGGCAAGCCGCGCGTCACCGGATGTTTGGCGCCATCCGGCGTAATTTCGGCCCGGAACGGGCGCTCGGTGACGGTGCCGTCGGGACGCGCCGGCGAGATCTGGCCGAGCGGCGTATAATAGATCCCCTCCGGCCGCGCGAAATCCGGCCCCGCCGCGATCAGCAGCGCGCCGCCGTTACGCACATAGCGCACGATGTTGTCGAGATAGACCGACGGCAGCACGCTCTGATCCGAATAGCGGTCGAAGATGATGAGATCGAAATCCTTGATCTTGCGGCCGAACAGATCGGCGGTCGGAAAGGCGATCAACGAAAGTTCGTTGATCGGCGTGCCGTCCTGCTTCTCCGGCGGGCGCAGAATGGTGAAGTGGACGAGATCGACGTTGGCGTCGGACTTGAGCAGGTTGCGCCACATGCGCTCGCCCTGATGCGGTTCGCCGGAGACGAGCAGAACTTTGAGCTTGTCGCGTACGCCATCGATCGTCAGCACTGCCTTGTTGTTGATGGTCGTGAGCTCGCCGGGCAGAGCTTGGACCTCGAGTTCGACCACGTTCGGGCCGCCGTGGTCGATGCGGACCGGAACTTTGATGCGCTCGCCGGGGGTGGCGGTGATGTCGGCGATCGGATTGCCATCGCGGCGCACGTGAAGAATGACGGGGTGATCGCTCGGCGGCGCGTCGATGACCCGCAGCCCGATCGTCACGTCCTTGCCGACGATACCGAAGCGCGGCGCATCGAAAAGCGCGATGCGGCGGTCATGCTCGCCCTTATGGCCGGTGATGAACGCATGCAACGGCGCCTTGAAGCCGAGCGCCGCCGGATTGGCGGGAATATCGTCCACGACGCCATCGGTAATCATGAAAACGCCGCCGATACGCTCCGCCGGTACGTCGGCGAGCCCTTCGTTCAACGCCGCGAAGAGCCGCGTCCCGTTCTCCTCGGTGTCGGTGCGGCTGCTATCGATGACGCGGATATCGACGTTGCCGAGCGCTTGCAGCCGCTTCTTGAGTTCGGCCGTGGCTTTCTCGGTTTGCTGCCAGCGGTTGCCGATGGTCTGGCTGCCGCTGTGATCGACGACGATCGCCACCACGTCTTTCAGCGGTTGACGGTTCTCGCGCACCAAAGAGGGATCGAAAAGGGCAAACAGCACCAGCGCGAGCCCCACGGCGCGCAGCAGCGTCCCGCGTCGGCCGCGCAGCAACCCCAGCAAAGTCACTGCCAACGCTAGCGCCGCAAAAGCACCAAGCAACGCTAAGGGCAGTAATGGCGCGAAGGACAGGTTAAGTTCGTTCATTTCCGTTTATGTGGATCTTGGCCGGGTCCCGCCAAGCCGGTCGACGGCCCTACCTGCGCTAGGTTCTCGCGCAAGGCAAGACGGCATAGGCCGTGATCCTCTTCCAGCCGTAGGAATCCGCCTCTTCCGCCATGCGGAAGTTTGGCGCATCGAGGTGCCAATATTGTGGCTTCAACTGCGGCGGAATTGCCGCGCCGTCCTCGATGGGCGCGATGATGTAGGCCGGCGCGTCGGGGCGCGCGCAAAGCTGCGCGACGCCCGCCAGAGTGAGGCGCGGCAGATCGGCGCTCGCCGGGAAATGCGCGGGCGAAAGCGCCTTTTTTTCGGCCAATCTCTCGCGGATGAGAAATTGCATGCGCTCGCGCCACTCCCGCGTCAGGGCGCTCGAGAAAATCGTGCTGACGCCTTGCTGCGGCGAAGCCCATTGCGGCCGGCCGGTCAGGAACCAAGCTTCCGATAAACCATCCACCCACAGCACTTCGCCGCTGCGGCTTGCGATCAGATTCGTGAGTGCGGGCGGATGATAGTCCGCGTCGGCCATCTTTTGGAATGATGTTCTCTCATCCCAAAATCGAACCACGGCAAGGATCAGGAGAAGCGCGATGGCGCATTGCAGACCCCAGATCGTGCGCGACGGACGCGCGAATACCAGCGTGACGATCAGCACCAAAATCGGAAAGGCTACGTACCGGCGCGTCCAGAATTGGCTGATGTAGTGCGGGCCGTCGGCGGGGATGGAGGCGAGGAATCGGCCGTAGCCGATGAAATAATGCACGTTCCAAAGGAGTGCCAAAATACATGCGGCAGCCCAAACCCAAGCGACGATCCTCGGCGTGAGCGCAACTGGGATCAACCGCGCGCCGAAATGCAAGAAAAGCGCGACTGCGCAAATCAGCGTTCCAGCCGCCGATTCTTCGCTCGTCAGCCAAGCCATCGCGAGAACGGCGAGCACCACCCGGCCACGCGGACCTTGGCGCCACAGTTCGATCGTTGCAATGCCAAGCGCCGCTGCGCCCAAGGCGGCCAGTAGCCACGCCATGCGCCAGGGCTGGGCTTGAATGACGAGCAGCAGCGAGAGCTTATCGCCGAACAAAGCTTGCGCTGCGATTCCGCCGATCGCGACGAAAATCGTGGCAATGAGCACCGCCCGCCGCCGGCCTTCGAAGAAGCTCGCCGCAATTGCGATCGTCGTCGCCTCGACCGTCAGGGGGCCGAGGAAGTCGATCGGCCAATGCGTGGGAAACAGCAACGGGCTGCGGCTCTCGGCGAAAGCCTTGAGGCCCGGATCCATGAAAGTCACGAGCCTATGCAGGATCGGAACGCCGGCCAAAGCCGCGGCTACCAACAAAGCGGCCAGCGCCGCGGTGCCGACCGCCCAGCGCCGATCTTCGCGGCAAAGGACGACGCCGAAGACGCACCATCCGGCGAGCGCCATGATCGGATGGATGAGGGTCGCTGCAACCAGCAGAACGGCGGGCAGAAGGGTGCGTCCGCCGGCGAGTGTCGCGAGGGCGGCGAGAACCAAAGCTTCGGCGAAAGGACGCGGTACCGCCATAACTTCCGAATACTCGAACCGCCACGGCGTCCCGTACGAGACCGGCAGGACCGCGACGAAAAGAACGACCAGAAAGATGTAGCGCGGCGTAACGAATTGCCGGGCGAGGCCGCAGAGCGCGGCAATCCAGACGGCCATGGCGAGCAGCGCGAGCGTGAGCGCCGTCGGCCCCGTGCCGAACCACGCGACCAGCTGCTCGAGAATCAAAGGATAGAGGCTGAAGCGCGATTGTCCGTCGTTGACGAACATCATGTCGCGACCGATTCCTGCAGGGTCCAGGTCCGCGAGCGCTCGGCCGATATAAACGCTCGCGTCGCCGAGGATGCCTTGGTAGGGATGCGTCAACGCCCAAAAGGCGACGGCGATCAGCGGCAGAAAGATCGTGCCATCGGCGACGGATCGCCTAAGCGCTGTGACGGCGTGGCTGAATTTCTTGTCGGGCGCGGCGACCGGCGCGGCGCTTGCGGTCTGCCGCCGTTCCATGCCGAGCGAGAAATTCCAGGACATGGCGTGCCTTCACACGGCTGGCGGCGTGGACACAAAGAGCAGCGCGCGGCGCAACAGGAAATTGAACAGGAAAACGCAACCTGCGGTCGGCGCCTTGGCGAGTACGACCTCGAGCCCGCAGAAATGCACGAAGAGGAAGAGCAGTACCTCGTTCAACGCCAGACCGGCGAGGCCGATTGCAAAGAAGCCGGCGATCTCCGCCCTGACGCGACGGGCGCGGCGGGCGCGAAAGACGAAAAGGATGCTGCCCGCATAAGCGACCGCCATGCCGGCAACAAAGCTGAACGCCGCCGCGACGAGATAGTGTACGCCGGTGTTCACGAGCAGGATCAAGAGCGACCAGTCGAGCGCCAGCGCCGCGGCGCTGCAAATCCCATAGCCGAGGAAATCCGATGCAAAGAGACGCACCCCGGCGCGCACCTCCGGGCGCAAACCGCCGGCCGAAGCGAGCGACGGTCTGATCGTATCCATGCTCAGGCCGCCTTCTTGGGAACGAGGCGCAGGCTCTTCAGCGCCTCCTCGGCACCGGAGCGGCCGGCTTCGCTATATTCGGCGTCCTCGTTGACCTGCCAGACGTCGTAGAGCGTCTCGCCGGCGATGATGTTGGCGGCGGTGAGCATCCCGGTCATCATCGCGTGGTCCTGGTTGTTGTATTTGTGCATGCCGTTGCGGCCGACGAGATGAAGATTGGGATAGCGCAACGCGAGTTCGGTGCGGATCGTCTTCATATTCTTGGCATACGTCTCGTCGTAGACGGGATAGGCCTTCTTCTGCCGCACCACGCAGGCGTCGCGAATGTCGGCCGGGTTCATCAGGCCGATGCGGCCGATCTCGTCTTTGGCGAGCGCGATCAGGTCCGCGTCGGCCGAAGTCCAGAGCCCGTCGTCTTCGAAGCAGAAATATTCGAGCCCCAGGCAGGTCGAGGTCGCATCCGGGATCATATCCGGCGACCACGAGCGGAAGTTCTGCACGCGCCCGACCTTCACCTTCGGATCGTGGATGTAGATCCAATTGTCGGGCAGAGCGACGGCGCTCGTGCCGATCAGCACCACGGTGAGGAAATCGCGGTATTTCAGTTCGCGCGCATGCAAGAGGCTCAAGGCCGTCGGCTGCAGCGCGCCGATCAGTTCGCGCACCGGCGCCGAGGAGACCACGTGCGCGGCAGAATAGGATTCGCGCATGCCCGCGCCGCTCTCCACTTCGACGCTCCAGATTTCGCGCGCCTCGTCGAAGACGAGCGCCTTCAGCTTGCGGTCCATGAGGATCGTGCCGCCGAGCTTGGCGACTTTGGCGGCGCAGGCATCCCACATCATGCCGGGGCCGCGGCGCGGATAGCGGAAAGATTCGATGAGCGTCTTGGCGACGGCACCTTCCCGCTTGCGGCCGAGCGAGCGGCCGAGCGCGTCGAGGATCGCGGCTCCGAGATCGAGGCCCTTGATGCGCTGCGCGGCCCATTCGGCCGAGATCTCGTCGCAGCTCATGCCCCAGACTTTTTCCGTATACGTCTTGAAGAAGATCGAAAAGAGCCGCTCGCCGAATTGATTGCGCACCCATTCGTGCACCGTCTTCGGATTGCGGATCGGAAAGAGACGGGCGAACACGAACGAGGCGAGACAGAGCGCGCTTTGCGCGAAGCCGAGCTTGTTGAGTGCCTCGAAGGCTTTCAGCGGATAGGCATAGAACTGGCCGCGGTAGAAGATACGCGACAGGCGCGGGCGCTCGATGAAATCGTGCGGCAGGATCTCGTTCCAGAGATCGACCACTTCCTTGGATTTCGAGAAGAAGCGATGCCCGCCGATGTCGAACAGGAAGCCCTTGTAGTTCACCGTGCGGCTGATGCCGCCGACGTAGCGCGGATCCTGCTCGACGACGAGGACGCTGCGCCCGGCCTTGGCGAGCGTATAGGCGG
>JBOHJJ010000126.1:0-3578 GCA_050728495.1 Methylovirgula sp.
GTGGTCGACATCGGCAAGCTCTACGCGCAGACTGGGATGTTCACCTACGATCCCGGCTTCACATCGACGGCGAGCTGCGAATCGCAGATCACCTATATCGACGGCGACGAAGGCATTCTGCTCTATCGCGGCTATCCGATCGAGCAGCTTGCCGAACAGGGCGATTTTCTCGAAACCTGTTATCTGCTGCTCTACGGCGAACTACCGACCGCCTCGCAGCGCGCCGACTTCGACTATCGCATCACCCGCCATACGATGGTGCACGAGCAGCTGGCGCGGTTCTTCCAAGGATTTCGCCGCGACGCGCATCCGATGGCGGTGCTCGTTGCAAGCGTCGGCGCGCTCTCGGCCTTCTATCACGATTCGACCGACGTCTCGGAGCAGCATCAGCGCATGCTCGCCTCGATGCGGCTCATCGGCAAAATTCCGACGCTCGCGGCGATGGCCTATAAATATGCAATCGGCCAGCCGTTCGTTTATCCAAAGAACGACCTTAACTACGCCTCGAACTTCCTGCGCATGTGCTACGCCGTGCCGTGCGAAGAATATCAGGTCAATCCGGTGATGGCGCGGGCGCTCGACCAGATCTTCATTCTGCACGCCGATCACGAACAGAACGCCTCGACCTCGACGGTGCGGCTCGCCGGCTCTTCCGGTGCCAATCCGTTCGCTTGTATCTCCGCGGGCATTGCGTGTCTTTGGGGCCCCGCTCACGGCGGCGCCAACGAGGCGGCGCTCAAGATGCTCGAAGAGATCGGCGCGGTCAAAAACATCCCGAAATATATCGCCCGCGCCAAGGACAAGAACGATTCCTTCCGCCTCATGGGCTTCGGGCATCGCGTCTACAAGAACTACGATCCGCGCGCCAAGATCATGCAGAAGCGCTGCCACGAAGTCTTGAAGGAGCGTGGCCGCAAGGACGACCCGTTGCTCGAAGTCGCCTTGGAGCTCGAGCAGATCGCGCTGAGCGACGATTACTTCATCGAGAAGAAGCTCTATCCGAACATCGATTTCTATTCCGGTATCACGCTCAAAGCGATGGGCTTTCCGACCTCGATGTTCACTGCGCTCTTCGCCGTGGCGCGCACCGCCGGTTGGGTTGCGCAGTGGAAGGAAATGATCGAGGATCCGGGCCAGAAGATCGGCCGGCCGCGCCAGCTCTATACCGGTGCGCCGCAGCGCAATTATGTGCCGATCGAGCAGCGCTAATGCGGAAATGGTGAACGCGGCGGACCCGCCGGTTGACGTTCTGGTCGTTGGCTGCGGGGCCGCGGGTCTTTCGGCGGCGATCGCACTCGGCCGTGCCGGCTTCTCGGTCGTGGCGATCGGTACTCTCGATACCGTAAGCAACGGGCGCACCGTCGCTCTCTTCGAAGGTTCGCTGCGCTTTCTGCGCGCCCAGCGCCTTTGGCCGCGTCTTGCCGACCTGGCGGCCAAGATCGAAGCGATCGAAATGATCGATGCGAGCGGCGCGCGAGTGCCGATCCCGCGCATCCTGTTGTCGGCCGAGGACGTGGGGCTGTCGGCGCTCGGCGCGAACATCGAGACGGACCGGCTCGTTGGCCGCCTCGCCGAGATCGCCCGCGAAATCCCCGGTCTGCGTCTCGAAACCGAAATGCTCGCCGATATTTCGCAAGCCGACAACCACCTGCGCGCGACGTTTGCCTCCGGCCGGAATATCGGCGCCAAACTGATCGCCGGCGCCGACGGGAGCCGATCGACGGTACGCGCCAAGGCACGGATCGGCACGCGGCGCTGGACCTATCCGCAGGTGGCGATGACGGCGTTGATCGCGCATGAGAAGCCGCACGCCAACAGGTCGGTCGAGTTCCATACGCGCAGCGGCCCCTGCACGCTGGTGCCGCTCGTGCCGCGCGATGGCGCGCGGAATCGCTCGAGCCTCGTCTGGCTGATGTCGACGCGCGAGGCGGCGGCCCGCCGCGGCCTTGCCCCCGACGCGCTCGGCGGCGAGATCGAACGCGAAGTGGAGGGAATTTTCGGGAACCTGCGGCTCGACAGCGCTTGCGGCTTTTTCCCGATGATGGGTATGAGCGTCACGCGGCTCGCCGCGCGCAGGATCGCGCTTTTGGGCGAGGCCGCGCACGCTTTTCCACCGCTCGCCGCGCAGGGCTTGAATTTGAGCCTGCGCGACATCGGCGCGCTCGTCGAATGCCTTGCGGAGGCGCGAGCGCGCGGCGCCGATATCGGTCTGGCGCTGCGCCCCTATGCGCAAGCGCGCCGTCCGGACATCGCTCTGCGCACCAGCGGCATCGACGCCTTGAACCGCTCTTTGCTCTCCGACTTTCTCCCCATCGAAGTTGCGCGCGGCCTCGGCTCTCTCGCCTTTGCAACCATTGGACCGCTGCGTCGCGCTCTCATCCTCGAAGGGATCTTGCCGCACGAACATCGGCCGGTGCACAATCCGCGTCCGGTCCGCGTGCAGTAGCGGCCGAACATTGCAAGGTCGTGACGTGAAAATTGCCACTTGGAACGTCAATTCCGTGCGGCAGAGAACCGAACATCTGCTGCGCTACCTGAAGGAGGCGAGCCCCGACGTACTCTGCCTGCAGGAGCTGAAGTGCGTCGATGAGGCCTTTCCGCTGATGGACGTGGAATCGGCCGGTTATAACGTCGCCGTTCACGGACAGAAGGGCCTGAACGGCGTCGCCATTCTCTCCAAAGCGCCGCTCGAAGTGACGCGCGGGCTCGACGGGGACGCGAGCGACTCGCATGCGCGCTACATCGAGGCGGTCATCCCGGATCGCGCCGGCGTCGTGCGCGTCGCCTCGCTCTATCTGCCGAACGGCAATCCGCCGGAGAGCGACAAATATAGCTATAAGCTCGCCTGGATGGATCGGCTCCTCGCTCGGGCGCGGTATCTGCTTTCTTTGGAGGAGCCCTGCGTTCTTGCCGGCGACTACAACGTGATCCCCGAGCCGCGCGATTGTTTCGATCCGAAGGTCTGGGCGGGCGACGCTCTGTTTCTTCCACAAACGCGGCAAAGATTTCACGCGCTGCTCAATCTCGGCTACACCGACGCGCTCCGCGCCACGACGGACGCGCCAGGACACTATACGTTCTGGGACTATCAGGCCGGCGCCTGGCAGCGCAACAAGGGCATCCGCATCGATCATTTGCTGCTCTCGCCGCGCGCCGCCGACCGGCTCGTCAACGTCACGATCGATAAAGAACTGCGCAGCGACGACAAACCCTCGGATCACGTGCCAGTGAGGATCGAGTTGGCTTAGCCGTTCTCGGCAAGATGATGAAAAATGACATAAAGTTTACGTATGGTTTGATCAGCATCAACCCCCGGCCGGTAACCTGAGGATACATCGTTTCGCGCCGAGCGGAACGCGCGCATCATCTCGCTCGAGGAGAAAATCATGCCGCTCCAGGGCAAGAAGGGATTGGTCGCCGGCATCGCCAATGAGCACAGCATTGCTTTTGGCTGCGCCAAAGCCTTCCGCGACGCGGGCGCGGATCTTGCCGTCACCTATCTGAACGCCAAGGCGGATCCGTACGTGCGGCCCTTGGCCGAACAGCTCGCAAGTCCGATCATCGTGCCCTGCGACGTG
>JBOHJJ010000127.1:0-6084 GCA_050728495.1 Methylovirgula sp.
GAAAATGCGGTTGAGGAACTCAGCAAAATGACGAGTCTCGATAGCCGCGAAAAAGGCGCCGGCCCCGAGGTCGCCGACCGCAGCTTGACGATGGTCGACATCGGGCTGCGCACGGCGCGCGCCTGACTGCTTTCTCCGCGGCGCGATTCCTCTGCGCCGAACCAGCCGGGCGTCCGCGCCGGGATCGCAATTTCCCCGACCGGCACCGGCCCCGGTCATCAAATGCCCCCAATCGACACATCCAACGGGGTTGGGATGCGCCGCTCTCCCTCCGAGCGCGACCAATCAGGCAACCATGAAGCGATTTCTTGAGTTCGTCTGGCCAGGCTTCGGCTTAGTCGCGGTGATCGTTTCGATCTGGCTGCTGCATCGGCAGTTTCGCGGCGCCGCCGTCGCTCCCGAAGTCTGGGCCGACCTCAAGGCCATCCCGCTCGGTCAATATGGGCTGGCGATCGGCGCGACGCTCGTCGCTTATGCGGCACTCGCCTGGTACGACCGGATCGCGCTTTTGCATCTCGGCGTGAAACATATTTCCTGGACGTTCATCGCGCTTTGCTCGTTCACTACCTATGCGCTCGCCCATAACATCGGCGCGTCGGTTTTCTCCGGCGCGATGGTCCGCTACCGGGCCTATTCGACCAAAGGCCTGACGCCGGCGCAGATCGCTGTTCTTGTGGGAATTTGCTCGCTCACGTTCGGATTGGGCGTTCTGCTGCTTGGCGGCCTCCTTCTGGTCACCGACCCTCGGCAGTTGCGCAGATTGGCCGGGATGCTGCCCTCGGTCCTGACCGAGGCGCGCACGGCGCGCGGCATCGGTGCCGTCTGCCTCGGGTTAGTCGGCGTTTATGCGGCGGGCTCGGTCTTCAACCTGAAGCCGCTTACTGTCGGCAAGTTGCGAATCGAATATCCGCGCCCCGGAATCGCGTTTCGTCAATTCATCGCCGCGCCGATGGAAATCCTCGGCGCCGCCGGGATCATCTATTTCGCCCTGCCGCAGGCCGGCAATCCCGGATATTTCGTCGTGCTCGGTGCATTCCTGGCGTCGTTTTCGGTGGCGCTGGTCTCCGAGGCGCCGGGTGGAATCGGCGTCTTCGAGCTTCTCTTCATCAAATCAATGCCGGCCATGGCGCAGCATAAGGTGCTGACCGCGTTGCTTTTATTCCGTTTCTTCTACCTCGTCTTGCCGCTCGTTTTTGCCGCCATTGTGGTGGTGGCGTTCGAGCGCGGCAAGCTGCAGGAAGCGCTCCGTCACGCCAAGCAAGGCGGCTCCCCGGAAAAACCGGCCGGACAACGAAAAAACGAGCGCCCGAGCCCAGCCGACGTTTCTTGATCGCGACGGGAAATATGGAGTCCGGCCGGGACCGGCCACCTACATCCGGTATTGCTGGATGCGTGTCGTGCGCAGGCCCGCCAGCCCGTGCTGGTCGATCGACATCTGCCAGGAGAGGAACTCGTCGACCGTCAGCGTATAGCGATTGCACGCCTCTTCGAGCGAGATCAGCCCGCCGCGCACGGCGGCAACGACTTCCGCTTTACGCCGGATGACCCAGCGCTTGGTTGTGACCGGGGGAAGATCTGCCACAGTGAGCGGGCTCCCGTCTGGCCCGATGACATATTTAACTCTCGGGCGGTGCAGTTCGGCCATGTTCTCAACTCACGTACTTGTCCGACTCTTAGGGCCCAGAGAATAGAAAGCGCAACTTAAGATTCGGCTAAGCGCGGATTGGAGCTTAGGGCAAGAATCGACGTATAAAAACTTTCATAGATTTGCAGATAAGGCTCGAGTTGCTACGTATCTGTCCCGACGTGAGACGGAATATTTAATATTCTTAAGAAATGTCCACGCAGGGCCCAACAGCCAGGCTTGGCGGAGCGATATTCTCTCGTTGCATTCACACCGGCGGAATGGTTTAGATCGCTAAAATTGGGCTTTGCGCGAAGCCAATCCGAGATATCGGAACGCCGCCGAAAGGCTAGATGAGCGCAAGCGCAGGGCCGCGGCCCAAAACTGCTTGTTTTTACGAGACATTTCGATCGCCGATGACCGAACCCGCGCCACGATTTTGTAACAGCCTCGACCTGCCGAAACCGGCGGCCGAGACGCGCGTTGTAGTCGCCATGTCGGGCGGCGTCGATTCTTCGGTCGTCGCGGCGCTGCTCGTCGAACAGGGCTACGAGGTGATCGGCGTGACGCTGCAGCTCTACGATCACGGCGAAGCCTTGCACCGCAAAGGCGCCTGCTGCGCCGGCCAGGACATCCATGACGCCCGGCAGGTCGCGGCAAAGCTGGGAATTCCGCATTACGTTCTCGACTACGAGGAACGTTTCCGCGTCAAAGTGATCGATCGGTTCGCGCGCAGCTATGCCGAGGGAGAGACACCTGTCCCTTGCATCTCCTGCAACAGCGACATCAAGTTCGCCGATTTCATTGAGACGGTGCAAGATCTCGGTGCCGACTTGCTCGCCACGGGCCACTACGTTGCCTCGCGGCCAAACGCGCAGGGAGAACGCGGGCTCTATCGGGCCCGGGACATCAACCGCGACCAAAGCTATTTTCTATTCGCCACCTCGCGCGCCCAGCTCCAGCTTCTGCGCTTTCCCTTGGGCGATATGCAAAAGTCCGAGGTTCGCGGCGTCGCGCGCCGGCATTGCCTCAGCGTCGCCGACAAGGCCGATAGCCAGGATATCTGTTTCGTCCCGGCGGGCAAATACAGCGATTTCATTGAGCGCATCTGGCCGGAGGCGGCCGTACCGGGCGACATCGTCCATATCGACGGCCGTGTCCTCGGCCACCATGCCGGCGTCATTCATTACACGGTCGGCCAGCGCCGCGGACTGGGCATCAGCCTGCCGGGCACCGACGAACCACTCTACGTCGTGCGGCTCGACGCCGGCAAGGCGGAGGTCGTCGTTGGCCCACGCCAAGCACTGTCGACGCGCCGCGTGCGGCTACGCGCTTTTAACTGGATCGGCGACGGCAGCTTGCCTGGCCGCGAGGCGCGCGAAGTTTTTGTGCGCGTCCGATCGGCCAAACCACCGGTTCCAGGCCGTTTGCAGGTTGAGAATGGTGAGGCCGCGGTGGAATTTGCCGAACACGAGGACGGCGTTTCGCCGGGGCAAGCATGCGTGCTCTATGCCAGCGAACGTGCTGGAGCACGGGTTCTAGGCGGGGGATTTATCAATGCGACCGAGCCAACCGGCCAAGACCGCGCGCGAGACCCGGCGTTCGCTGCGCCCGGTAGGTAAATGAGCAACCTGGAGCCGACTCGCGCGCTCGTGCCGCTCCGCCGCGCCGCCGCGCCGCGGGGCTTTGAGAATCATCACGTCGAACGCGCCTACGCACGCTGGGCGCCGGTTTACGATCTGGCCTTCACGGCGGCGATGCACCCAGGGCGGCGGCTCGCTGCCGCAGCGGCGAGCCGGCACAAAGGCGGCTTCATTCTCGACGTCGGTGTCGGAACCGGGCTCGAACTGCCGCTGTTTGATTCCGCGACGTGCATCATCGGCATCGATCTCTCCGAACCCATGTTGCGGCGCGCCGCGCGCCGCGTCGAGCTTACGGCTTTGCGCCACGTCGCCGGTCTCTCGGTCATGGACGCCTGCCGGCTCGCCTTCGCCGATGCCACCTTCGACGCCATCGTCGCGCCCTATGTGCTGACCGTGCTGCCGCGGCCTGAAGCGAGTCTCGACGAATGGGCGCGGGTGCTGAAACCCGGCGGCGAGATCGTGCTCGTTAATCACATCGGTGCGGCGCGCGGCCCGCAGGCTTGGATCGAGGCCCGGCTTGCGAAAAACAGCGCAGCGCTTGGCTGGCGTCCGGAATTTCCGTGGCGCATTCTCGCCGACTGGCTGGCGGGCAAAGCCGGATTCGTGCTTGCCGAACGCCGGCCCCTGCCGCCCTTCGGCCTCTTCACCTTGGTGCGAATCAAGAAGTCGCGGCACTAAGCGGATCGCGCGGGATGCTATCTTCTCGTCGCAAACTGGATCCCAACAATAGTGGCGACGAGCGCGCCTTGACTTGGTCGAGAACGCCAGCCTATAGGCAGCGTCTCCAAAGGAACAACAAATGCGCGCCCGATCCGGCGCATGTCACGCGTGCTCGGATGGCGGAGTAGCTCAGCTGGTTAGAGCAGAGGAATCATAATCCTTGTGTCGGGGGTTCGAGTCCCTCCTCCGCTACCAATTTGGAATCAATAATTTCGGGCGCTAGGGCGCCGAGGATGACCCGGCCGAGGACGACTTGCTCAAAAATGACACCTCTCGGTTAAAAGAACTTCGGACGAAAGTCCGGGACCATTTATTGAGAAAACCTACGCCCTTAGGATAACGCCAGTGCAATCTTTGCTCTGAACTCAGAGACCAGGAAGCAATCCGACGTGAACGATTCAGCGAAGCTTGATCCGCGCGCCGCGAACGCAATTCGGCAAGCTCTGATAGACGCCAAGGCTTCTGACGCCAGAGCACAGCGCTTGGAGGAAACGTATGTTCGATATCTCGTTCTTGCGAATGCCGGCGGCATTCTGGCGTGTCTCGGCGTCGCAGATGCGTTGGTCACCGGCAAGGGAAAGGGCATCGTACTCTTAGCAGTAACAGGTCCGATGTGGATTTTTCTAGTGGGGCTAATTGCAAGCGGTCTGATCGTGTCGTTGTAACGTGCGCGGGCGGTCTACGATAGCGAGACGAAGGGACAAGAGGTCCTTCGTATTTTACGAGAGTGCGGAAGTATCGTTCCAACGGTGAAACTGGCTTTCTCAGCAATCGAACGGAAGGACTTCCTTGGCTGACACATGCGATTAATTTTCTTGTCATCGTAAGTCAGGGCTGTTTCGCGATCGGCGCAGTCTGGGGCCTTGCTAGAATAGCCGGTATACACTGATTAGCTCCAGGACTGAGCTGCCACTTGCTTGATTTTCTTGGTATGGTTGCCTGGAAATGAGCGACTTAGACATTGGCTTTGGCCAAGCGAAACGCCTCTGTCAGATGAAATATAATGATCGGCTTGCCTTCCTCGCAGAGGGTTTGCCAATCATACTTGATAGCGCGCGCGGGTTTTGGGTGACTTCACAACAGCTAAGCGCAATGCCGCGCGAGGCGGACGTGTTAAGAAATCACGCTGAGGAGGAAGCGGCCAAAATCCTGATCGTCATGGACATGGTGCGCTGCCCAAAAAACTATGCGCGTCCAAAATCGGGCTCATGACCAAATGGTTTTATGACCATCTTGCTCGCCTGATCTATGCAAATGCAGTCTCATGGAGGCCGATGCATGTCACGCAACTGCGCGAATACGTCGATAACGAGCGCCAAACACATTATCTCGAAGGTTACTGCGGAGAGTACATTCTCCCCAATTCGGAACTCGCCGAACGCGAAGGCAAGCTCTACGCCGATATAGAAGCGTACGAAGACGGTCAGTCTGGCTGGCATGCTCCAACGAGCTTCGCTCATGAGCTGTTTACCTACACGCCCCCCGCGCTCGATCTGGCCCAAGCTTTTTCGGCGCTCGGCATATTTAGCCTTAAGGGCTTGCGAGCGGTCGCCGACATCTGGAACGCAATAGAGTTCAGGGACACGCAGGGCTCCACCGAAACTAGGCGGCTCCACGGCGAACTAGTAGGCCGTATTATCAGCCTAGAACTTCCGACAGACGCCGCCGAACAGAAACATGTCGATCGCATCTATGGTTGGCAGATGCCCATGTACAACTTGGATTTCGGGTTAATTCCCGCATCCTTAGACGAGTTGCAACGAGAACGCGATGCAATGTTTTTCGCCGAAATGGGTGACGATGGCGATTTCTAGTTACCCAGCACTGCGATGCAGCAGAAGGTTTGAGAGTGATTGCCATCAAAACCACGCGCGAGTTCATGGATCGGATTGTCGGACGTCGGATTCAATTGATGATCCGATTAACCTGTGTCTAGCGTCAGGCAAAAAGCTGCCCGAAGCGCGCCGGCGCATGATCGAGCGGGCGAAGGAGGAATTGCGCAAAGCCTTCGGGCGCGAGTGAGCGCTCCGCCTATGCGTCGAGAACGGCGCGAACTTTCGAGGCGAGTTGCTCGAGGCTGAAGGGCTTGCTGAGGAA
>JBOHJJ010000128.1:0-5179 GCA_050728495.1 Methylovirgula sp.
AGGCCTCCGAACTCCAATGCCGACAAGCGGCGTTCGAACGCAACTTCGACGCCCTTCGCTTTCAGGCAACGCAGCGCCGGCGCCGCGAAAGCCTCGGAAAGACCATTCGCCGCGATCAGCGGGCGGCAAGCCTTGCCGCCTTTGGCGAGCGTCTCGCGAAGGATCGTGGCGGCGAGACTGGCTGCCCCTTCTTCCGGTGCGGTGTTGAGCGCGGCGAGAAAAAAGGGTCGCCAGAGCTGGTCGTAGACGAGGCCACGGCACGGCATGGCGGCTTTGATCGATGCCGCTTTCGGCGCGCGCAGAAGGCCGAGGACGCCGAGATAATCGCGGGCGCGCGTTCGCGGCACGCGCCGGCGCGGCCGCAAGATCCACCAGGGGATCGGGCCGTCGTTCGGCCGCAGGACCCAGCGTTCGTTCGAAGCAAGATCGACAAAGGAAAATTCGGCGCCCGCCGGACCTTTGAGCTGATCCTCGGCACCGATCTCGCGCAGAAACGAAAGTGCGGCGCGGTTGCCCGACAATAGCAAGTGGTTGCCGTTGTCGATCATCATGTCGAGCACGCTATCGAAATAAGAACGGCAGCGGCCGCCTGCTTGCGGCGCCGCCTCGTAAAGCGCGACGCGTCGCGAACCGTCGGCAAGGCGCAGCGCCGCGGCGAGGCCCGCAAGACCCGCGCCGATGATGTGGACCTTTGCTTGCGGCATCAGAAAAAGCCGTGGCGCAGCAGCGCGAGCAGCATGCGCCGTTTCGGCACCCGCACTTTGTTGCGTGGCGGCGCAAAGCCACGCGCCGTGACGGCGGTGAGGATCGCTTGATAGACCTCGCCCATCAGCCGCGGGGCGCGCACGCTCGGACGCGGGCATCGCGCCATGATGTTTCGAGCCTCCGCAAAATATTCGCGCGCCCGCGCGATGACCGGCGCGCAGGCCTCGCCAAGGCGGGGATCGGCAAGCACGTCGGATGGCGTTGTCGCCTTGATGCCCGCCGCCCGCAGTGCTTCGCGGGGCAGGTAGAGGCGTGACATCGCGCCGTCCTCGTCGAGGTCGCGCAATACGTTGGTGAGCTGAAACGCACGGCCGAGATGATGGGCAAGAAGAGGACCTTCGGTCTTTGGTACGCCGAAGACGCGCACCGAAAGACGGCCGACCGCGCTTGCAACGCGGTCGCAATAAACATCGAGCGTCGCCCAATCCGGCGCCTGGATGTCGGCGACGACGTCCATCTCCATGCCGTCGATAACGGCGAAGAAATCGTCGCGCTCGAGAGCGAAGGTGCGGATCGCCTCACTTAGTCCGGCAAGCCGCGCCGGCGATCGCTTGCCGGCGCAAAGCGCCGCAATGTCGGCGCGCCAATCTTCCAACGCGGCGCGGCGCGGGGCGATCTCGCCGCCCTCGTCGGCAATATCGTCCACGGCGCGGCAGAAGGAGTAGATCTCGAACATCGCCTCGCGCTGTTTACGCGGCAGAATGCGCATGGCGGTGTAGAACGAGCTGCCGCTCGCGCGCGTCTGCGCGGTTGGTGCCGAAGCCGCCGAAAGGCTCATGCGTCCCTCATGGCATGGGCGGCGCTCACACGGCGGCCGCGCTCGATGAGGCCGGTGCCGGCACCGAGCAGCATGCATGCGAGAAAGCCGGGCTTCGTCAGATGCACCCGCTCGCTGAGCGGATCGCGCTGCATCAGCAGGCCGACAAGTTTTTGTGCGAGTTGCGCGATCACCGCGGTCTCCAAACTAAGCCGAAGATCGCGCACCTGGCGCGGCAATTCGACTCCCTTGCGCACCAGCAGTTCGGTCCGCGCCGCGAGATGGTGCAGCGACGCGATGAGGGCGGGCGAGGCGCTCTTTGCGCCAAGCTCGGCCACATCGGCTCCGTCCTTTGCCAGCAGGTCGAGCGGAATGTAGACGCGATCGAGATTGCGGTAATCGGCACCGCAATCCTGGATGTGGTTGATAATCTGGAGCGCCGAGCAAAGCGCGTCGTTGGCGGGCCAAGTGCTTTCGCTCTCGCCGTGCACGTCGAGCACGAAACGTCCGACCGGCGCCGCCGAGAACGCGCAATAGTGCATCAGCTCGTCGAAGTTCGCATAGCGCTGCTTGACCGCATCCATGCGGAAGGCGTCGAGCAGGTTCTGGGCATGGCGCGGCGTAAGCTGGCGCGCCTCGAGCGCGGCGCGCAGCGGCCGCGCGACCGGGATGTCGTCGCGTTTGCCGAGCAGCGCGGCCTCGAACCGATCGAGCCCGTCGAGCTTTTCCTGCGGGCGCAGCACGGGGCTGTCGGCGATGTCGTCGGCACCGCGCACGAAATAATAGAAGGCCAGCACCACTGGGCGGTGTCGCGACGCGATGAGCCGCGAGGCGACGGGAAAGTTCTCGTCGCGATGCGTCTTCGTCAAAGCCACTTCGCCGCTCATTGCAGATATCCGTGTTGGCGGAACCAGGTCAGCGCGTCCGCCAGGGCTTGCGTATAAGGCCTGGCGCGATACCCGAGCTCGCGTTCGGCCTTGGCGGAAGAAAAGAACATCCGATATTCCGACATCCGCAAGCCGTCGCGCGTCAGAAAAGGCTCGCGGCCGGTGCGGCGCGCCCTCGCCTCGGCGAGGAAGGCCAAGGGATAGAGAATAGCGCGCGGGACGCGAATCCGGGGCGCCCGGCGGCCGCTGAGCGCAGCGATATTGGCGAGCATCGCGGCTAAGCTCACGTTTTCACCACCGAGTATATAGTGCTCGCCAATCCGTCCATATTGCAATGCAGCAATATGGCCGTCGGCGACATCATCGACATGAACGAGATTGAGGCCGGTGTCCACATAGCCGGGCATCCGTCCGCGCGCGGCTTCGACGATCATGCGGCCGGTCGGCGTCGGCTTGATGTCGCGCGGGCCGATGGGCGTCGAGGGATGAACGATGACGGCGGGCAACCGTTCCCCGCCGATCATCGCGGTGACGATCTGCTCGGCGAGGATCTTGCTCTTTTTATACGCGCCGATCGCGTCTTCGACGCGCAAGGGGTTCGTTTCGTCGACGCTCTCGCCCGATTTCGATACGGCCAGCGTGGCGACGCTGCTCGTATAGACGACCCGTTCGACACCAGCCTTCAATGCGGCCTGCATCATAATGCGCGTGCCGTCGCAATTGGCGCGCAGAATGTCGTTTGGATCGGGCGCCCAGAGCCGATAATCCGCGGCGACGTGCATCACGAAACGCGCTCCGGCCATGGCGCGGGCGACGGCGCCGGGATCGCGCATGTCGCCCTCCGCGATCTCGACGTCGAGCCCCACGAGGTTTGCCCGCGGACTCGTGGGGCGCACCAGGGCGCGGACTCGAAAACCCGCCGCCGTCAACGCGCGCGCCACCGCCGATCCGACGAAACCCGCGGCTCCGGTAACCAATATTCTGTTGTCCGTCACGCCGGTTCCCAAAACGTGCCTAAAATGCGCTGCAGGCGCGCCATACCATTCCTCCCGATTGACCGGCAACCGCGGCGCGCGGCGAGGCGCGATTTGCGAAGTCGAGGCTCGAAGCCACATCCGCAAGCCTCACGTCCACCCGCCTTGGTGCCGGAAAGAGAGACGATTTTCTGGCCTCAGCGAAGGATTACGCTTAAAGGCGTTGCAATGCCCGTCCGCGCTCCTCTGCAAAGCGAAGAAGAAGCCGCCAAACGCCGCCCGTCGCCGCGCGCTTTATTGACGCTCGTTCCCTATGTCTGGCGCTACAAGCTGCGCATCGCCGCCGCGCTTCTGGCGCTGACCGTCGCCACCGGCGCAACGCTGGTCGTGCCGCTCGCAGTGCGGTTTATGATCGACAACGTTTTCTCGGCGCAGAGCGCGGGAACCGTCAATCGCTATTTCGCCGCGATGATCGCCGTGGTGGCGGTGCTCGCGCTGGCCTCGGGCTGGCGCTACTATCTCGTCATGACGCTCGGCGAGCGCGTCGTGGCGGATCTGCGCGCGCACGTCTTCCGACATCTCTCGGGGCTCGACGCCGCCTTCTTCGACTCGGCGCGAACCGGCGAGCTCGTCTCGCGGCTTACCGCCGACACGACGCAGCTCAAGTCCGCCTTCGGCGCCTCGGCCTCGATCGCGCTGCGCAATTTCTTCATGTTCATCGGCGCCGTCGCGTTGATGATCTATACGAGCCCGAAACTATCGGCCTTGGTGCTGGTCGCCATTCCGGTGATCGTATTGCCGCTCTGCGCGGCCGGCCGCTCGGTGCGCAAACGCTCGCGCACCGCGCAGGACACGCTCGCCGAAGCGACCGCCTATGCGGCCGAAAATCTCGGCGCCGTGCGCGTCATGCAGGCATTCGGAGTGGAAGCGACGACCAACGCGCGCTTTTCCGCCGCGGTCGAGAACTCCTACGACGCGGCCCGCGCCGCCACCGGCGCCCGCGCCTTCGTCACCGGGGGGGCGATTTTCCTGGCCTTTGCGAGCGTCGTCGTGGTTCTCTGGCTCGGCGCGCAGGACGTACTCGCCGGCCGCATGACCGGCGGGTTGCTGTCGCAATTCGTCCTCTACGCGGTGCTCGCCGCCGGTGCGCTCGGCGAATTGAGCCAGGTATGGAGCGAGGTTGCCGCTGCGGCAGGCGCCGCCGGCCGGATCGGCGAACTCCTGGCGATCGCGCCAAAGATCGTCGCGCCCGCGTCTCCGCTGCCACTGCCGCGGCCGGCGCGCGGCGAGATCGCCTTCGGGCACGTCGAGTTTGCTTATCCGAGCCGCCCCGACGTCTCGGCCGTGCACGATCTTTCCTTCAAGGTCGCGCCCGGCGAGACGGTCGCGGTCGTGGGTCCATCGGGCGCCGGCAAATCGACGATCTTCCATCTGCTGTTGCGCTTCTACGATCCGCTGCGCGGCCGCATTCTGCTCGACGGCGTCGATATCAAGTCGGTCGATCCCGTGGAACTGCGCCGGCGCATCGCCTACGTGCCGCAGGATCCGGTGGTCTTTGCCGCCTCGCTCGCCGACAACGTCCGCTATGGGTCGCCGCAGGCAAGCGACGCGGCGGTGCGCGACGCGGCGCGCCGGGCGGCGGCGCACGACTTCATCGAGGCGGCAGCGGCGGGATATGCGACGGTGATCGGTGAGCGCGGCGTCACGCTCTCGGGCGGCGAGCGCCAGCGGCTTGCCATAGCGCGCGCGGTCCTGCGCTCGGCGCCGATCCTGCTGCTCGACGAGGCGACCTCCTC
>JBOHJJ010000129.1:0-16385 GCA_050728495.1 Methylovirgula sp.
TCGAAGGCATCGTGCATCGCTATCCAGACCGGGTGCTGCTGAAGCTGCTTCATGTCTGTCCGGTCTATTGCCGTTTCTGCTTTCGCCGCGAAACGGTCGGCCCCGGAAGCGCGGTATATCTTTCCGCTGCGGCACTCGATCGGGCTTTCGCCTACATCGCCGCACATGCCGAGATCTTCGAGGTGATCCTGACAGGCGGCGATCCGTTGATCCTATCGCTGCGCCGGCTCGCCGACATTCTGGCGCGGCTTGCCGAGATTGAGCACGTTGCCGTCGTCCGCATCCATACCCGCGTGCCGGTCGCCGCGCCGGCACTAGTCACCGACGCGCTCGCAGAGCTGCTGCGCGACGCCGATAAGCCGGTGTACGTCGCGCTTCACGCCAATCATCCCCGCGAGCTCACGCCAGCGGCACGCGCCGCCTGCGCCAGGCTCGTTGATGCCGGCATTCCGATGCTGAGCCAAACCGTACTGTTGCGCGGCGTGAACGATAACCTCGAAGTCCTCGCCGAACTGATGCGCGCTTTCGTGCGGGCGCGCGTAAAACCGTATTATCTTCATCATCCCGATCTCGCCCGCGGCACGTCGCATTTCCGCGTCTCGATCGCCGAGGGCCAAGCGCTCGTGCGGGCGCTGCGCGGCCGCATTTCCGGTATTTGCCAACCTCAGTACGTACTCGATATTCCCGGCGGCTTCGGGAAGGTGCCGATCGGCGAAGGTCTCTTCGGGGACAAGGAAGGCGCCTACCGCGCTACGGATTTCCATGGGGCAACGCATGCGTATCCGCCGGACTCGATCAATTCGAGCGGCTTTTGAACGACGTCACGGTATCTGTGAAGAGCGGAGAGCTAGGCAATGAAAAAACGACCGGCTAAGAATGCCGCGTATCTTCCAGGCGAGTGTAAAATCCTTTGTCCCCCATGCTGCACTGTTTACGCCGCGCACTCGTCTTCGCCATAGGTCTCCTGCTGGCTGCCTGCGCGCCAAAGGTGCCGCCGCCGCTACCTGCCGCGCCACCGACCGCAGTGAACGCGCGGGAACGCGCCGCAAGCCAAGTCCACGTCGATCCCGCCGCGGCGGCCGTCATGATCTCGCAATATCGAGAAGCGCATGCGCTCAGTGCCGTTACGCGCGATCCGACCTTGCAGAAATTGGCAGAGGCTCAGGCCGATGCCATGGCAGCGCATAATGTGCTCAGCCATACGATCGCCGGTACGCTGACGGCGCGTTTCGATGCCGCAAATCTCGCCCAAGCGACGGCGGTTGAAAATGTCTCGGTAGGCTATTTTTCTTTGCCGGCGGCGCTCGCCGGCTGGCGTAATTCGCCGCCGCACAATGCGAATTTGCTTTCCCCCAAAATGCGACGTCTCGGCATAGCGACGGCCTATGCCCCCGGCACGCGTTATCTGGTCTACTGGGCGCTCGATATGAGCAATTGAAATGTGATCCCGAAAAGTCGCAGATTTTCGGATGAGATCATGCGTTAAAATGTCGGCGCAAAGCAGCATGCGGCAGATCACCCCAACAACCCAGTCCGCGCCGGCCGCAGCGGATTCTCCGTCAGCGCGGCACGATCCGGCGTATCGACGCCCGGCAGATCGGCAACCGCGCGCCACAGCGATTGGATCGTCGCCGGCTCCATGTCGTCGAGGATGAAAACAATCCGCGTCGAGTGATCTTCGTCGGGCCACGCTTCGAGCCGCGCCGGCGGATGGAAGATGTGCTGCACGCCGTGAATGACGAGTGGCCGCGCCGGATCGTCCGCCAGCGCGACGATGCCTTTGACCCGCAACAGATGTGCGCCAGGCGCGCCGCGCAGCAGTTCGAGGAATATGTCGAGCGCCGACGGCGGTAAAGGAGCGGCATGGCGCAGCGCAAAGGCGCGGATCTTGGCATCGTGGCGGTTCACGTCATGCGCGGGCGCATGATCGTCATCGTGATCCTCGGCGATCGCCTCGGCGTTTAGCCAGCGGCGCACATCCGGGACCTTTTTGTCGGGATCGTAGAGGCCGATGTTGAAAAGCCGCGCGGCGTCGGCATCGGCGGCGTCGATCTGCAACGCGATAGGATTGAGCCGTGCGAGCCGCGCCCGCAATGCGGCGAGGCCCGGATCATCGGCGTCGAGGAGATCGGTCTTGGCGATGACCAGCCGGTCGGCGACCGCCGCCTGTTTCACCGCTTCCGGATGAGCGTCGAGACTGGCCTCGCCATTGCGGGCGTCGACGACGGTCACGACCCCATCGAGCCGGAAGCGCAGCATCAGATAGGGATGGTACATGATCGTATGCAGCACCGGCGCCGGATCGGCGAGACCCGTCGTCTCGATCACCACGCGGTCGAAAGCCAAGCGGCCGTTGTCACGCGCCCGCAGCATATCTTCGAGCGTCGCGATGAGATCGCCGCGGATCGTGCAGCAAAGGCAGCCCGAGGTCATCACCACCGTATCGCCCGTGATCGTCTCGACGAGCAGATGATCGAGGCCGATCTCGCCGAATTCGTTGATGAGCACCAGACAATTGGCGAGCGCCGGGGCGCGCAGCAGGCGATTAAGCAGCGTGGTCTTACCGGCGCCAAGGAAGCCCGTGAAAACCGTCATAGGAAACACCGGCGGCCGGTTCGCGGGCATCGTTTGATTGTTCGGCTGCAACGGGTTCAATCCTGCGAGGACGCAGGTTTGGGTTTCGCCGCGAGTTTGGCGGGTCTGCCGGCGATCCTCGATTTGCCCTTGCCGGCGAACTTGCCGCCGCCCCTCTTCGCCGTCTTGCCGGTTTTCCCCTTGGCAAACTTCGACGCATGCGCCTTGGCAAGCCTATGCCTCTTGGCTTTGCTCGCCAGGTGTCTTCTCCTGGATCGCTTCGATGCGGTCTTCTTAGCTTTCTTTTTGGCGAGCGTGCGGCTCGTCGAAGCAGCGACGGCAGCGGGCTTCGCCGCGTCGCCTGTTGCAACGCTCGGCGCCTTCCGCGTGGGCTCGGTGCTGACGATTTCCGGCGGCGTGCCGATTGGCGAATGCGGGGGACGCGCCTCCGCCACCGGGCCGAGATAGCCGGGAGCGGGACCGACATAGACGGCGACGGGCTCGAACACCGGCGCGCGCATCAACGCGATGCGTGAAGCCATGGGCGCCCGGTCGGCGGCCGGCGCGGCGTTGAACAGAAAGCCGTTGGCAGAAAGGGTCGGGGTGGTGGAGCGCGACAGCGGCGCTTCGAGGCGTTCGGTCTCCGCCGCCCAGGCAATTAGCGCCTTGGCGCGATGGCGGCAGACCACGTTATGCATGTCGGGTGGCCTTGCATCGACTTTCTCCGCAGCCAGCATCGGATGCGGATGATCGATGCCCGCGAAAGCCCGGTCGAGCAGGACCGCGGTTCGTATGAGCCGCGCTTTAACGCTCGGCGCGCCTAAGACCACCGAGATGTAGTGATGGCCGCCGCGCGTGGCGCTGGCGATAAGATTGAACCCGGACGAGCAGGTAAATCCCGTCTTCATACCGTCCGCGCCGGGATAGCGGCCGAGAATGTCGTTGTGCGTCGGGATGATCTCGTCGCCGAGACGCAATGCACCGATGTCAAAGAGGGCGGCCGTCTGTGGAAATTGTATTAAAAGCGCCCGTGCCAGAATCGCGAGATCACGCGCCGAAGAGAAGTGGTCGGGATTCTGCAAGCCGTTAGGATTGGCGAAATGGGTCTCGGTCATCCCGAGCTGCGCGGCGGCATGGTTCATGTCGTCGGCGAAGGCTTCGACGGAGCCGGCGATGCCCTCCGCGACCGTCACGGCAACGTCGTTCGCCGACTTCACGACCAGCATCTTCAGCGCATTGTTGAGCGTGACCTCGGTGCCGGGCGCGAAGCCCATTTTGGAGGGCGCCATCGACGCGGCGCGGGCGGAAACGACGAGCGGGGTATCGAGACTGAGTTCGCGGTCGCGTACAGCGCTGAGCGCGACGTAAATCGTCATCAGCTTGGTGAGCGAGGCCGGATACCAGGGCTCGTTCGCCTGTTCCTGGTAAAGGACGTTGCCGGTGGCGACGTCGATCACGATCGCCGGACTCGCCGCAGCGCTGCCGATAAAGCCCAGCGTTACGAAGACGATTCCGCACAGCTGCAGCCAAATGCGGCTCGGGTGGCTCGGGGAACGTCGCGGATGTGAGCCGTCCATATACACGCCCCGTCGGACCCCAAGAACCTGGTCCGACATCATTCCTAGCCCGCTACGCGCCGTCTGCAAAGCACAACGATGCCGCCTTGCACTTGCAAGATATCGGCATAGCGTTAGTTGCTTGGAGTTACGGCAGTTTCATGACGGGCCGCTGCGCAACGCCCGCGCTTTCGCCCGGGGCTTTGGCATCGATGGCCAGGGCGTGCACCCCATCGGCAATCTCGGCGCGTAACGCGGCGTTCACCATGCGGTGGCGATCGATGCGGCTCTTGTCCTTGAACGCTTCGGATACCATTTTCACGGTAAAGTGAGTCTCTCCTGACGGCGCGGTTTTCCCCGAATCCCGCATGACGTGCGTATGTCCGAGATGTTTGCGGGAGTCGTCGATCACTTCGAGTGAAAGCGGCGCAAACGCGGCGGCGAGTTTTTCGCGAATGCGCTGCGCCATGCTGGCCGGTAGACTCATTCGACCTCCTCGAATTGCTCGCACCCGCGCCGGCATTTTTGACGGATCGGGCAGCTTGCAGCGATCATAAAGACCTTGATAATACTCCAATGGATCTCAATTCGCCGCTCTTCGATCGAATCCGGATCGCCGCAAAACAACGGCCGCAGGTACGCGCCGCCGAGATGCGCTGCGACCAGCCTGGCTGCGATGCGCCCGGTACGTTTCGCGCTCCGAAGGGATGGCAATCGGAAGGCGAATATTTCTGCTTCTGCCTCGACCACGTCCGCGCCTATAACGCTTCCTATAATTATTTCAATGGCATGACACCTGAGGCCGTGGCGCTCTACCAGCGCGATGCGAGCATCGGGCACCGTCCGACCTGGAGCATGGGCAGCGGTGGCTTCAAGGTGCGCAGCGACGATGCGTCGCGCTTCGTCGATCCTCTACGTATTTTCGGCCGGCAAAGCCCGCCGCGGATGCCCGAGGAGCCAAAAATGCCGCGTTGCGGAATCGCCGCGAAGAAAGCGCTCGACCAGCTCGGACTGGACGAAACGGCGGATTCAAGCACCATCAGAACGCGTTACAAGGAGATGGTGAAGCGGCTTCACCCTGATGCCAATGGCGGGGATCGCTCTCTCGAAGATAAATTGCGGGAAATCATTCACGCCTATAGTTATCTGAAGTCCGTCAAACTCGCCTGAGGACCCCTCCGCCGCACGCCGGCTTCCGCCGGGCGCGGTCGGACTTGGAGGATCTCGGACTTGGAGGATCAATGTCAAACATCTCGCTTGTCAGCGATGGTCACGCCAACCAGGCCGTCCCCGACATGAAAGTTTCGGTCCGTCAGGTTTTCGGGGTCGATTCGGATATGGAAGCGCCGGCTTTTTCAACGCCGGATCTGCACGTACCGGATATCGATCCGGATTACCTCTTCGACCGCGACACCACGCTCGCGATTCTCGCCGGCTTCGCCAAGAACCGCCGGGTGATGGTTACCGGCTATCACGGAACCGGCAAGTCGACGCATATCGAACAGGTCGCGGCGCGGCTCAATTGGCCCTGCGTGCGAATCAATCTCGACAGCCACGTGTCGCGCATCGATCTCGTCGGCAAGGATGCAATTGTCATCAAGGACGGCAAACAGGTGACCGAGTTCCACGACGGCATTCTGCCCTGGGCGGTGCAGAACAATATCGCGCTCTGCTTCGATGAATACGACGCCGGCCGGCCCGACGTGATGTTCGTAATCCAGCGCGTGCTCGAAGTGCAGGGGCGTTTGACGCTGCTCGACCAGAGCCGGGTGATCACGCCGCATCCCGCCTTCCGTTTGTTTTCGACAACGAACACGATCGGGCTTGGCGATACCTCCGGCCTCTACCATGGCACGCAACAGATCAACCAGGGACAGATGGACCGCTGGTCGATTGTCACCACCTTGAACTATTTGCCACATGACAAAGAGGTGGGCATCGTGCTCGCCAAGGTGAAATCCTATCAGGCGACCAACGACGGACGCGATCAAGTCGGCAAGATGGTGCGCGTCGCCGACTTGACCCGCAACGCCTTCATGGCGGGCGATCTCTCGACCGTGATGAGCCCGCGCACCGTGATCACCTGGGCGGAGAACGCCGAGATCTTCCACGACATCGGCTTCGCCTTCCGGCTGACATTCCTCAACAAGTGCGATGAACTGGAACGTACGCTCGTCGCCGAATTTTATCAGCGCTGCTTTGGCCAGGAGCTGCCAGAGAGCGCGGTCAATGTCGCCATAAGCTGAGGCCCGTGAGCGGTTCGAACCAGAAGCCTGCTACGAAAGCGGAAGCCCCGCAGGAGCCGTTGAAGCGCGCCGTCGCCGGCTGCATGCGGGCGTTGGCGCACATGCCGCAGCTCGAAGTCGTCTACGCCGCTGACAAACCCGGTCTGACGCGCACCGGCGGCGCGGCGAAAGCGCGTTTGCCGGAGCCGCCCCGCAAGCTCGGCAAGCGGGATGCGGCCGTGCTGCGCGGTCAGGCCGATTCGATGGCGCTGCGGCTTGCCTGTCACGACGTCGACGTGCATCGGCGTCTGTCGCCGCGTACCGCCGCCGCCCGTGCCGTATTCGAATCGGTGGAGCAGGCGCGCGTTGAGGCGATTGGTGCCCGCCGCATGGAGGGCGTCGCGCAGAATCTCGATGCGATGATCGAGGAACGCTTCCAGCGTCGCCGTTACGCCGACATTCGCGAGCGCGGCGAGGCGCCGATCGAACAGGCCATCGCGCTCATCGTGCGCGAGCGCTTGACCGGCCAAAAGCCGCCGAAGAATGCGCAGAAACTCGTCGATCTCTGGCGGCCGAGCATCGAACAGCGCGCCGGACGCGATCTCGATAAGCTCGCCGCGTCCATCGAGGACCAACGCGGCTTTGGGCTCTCGGTGCGCCGACTTTTGGCCGCGCTCGACATGGCCGCGGATCTAGGCTCGGACGAGAACGACGGGGACGAGACGAACAACGAGGCGCAGACGGACGACGGCGAGGCGTTCCAGGGCCAGCGCGACGAAGGCGTCGACGTGGCGGAAACACAGACCGCCGAGGCGGCCGAGACGGAGGGCGAAGCGACGATCGACGCAAGCGAAGCGGCGGCCGCCGAATTCGAAGCCGAAGAGGAAGGAGCCGACGCCGAAGGCGAACAGGCCGCCGAATCGCGCCGCCTGCCGGGCAAGGCGCGCGCCGAACAGCGCGTCCCCAACTATCGTGCCTTCAGCAAGAAGTTCGACGAGACTGTCGCCGCCGAATCGCTTTGCGAGCCGGAAGAACTCGATCGGCTGCGCGCCTATCTCGACAAGCAACTGCAGAATCTCTCTTCGATCGTAGGGCGCCTCGCCAATCGCTTGCAACGCCGGCTCATGGCCCAGCAGAGCCGCTCGTGGGAGTTCGATCTCGAAGAAGGCGTGCTCGATCCGGCGCGGCTGTCGCGCATCATCATCGATCCGCAGCAGCCGCTTTCCTTCAAGCGCGAGAAGGACACGGATTTCCGCGATACGGTGGTGACGTTGCTTCTTGACAACTCCGGCTCGATGCGCGGTCGGCCGATCACGGTCGCGGCGACCTGCGCCGACATTCTCGCCCGCACGCTTGAGCGCTGCGGCGTGAAAGTCGAAATCCTCGGCTTTACGACCCGCGCTTGGAAGGGCGGGCAATCGCGCGAGGCTTGGCTGCAGGCCGGCAAACCGCCGTCACCCGGCCGTCTCAACGATCTGCGCCACATCATCTACAAGGCCGCGGATGCGCCCTGGCGGCACGCCCGCAAGAACCTCGGCCTCATGATGCGCGAAGGCCTGCTCAAGGAGAACATCGACGGTGAGGCGCTCGATTGGGCGCATCGGCGCCTGCTCGCGCGGCCGGAGCAGCGGCGCATTCTGATGATGATATCGGACGGGGCGCCGGTCGATGATTCGACGCTCTCCGTCAATCCCGGCAATTATCTCGAACGCCATCTGCGCCACGTGATCGAGGAGATCGAGACCCGCTCGCCGGTCGAATTGATCGCGATCGGCATCGGCCACGACGTGACGCGCTATTATCGGCGGGCGGTGACGATCGTCGACGCCGAAGAGCTCGGCGGCGCAATGACGGAGAAGCTGGCCGAGCTTTTCGACGAGAAAGTCGAGCCCGCGCCGCCGCCGAAACCGGAACGCCGGGCGCCGACTTTGCATTAGCTGTCCTCAGTACGCGTCCATAGCCAAGCTCGACCCGGCCATCCACGTCGTGCCGTGCATTGCTGTCTGCGGGAAATCGGAAGTGGTCCAGCCGCTCTGTGCGCCCCGAACGTCAGGCTTTGAAGAAACTGAACCGCGTGGATGGCCGGGGCAAGCCCGGCCATGACGAACAGTGTTATGCCTCGGCTTGTTTCTTCAGGATTTCGCGCTTCAAGGCGAGCGCATTGCGCGAAAGCTCGCTGTCGCGCGCCTTGAGAAGAAAGGCATCGAACCCGCCACGATGTTCGATCGAGCGCAGCGCCGCCACCGCGACCCGCAAGCGCACCCGCCGGTTCAACGTCTCGGAAATCAGCGTCGCCCGTTTAAGATTGGGCAGGAAGCGCGTATTCGTCTTGTGGTTCGAATGGCTGACCACATGCCCTGTCAGCACGGACTTGCCGGTCAATTCGCAGCGGCGCGTCATGGCTTTTGCTCGCGGAAATCGGAGGCGGTTTCCTAAGGGAGGTGCGCGGCCGCGTCAAGCGCGGTCGCTTTTGCTCCTAGAACGCCAGCCGGGCCGTCAGCAGAAAGGCATGGTCGTAGGTCGGCGTAAGCGCCGGCTTCAAGATGATCGGCATGGGCGTGACCGCGACCTGGTAGCCGAAGCCGAAGATCGCCTTCAAATGGTTGCCGATCGCGAAACGGCCGAAGATGATACCGGGCGTGACGAAGAGCTGGGTCAAGTTGGCGCGCTCTCCGTCGAACCAATAAGTGTCGTTGAGCTCGACCTCCGGCCAGAAATATTCGCCGAAGTGATATTGGAACGCGATGTTGGTGATGAGCGAGGTGCCGATCGTCGATTCGTCGGCCGTCGGTATGGCCACACCGCTCGTCGCCTGGATGTCGAAATCGCCCCAGCCTTTGCCGGCGGCGAGCGTCGGGGTAATGACCCAGGCCTTGTTGGTGAAAGGCGAGCCGAGCAGCGGCGCCTGAAAGCCCAAGAAGGTCGTGACGATATAATTGCCTTTGTCTTCCGGCTCGCTGACGATGCGCTGTTTGATGGTCAGGAAATCCCAATCGGCGAAGCCATGGGCCGGCGATTTGACGTAGCGCTCTTCGTAGTTCGGGATGTTGATGAGCACTTCGTTCATGGTCGTCGGGATGAACTCGAGCCCTTTGCCACTGCCGAAGTTGGTGATCTCCGCGCCGTTCCCCGCCTGTTGGAACGACTGGTCGTAGCGAATTTCCTGTTCGAGGCGGGGGGTGACGGTCGCAAGCGGCGTCATCCAACCCGGCTGCGTCGCCTGCGCCTCATGCACGCGATCGTACCAATGCAGGAAATAGTCCTCGATCGGATTGTTGGTGGGGCCGGCGAAGGTCGGCAGCGGGTTTTCGGTAAAAATATCGGTCGCGAACGCGGCCGGCGTAGCGAGCGCCATCGCCACGACACCAATCCCAAGCGTGGCGAGCGGCCGAGCCGGCGGGCTCGCCCGAAAAGACTTCAAACTCATGGTTGCCCCCAACCTCGCGGCCCGCTCAGCCGGGCCGTCTAAGCTATATCTCCAGCTATATAGCTACGCGGGCGCAAAGCAAACCGAAATTCTCCGTCGGGAAGGCGAGAGGGAAATTCGTTTCCAGGCGTTGCCTTAGTGCCACGGCCATGCGGCTTTGGCCTTCGCCTCGAAACTTTCGATCTTCTCGGCCTTCTTCAGGCTGAGGCCGATATCGTCGAGGCCATTTAGCAGGCAATGTTTGCGGAACGGATCGATGTCGAAGGCGATAACGCCGCCGTCCGGGCCGCGGATTTCCTGTTTTTCGAGGTCGATCGAGATTGTGGCATTGGCGCCGCGCCGCGCATCGTCCATCAGCTTCTCGAGATCTTCGGGCGACACGACGATCGGCAAAATGCCGTTCTTGAAGCAGTTGTTGTAGAAGATGTCGGCGAAGCTCGTCGAAATCACGCAGCGGATACCGAAATCGAGGAGCGCCCAAGGCGCATGTTCGCGCGACGAGCCGCAGCCGAAATTATCCTCGGCGACGAGAATCTGGGCGTTGCGGTAGGCGGGCTTGTTCAAGACGAAGTCGGGATTTTCCGAGCCGTCGTCGCGATAGCGCAGCTCCGCGAAGAGGCCTTTGCCGAGCCCGGTGCGTTTGATCGTCTTTAAGTACTGCTTGGGGATGATCATATCGGTGTCGACATTGCGGATCTCCAGCGGAGCCGCGACGCCATTCAACGAAGTAAATTTCCGCATTTGCGTTTCCGCTTGCTCATTCGGCCGCCGCCTCGATCGCCGCCATATCCGCGTCGGAGAGGCCAAAGTGGTGGCCGATCTCGTGCACCAAAACATGGGCGATAATGTCGCCGAGCCGGTCCTCGCTTTCGGCCCAATAGTCGAGGATCGGACGGCGGTAAAGCCATACCATATTCGGCAGTTGGCCGGTCGAGGCAGTAGCGCCGCCTTGCGCCAGCCCGCGGCCGGTGAACAGGCCGAGCAAATCGAACTCGGTCTCGCAGCCCATGTCGTCGAGGACCTCGTCGGTCGCGAAATCCACGACCTGGATCACGAGCCCCTCGCAGAGCTTGCGGAAACGCGCCGGCAGGCGGGCATAGGCCGCCTGCGCGATCGCCTCGAACGCGGCGAGCGATGGGGCGGTCGCCGCCGTCCAATCCTCAGGCATCGAAAACTCCGCTCTTGCGGCCGAGCCGTTTACTTAGTTGGCTCGTTCCGCGCCGGCAGGCAGGGCAAAGATCAAGGCAACCGAGATGACGTGGGACGTAGCAACCTGGATCACCATCGTCAAAGTCGCGCTCTGGTTCATCGCTGGCACAGGAATGATCGCCGCGTTCGCGATCCTCGTCGGCAAGAGCGACAAGGACGATCACGATTAACCCTTGCGCCGCTCGTGGCGACGCAGCCGGACATAGAGCGCGCCGGCGCCGCCGTGCGTGCGCGCCGCCTCCTCGAAGCCGATAATGAGATGTCGCCCCTCGGGCGCGTTGAGCCAGAGCGGCACGGTGCGGCGCAAGACGCCTGTCTCGAACCCCTCGGCCGGACGGCTCTCGCCTTTGCCGGTGACAACCAGCACGATTTTGGCACCGTCGCGCTGCGCGCCGTTCAAAAATCCCAGCAAGGCGTGATGTGCCTCCTGCTGGCGCATCCCGTGGAGATCGATTGCCGCATCGACCGCCAGCGCGCCGCGCGCCAGTTTCTGCCGGGCGCGGCGGTCGAGAGGTGCCAATCCGGGCAGCCGGCGCGGCGCGGAGGCGGTGCTTGGTGTGCGCGCCGAGTCTTTTGATTCTGTGGCGTTTTCCGGCCGCTTGGGCATACCATCGCTGGATTCCGGCCGAGGTGCACCCCGGCGCGGCGCGACATCGCGCATCGCCGCAAGCCATAGCTCGACCTCCTCCGCCGAAAGGCGCGGTAACCCGATGTCCTTGACAACGCTCATGCAGGAGCTTTTGGCAGTAGGACGACAAACTCGCAAGCGTGCCGGATGGCACCGGCCCGCGCCCCCGCCCCGGCGCCGCTCCCGAAGAAAATGTCGGCGCGCGAAGGTCCCAGGATCGCCGACCCGGTATCTTGAGCGACCATCAGCCGACTGAATGGCGTCGGCTCGTCTTCCTGCCAGGGCAAATCCGCGTCGAGCCAGAACGGCAAGCCGTATGGCCAGATGGTGCGGTCCACTGCGATCGAACGCAGCGGCGTGAGGCTCACCCCGGCTCCGCCGACCGCGCCGTCAGCCTCGCGCAGATGCGGGTCGATCGCGAAAAAGACATAGGATTTGTTGGCGTGAAGAAGCGCGGCGCCGGCTTCGCCCGGATTCTGCCCGTGCCGCTGCACCCAGGCTTTGAGCGCCGCAAGTCCCATTTCGGCTGGCGCAATCTCGCCTTGTTCGATGAGGATGCGGCCGATCGAAGTATAGGGCCAGCCATTGCGGCCGGCATAAACGAGGCGGATCTGCCGCCCGTCCGGCAGGATGACGCGCGCCGAACCCTGCACTTGGGCGAGGAAGACTTCGATCGGATCTTCGAGCCAAACCAGCGGTTCGTACTGCTCCAGGTGAGCTTCGATTTCGGCGCGTTCGGGATAAGGGGCGAGCCTTCTATCCGGCAGCCGACGCGCCGCCGAAAGCTCGGGCAGTCCGGGCAGCCCGGCGCCCTGCGGCAGGGTGAGAAGGTCGCCGGGTCGGGCGAGTACCGGCGCTGCAAGTTGCGCCGAGGGCGCCAGCGCGCCGGCGACGATGGGCTCGTAATAGCCGGTGACGAAGCCCGGGCTCGGCGCGACCGCAAAGGCTTCGAAATGATCTTCGAAAAAACGTCGCGCCGCGTCCTGCGTGGAAACTGGTTGGGCGAGGGCGGCACGGAAGACTGCGGTCAGCGCCGGTGAGGCGGCTCGCGCCGGGCGCAGCGGCAGACGGCGTTCGAGGATCGCCGCCGCCTGTCCGGCGAAAACGCGAAAAGATTCGAGGTGGTCGTCTTCGACAAATCCGTCGATCTCCGCAAAACTGCGCGGGGCGAGCGAAGCTCGTGGCACAGCGGCAGCGGCAGAAACCGGCCTCATGACGATCTCTCGTGCGGTACGGCGCGCGCCGTGGTCCTCGACAACAACTTAGCGGCATCCGCAAGCGTTTGCGAAGCAACCCGAGGCTGAAAGCACCGCTTAAAGTCCGCCCTGAGTCGCGGCGAGCTTCCAGTTCGGATCGCGCGAGGAGACATCGCGGGCAAACGTCCAGACATCGGCGATATCGGCGCTTTTTTCGGGATCGCCGCTGATCACCGCGCCCGACTTGTCGCGCGTGGCACTGATCAGTTTGGTGGACAAGCGCAGCGTGATCTGCGCGGAGCCGCTGCGCACGCTGGCGTCCTCGATCGCCACCTGATCGATCGAGACGATTTGTGTCGTCATGTTTTCGCCGCGGCTTTCGCGCCCCGCGATCGCCGCCGAAAAACTATCGAATACATCTTTGTCGAGCAAATTTCGCAAGGTCTGGAGATCGCCGGAGGCGAAGGCCGTCACGATCATTTCATAGGCGGTCTTCGCGCCGCGCAGAAACGTGTCGACCGCAAAGCCTGGGCTCGCGGCGGCGATCGCGTCGAGGCCTTCGGCAACTTTCGAGTCCGGTTCGGCATAGGGCCGCCAACGATCCGGGTTTGGCTCGCTGGTTGGGTGCGCGGCCATTCCCGGCAGCGGCACAACCTTGCCATCGTCAACCGCCCGGCGCAAAAATGGAACGGAGGGGGGTTTTTCGTTGCCGGTGCGCGTGCCAAGAACGGAGCGGAGCTTCCACAAGACGAAAATCGCCAGAAGCGCGAAGATGATCGTCGAAGCGTCCAAGGGATCGTGCATGCGCGGTCTCAAATTGTAGCAAGCCGAAGGGCTTTTAGCATATAAGTCGGGCAGCCGCGAACCGCAGCTCCGCGCCGCTCGGGAGAGACGAAGATGCCCCTTGCTGCAACGTTCCTGTTCGGATTGGGCCTCTGGCTTTTCAGCGAGATTTTCGTCTTCGGGCTGGTCTGCGACGCGATCGGCCTCGGCGGTGCGATCCTTGCCACGCTGCTGACCAGCTTGCTGGGCGCCCTCTCGCTACGCCGGCTTGGCCGCACGGCGCGCCAGGAACTCAAGGCCGCACTCAAAGGCGGCGTCCTCGCGCCGGGCGTTGTGGAAAGCGGCGTGCTCGCGGCGCTTGGCAGTTTCCTGCTCGTTCTGCCGGGCTTTCTTTCCGACTGCGTGGGACTTGCTCTGCTGGCGCCGACCCTGCGCCGCCCGGCGCCGGCTCCTTCCAAGAACCCCGACGTGATCGACCTCTCGCCGCAGGATTGGCGGCGCATCGACGAACGCGATCGGAACTGACCCCGCGGCTTGTTCGCAACATCCATCCATGCTACCGGCGAGCGCCGGAGGCTCGGAGAACGACATGGCGGACGGGAACGGCGGCACGGCAAACACCGCACCTACGCTCAATGCGCTGGTGCAATACACGAAGGACCTTTCCTTCGAGAATCCGAATGCGCCGCGCTCGCTAGGGCCGCAGTCCAAGCCGCCGCAGATCTCGATCCAGGTGAACGTGAACGCTCGGCAAGTCGCGCAGACCGACTACGAGGTCGAACTGTTGCTCGAAGGCTCCGCCGGCGAAGGCGCCGACACATTGTTCAAGTTCGAGCTGAATTATGCCGGACTCTTTCGCATCGCGAATATCCCCCAGAACGACGTCCAGCCGGTGATTATGATCGAATGCCCGCGGCTTTTGTTTCCGTTTGCCCGGCAGATCATCGCCGAGGCGGTTCGCGGCGGCGGCTTCCCGCCGCTCTACATCGACCCGATCGATTTCGCTACGCTGTTTCGTCGCCGGATGGAAGAAACGGCCGCAAAGCCCGCCGCGCCCGCCGCGCAGACGTAACGATCGCCGCGCTGCCGTCTTCACCGAAACGCGCTGAGATCCGTGACCGATTTGCCTAAACCGTCGGGACGGCTTCGTGTGGCGAGGCTTGCGGCGACGCCGGCGTTACGGCTTCGAGCGGATGGGCGAGCGGATAGTTTCGCCAGATCGCTTTTTGGCCGAGACGGGTAATGAATGCCGCGTGCGCGGCAAGTTCCGCCGCGTCGATACGCGGCGCCAGCGCCACCGGGCGGATGAGACGAGCCGTACCGTCACCCTTCATCCGTGTCATTACGGCCGCGTGTAATGCGAAGCTCGCCTGTCGGCCGCCGGTCAACTCCGCATAGACCTCTGCGAGAATTTCGGCGTCGAGCAGGGCGCCGTGTTTGGTGCGACGGCTGACGTCAATGCCATAACGTTGGCAGAGCGCGTCGAGGCTATTGGGCGCGCCGGGATGGCGGCGACGCGCCAACGCCAATGTGTCGACGACACGTTCGAAGCCGATCGCTGAATGGCCGTGCGCGGCAAGTTCGGCGTTGAGGAAGCGGACATCGAATTCGGCGTTGTGGGCGACAAGCACGGCCTCGCCGAGGAAAGCGACGAAGCGTTCGACAATGTCGCCGAATTTCGGCTTGCCGGCGAGAAATTCGGCGGAGATGCCGTGAACACGGAAGGCCTCGTCAGGCATCTCGCGCTCGGGATCGAGATATTCGTGGAACGTCTGGCCGGTCGGAATCGCATTGAAGAGCTCGACGCAGCCGATCTCGACGATCCGATGCCCATTCGTCGGATCGAGCCCCGTCGTTTCCGTATCGATGACGATTTCCCGCATCGTGCTTCGTTTCTATCGTGTCACGGCGATCTTATGCAGCAGTTCGCGGACTTGACGCTCCGTGTCCTCCATTCCGGCGCTCGTGTCGATGAGGAAATCGGCGCGCCGGCGTTTCTCGGGATCCGGCATTTGCCGCGCCAGTATGGCGGCGAGCTTTGCTTCCGTCATGTCTGGGCGCCCCGCGATCCGCGCGTTTTGCACCGCTTCCGAAGCGGTGACGAGCAACACGGCATCGACCTCGTTCTCCGAGCCCGTCTCGAAGAGCAGCGGGATATCGAGCACGACAATGTCCTCGCCGGCGGCACGTGCCGCGGCAAGGAAGACGGCGCGATCGGCCCGTACCAGCGGATGAATGAGGGATTCGAGACGCGCCATGGCGGCGGGATCGCCGACGACGCGCGCCGCAAGCACCGCGCGGTCGACGGATCCGTCGCGCACCGTGCCGGGAAAGGCAGCCTCGACGAGCGGCGCCGCCGCACCGCGGTAGAGCGCATGAACGGCCGCGTCGGAATCATGGACCTTGACGCCGGCGGCGCGGAACATGGCGGCCGCAGTCGATTTGCCCATGCCGATCGAGCCGGTGAGCCCGAGGACGAACATTAGCTTTCTCCCTCGATATCGGCGGCGACGCGAGCGCGCAGTCCTGGCGTAACGCGCGGCCGCACGCCGAACCAGCGCTCAAAGCCAGGCACCGCCTGGTGCAGCAACATGCCGAGACCGCCGGATGTCTCGAGTCCGCGACGGCGCGCCTGAGAGAGCAGCGCGGTTTCGACCGGCACATAGACGATGTCGGCGACAATCGCGTGATGGGGCAAAGGCGCAAGATCGATTTCCAGCGGCGGTTGACCAGCCATGCCGAGCGAGGTCGTGTTGACGAGGAGATCGGCACCAGCGAGCGCGCTGG
>JBOHJJ010000130.1:0-23081 GCA_050728495.1 Methylovirgula sp.
CGAGTGCCGAGACGCCGGAGATCGCCACCACGTGTTGAACGCCGTCCACCTTGCCGGCGACCTCGCTCACTTTGGCGAGCACCGCCTGCGTGCGTTGCAGCGAGGCGCCGTCGGGCAATTGCACGGCAGCGATGAAGTAGCCCTGATCCTCGATCGGCAAAAAGCCGGTCGGGATGCGCGCTATGCCGTATCCCGCCGCGGCGATAATCAAAAGGCCGATGACCACCGTGACGCCGGCGTGCCGCGCCAGAGCGGCTACGAAATTCGTGTAGCCCCGTTCGGCGCGCGCGTAGACGGCATTGAAGCCGCGATAGAAGAAATTGCGCTGTTCCGGAGGCACCGTAGGACGCAACCATAGTGCGGCTTGGGTGGGCTTCAACGTAACGGCGTTGATCGCGCTGATGAGCGCGGTTGCGGCGATGACCAGCGCGAATTGCGCGTACATCCGTCCGGTGAGGCCGGGCAGGAAAGCCGCCGGCAGAAACACCGACATCAGGACCAGCGTGATGCCGATGATCGGCCCAAGCAAGACGTCCATGGCACGGATCGCCGCGTCGTGGCCGTTCATCCCTTGCTCGATGTTGTGCGCCGCGCCTTCCACCACGATGATTGCGTCGTCGACCACGATGCCGATCGCCAGAATGATGGCAAACAGCGTCGAGAGATTGATGCTGAAGCCGAGCGCCGCCATGGCGGCGAAGGCGCCGATGATCGTAACCGGCACGGTGGTTGCCGGCACGAGCATCGCGCGCCAATCCTGCAGGAAGACGAGGATGACGATGAGGACCAGGATCGCCGCCTCGAAGAGCGTCTTGTAGACCTCGTCGACCGAAGCTTTGACGAAGGTCGTCGTATCGAAGGGTACGCTGTAGACGAGGCCAGGCGGAAAAGCGCGGGCAAGCTCCGCCATCTTGGCGCTGACCCGCTTTTCCACGTCGAGCGCGTTAGCTTGCGGCAGTTGGTAGACCGCGACACCCGCCGCCGGCTTTTGGTCGAGCGTGAAAGCCTGGCTATACGTCTGCGCGCCGAGCTCGACGCGACCTATGTCGCGCACGCGTGTGACGGCACCGTCCTTGCCCGTCTTCAGGATGATGTTCTCGAATTGGCCGACTTGGTCGAGCCGGCCGGCGACGTTGAGCGTCAGTTGGAACGCTTGGTTGGCATTGCCGGGCGGCATGCCGAGCTGGCCGGCGGTCACCTGCTCGTTCTGTTGTTGCAACGAGTTGATGACGTCCTGCGTCGTCAACGACCGCGCCTTCAGCTTGTTGGGATCGAGCCAGACGCGCATGGCATATTGGCCGGCGCCGAAGATATTGACGTTGCCGACGCCCGGTAGCCGCGCGAGCTCGTCTTTCAGGTGGATGGTCGCATAATTGGCGAGGTAAAGGGAATCATAGCGCCCATCCGGCGAAGAGAGCGTCACGAAGAGCAGCACCGCCGTCGATTTCTTCTGCACAGTCACGCCCTGCGCCTGCACGGCTACTGGCAGCGAGGCGAGCGCGCTCGCCACGCGGTTCTGGACGAGGATCTGCGCGAAGTTGATGTCGGTGCCGATCTTGAAGGTGACGGTCAGCGTGTAGCTGCCGTCCGCGGCGCTGGTCGATTGCATGTAGATCATGCCTTCGACGCCGTTCACTTGCTGCTCGATCGGCAGCGCCACGGTTTCGGCGAGAGTGCGGGCGCTGGCGCCCGGATAGCTCGTCGTCACTTGGATGGTCGGCGGCACCACGTCCGGATATTGCGAGACCGGCAAGTTGAACAGCGCGACGCCGCCGATCACCACGATCAGGATCGCCAGGACATTGGCGAGGACCGGCCGCTCGATGAAAAATTTCGAGAGCATCGGCGCGCCTTTATTTCGCGCCGCTGTCGGGCGGCGGCGCGATTGCCTGCATCTCCGGCTGAACCTTTTGCCCGGGTGTCGCCTGCAACAGCCCATCGACCACGACCAGGTCTTGCGGCTTGAGCCCGGTTTCGACGACGCGCAATGTGCCGAAAGATTGGCCGAGCGTCACGCCGCGCTGTTCGACGACGCCGTCCGCGTTGACGACCAGTACGTAGCGGCCGCTCTGGTTGCTGCCGATCGCCACCTCGGGCACGAGCAGCGCGTTGATCGGCCTGAGCGGCACGTGCACGCGCACGTAATAGCCGGGCAGCAGGCGAAAATCCTTATTCTCCAACACGCCGCGCAGCGCCAACGTTCCGGTCGAGGGATCGACGTTGGGAGCGATGTAGTCGATCACGCCCCGATAGGGAAAACCTTGATCGGTTTGCAGCGCGACTTCAACCGGCACTTTGTTGACGATGTCCTCCGTCGTGATGCCGTGTTCCGCCATGCTGGCGCGGATCGTCTGTACATCGCGCTCGCTGATCGTGAAGTTCACCCAGATCGGCTGGAGCTGGATGATGCTGGCGAGCTCGGTCGCCGAATTGGTGCCGACCAGCTCGCCGATCGAAACGAGCCTTTGGGTAACCGTGCCGTCGAAGGGCGCGCTCACCTGCGTATAGCCGTAATTGATTTGCGCCTGCTGAAGATTGGCCTGGTCCTGTTCGACGGTTGCCTGGTCGACATCGCGCTGCGCGCGGGCCTTGTCGAGATTGGCTTGCGTCGAGACTTGCCGCTCTTGTAGAGCCGACTGGCGCCCGAACTCGGCTTGCGATTGCACGAGCTGCGCTTTCGCCCCGTCCAAGGCGGCCTTCGCTTGGTCGACCTTCAGCTTGTAAGGTTCGGGTTCGATCACGAACAACGGCGTGCCCTTTTTGACCTGGGCACCGTCCTGATATTCAATACCCTGGACGAAGCCTTGCACGCGGGCGACGAGTTTCACGCTATTGACGGCCGCAGTATTGCCGGTAGCGTCGAGATAGGGCGTCACCTTTTGCTGCAGCGGATGGGCGACGCCGACCTTCGGCGGCGGCGGCGGAACAAAGGTATTTCGCTGGCCGCAGGCCAACAGCGGTAGGCAACAGGCAAGGGCCGCCACAGCGCGCACAGGCGTGACCTGTTTCAAGATCGCCAGCATGCCGTTCCCCCGACGATTCGAATGCCAGCCGAGGCTCACATCCGATCATTCAAAATGCTATAATCTTGTCCTTCAAACGCAACGCAAATCGACCCGTTTCCGCGCGTCATGGCCGGGCTGACTGCACAATTCCATTCCGCTGCGCGGCGCTAATGTGCCATGAACACCGGCAGATTGGCTTCGGCGAGGATCTGGCTCGTCGCGCCGCCGAAGATCATCTGCCGCAGGCGGCTTTGCGTATAGCCGCCCTTGATAAGGAGATCGGCACCGACCGAGCGCGCGGTGACGAGCACGGCGAGGCCGGGCGTCTTGGCGGTTGCGTGCGCGGCGACGGCGCGCGCTGCCACGCCGTGGCGTCTGAGATTTTCGACCAATTGCTCCTCGTTCGGCCCCGGCAGACTCGATCCCGGAATCGAAAAGACCGGGACGTCCTTGGCGAGCAGCAGCAGCGGCAGGGCGAAAGCGACGCTGCGCGCCGTTTCGGAACTGCCATTCCAGGCGATGGCGATGCATTCGCCAAGTTGGGCCGGGGCGCGCGGCGGGGCGATCAACAGCGGACGGCCGCTTTCGATCAGCGCCGATTCGAGCGTCGATTTGCGCGGCTGCTGTGGCCCGGCGCCGGGCCGCCCGACGGCGATGATATCGAAGACGCGGCCATATTCACCGACGCCGTTGTCGGAGATGAGAACCTCCTTCGTCCAGCCGTACGACGGTCTTTGGCAATCGCCCGCCTGCGGCTCAATGCCGTGATGGCGCATAAAGGTTTCGAACGTACTGCGCGCGTCGTCGAGCAGATCGCGGCGTACGCTGTCATCGAACATCACCCCATCGAGCGAGAAATCGGCGGCGACGATTTGCGTGAGATCCGGGCCAAGTGCGACGCCCTCCATATAGCTGCCGAACCGGAGCGCGAGGAGCCGGGCCGTCTCGAGTACCGCCGAGATCGCGGCATGCGCTTCGATGGGGATGAGGATAGACTTCATCGGCGGCGTTCCAGCGGCCTATGATGCACGAAATTCGGGCGAGGTACACCGGCCGTTGGCGGCCGTCCGTTACAATACGATCGTCAGGCGCTCGGCGGCGCGCGTAATGCCGGTATAAAGCCAGCGGTTGCGATGTTCGCGAAACGCGCCGCTCTCGTCGAACAGCACAACCTTATCCCACTGCGAACCTTGCGCCTTGTGCACGGTCAGCGCGTAGCCGTAGTCGAACTCGTCCGAGCCGCGTCGTAGCGCATAGGGAATTTCCTCCGTGCTTACAAAGAATTCGGGCAGCACCCCGATTCGCAGCGGTTTGCGGCTTGCTTCCTCTTCGGGCACGACGCTGAACCGTAGCTTTTTGCGACGCATCCCGCTGGCCGTCAGCACGGTCCAGAGCGAACCGTTGAGAAGGCCCTTTTTGCGGTCGTTCTTCAGGCAGACGAGCTTATCGGCCGGCTCGGGCAACGGGTGGCTGCGGCCGAGTAGTTCGCGCATTCTCTTGTTGTAGGCGCGCCGCGTGCGGTTCAGTCCGACCAGGATCTGGTCGGCCTCGGTCACCTCTCCGGCATCGATCTCGTCGCGCCCGACGACGCGACTCTCGCCAAACGTGCCGGCGCTCAACCGGCCGCCCTGTCGAACCAGCATCGAGAGCCGGATGATCGGGTTATCCGCCGCCTGCCGATGTACGTCGGTCAACATCGCGTCGGGCACGCCGTCGGTGAAATAGCCGCCGCCTGTAATCGGCGGGAGTTGGGCGGGGTCGCCGAGTACCAGCACCGGCGTGCCGAAAGAGAGAAGATCGTGGCCGAGCTCGGAATCGACCATCGAGCATTCGTCGATGATGATAAGCCGCGCCGTGGCGGCAGGACTGGCTTCGTTGAGTTCGAAAATCGGCTCTTCGTCGTCAATCTCGCGGGCGCGGTAGATCAAGCTATGGATGGTGCGGGCGTCCTCGCAGCCTTTCGAGCGCATCACCAATGCCGCCTTGCCCGTGAAAGCGGCGAAGAGAACCTCGCCGGACGAACCCTCGGCGACGGCGCGCGCAAGCGTCGTCTTGCCGCTCCCGGCATAGCCGAAGAGGCGGAAGACTTGCGGCTCGCCGCGCTTCAGCCACGCGCCGACGGCTTTCAGCGCCCCGTCCTGTTGCCCTGACCATGCCATCGCGCGCTTCGATTCCCAAAGATGTCGCACACCCTAAATGAATCTAGTCTGGATTTATACCAGTTCTAAATTCGCGGCGGCGAAGTTTTGCGCTCATACTCTCAAGGTTAGAACTGGATTAGCGCATTCCAAGCTGATATGTCGGCGCCACTCATCTACGAGCCGCGCGCCCGTGGGTGGCGCTTAATGGAGCACGCATGAAGATCGCAAATCGATTCGGAGAAACATTCGCGCTCACCTGCGGGCCGACACGCCACACCCGCATGCGCCGCCGAATGTGCTTTGCTCTGCTCGGCGCCGCTCTCGCAACCCCCGCCTATGCCGGCACGCCGACCTTTACGATCGAGTTTCACGACGGCAAGATCTCGCCATTGCGCACCGAGGTACCGGCGAACCAGCAGTTCAAGATCGAATTGCACAATACCGGCGCGACCGCGTCGGAATTCGAAAGCCACAAACTGCACAAAGAGCAGGTGCTGGCGCCGCACAGCCGTTCGGTCCTCGTATTCCAGCCCTTGAAGCCGGGCGAATATACGTATTTCGACGATTTCCATCCTTCCAGGGGCCCGAAGCCGGTGTTGGAAGCGAAATAATCGGCACGCACCCACGAGCGCCTTTGAGGGGAGGTTTCTGCGCCGCCGGCGCGCTTAGCCGCACTCGAGATGGCGAAACGCTTCGACCACGCGTTCATAGACGGGCCGCTTGAACGGGACGACAAGATCGGCGAGCCGGTCCATCTTCTCCCAACGCCAAGCATCGAACTCGGGATGCTCCATGCCGGCCGGCGCGGTGATATCGATCTCCCGATCGTCGCCTTCGAAACGCAAGGCAAACCATTTCTGCCGCTGTCCCCGGAACCGTCCGTTCCAGGCGGCCTGCGCGGACTCTTGCGGCACGTCGTAGGCATACCAGCCGGGAGCCTCGGCAAGCAGGTGTACCGATACGACGTTGATCTCCTCATAGAGCTCGCGTCGCGCCGCTTCATAGGGATCTTCGCCCGCGTCGATCCCGCCTTGCGGCATCTGCCATTCGTAGCCGGGAATCTTGATTTCCGGCCTGTGCTTCTTACGCCGGCCGATGAAGACGAGGCCTTCTTTGTTGAGCAACATCACGCCGGCGCACGGGCGGTAGTTGGCGAGATCGGTCATGCTTCAAGGATCGCTGGTAACGACGGCCGGCGCGGCCTTGCCGACCGCGGCGCTGAGGGGGACAAGGACCAGCCCGTTCGCTTCCGCCGCGTGCGCGAACCGAGCGATCTTTTCGATGCTTTGCGGCAATGCGCTTGCCACGCCGATGGCGAGCCCTTTATCGCGCGCCACGGCTTCAAGCTGGATGAGCGCCGCGTCGATCCCGTCCGGGCTCGCGTCGATGATAACATCCGCCTTGGCTGCCGGAAGTCCCGCGGTTGCGGCGAGCGTCAAGGCCTCGCTTTGCGGCGAAGAGCCATCGTCGAGATAGAGAAGGCCGCGGTCGGCGATCTCCCGCAGAATAGGAGCGAAGGCGGCGGGATCGGCAGTCAACCTCGCGCCAAGGAAATTCGCAACCCCGGTGTAGCCGGTGAAGCGGCTCAGCAGCCAATGCAGATTGTCCGCATTCTCGGCGACGCTGGCGGTCGAGAGAAGCGTGTGCGGGCCGGGATTCGTCTGCGGATAGTCGATCGGCTCCATGGGAAGTTGCAGGATTACCTCGTGGCCTTTGGCGCGCGCCGCGGCGACTGCCGCGGGGAGGTTGTTGCCGTAGGGCGCGAAAGCAAGTGTGACGACACCCGGAAGATTGGCAATTGCCGCTCGGGTTGCCGAGGCACTGAGGCCGAGGCCGCCGACCAGAAGAGCGATGCGCGGCGCGTTCGTCTTTGCGGGCGGCGTGACGAGCGGTCGCGCGTAGACGTCGGCAGGGCGTGCGCCGTCGGCGCCGACGCGCGGCAACGGCCCGTAGCGGCTCGGCTCGACGAGCCGCGGATCGGGGGCAGGCGCAAGCGTTACGCCGAGAGCGCGCGACACTTCGATGATCGTCGCCGCCGGCGCGGTGCCGCCGCCGGCGCGGACGACCTTGACGCCGCTCTTTCGTTCGAGATCCGTGGCATTCTCGATTGCGGCCGCGCCGACGCCGGCCTTTTCGGGGTTCCGCGCCTCGTTTGGATGCGCCGGCATGACTGCCCGCGCCGGTGCGATCGTCGCGACCGCCTCCGGTTCACCCCCGGAAGGATTGCCGTAGAAATGCAACCACCCGAAACAGGCAAGCAGCGCCGCACCTAAGCTCGCTAAAAAGATCGAGCGAAGCGGCAGGCGCCGCTTGGGCCGGCGCTTATCCAGTCCAAGGGGATCGTAAAGATCGTCGCCCGCCATGGTGCCGGCATCATCCTGGCTCGCCGAACTCCGATCGGGTCGACCCAAGCGGCGAATCACCTCGCATTCGGCGCGATCATACACGCCTGATGTGTCTGTCGAAACCGATGGGGTGGGCTAACAAAGGTCCCGCAATCGGAGGATTGCGGGACCAGATGTCTAGCCGATGCGCCGACGCTCAGGGCGTCTTGCTGTTGTCGTCGGAGTTAGGCGGGGCGGCGCTGCCACCTGGGGGGGCGACCGTAGTCATGGGAATCGCCGAGTTCACGTTGTTCGAGGCCCGGGCCACCCCGCGCAGCAGATCTTCCGCGGCGATGAGCTGTTTATCGTTCTTCGGATCTGGAGGAACATAGGCCTCCGAGCCGTGCTCTTCGTTCTTGCCGTTCAGAAGGTGGCCCTTGAGCGAAGCCTCGCCTTTGATCTCGTCCTTGTCGACGAGATCCGGCGGCACGTCCTCCGCGACCACGATATCCGGCTCAATTCCCTCGGCCTGAATCGAGCGGCCCGACGGCGTGTAGTAGCGCGCCGTGGTCAGCCGCAGCGCGCCGTTGTCGGGCCCGAGCGGAATGATGGTCTGAACCGAGCCCTTGCCGAAGGAACGCGTGCCCATAATGGTCGCGCGCTTGTGATCCTGCAGCGCTCCGGCGACGATCTCCGATGCCGAAGCCGAACCGCCGTTGATCAACACGACGACCGGCTTGCCCTTCGAAAGATCGCCGGGCCGGGCGTTGTAGCGCATCGTTTCGTCGGCGTTGCGGCCGCGCGTCGAGACGATCTCGCCGTGGTCGATGAAGGCGTTGACCACGGCAATCGACTGGTCGAGCAGGCCGCCGGGGTTGTTGCGCAGATCGAGGATGTATCCCTTAAGCTTATCGCCCGGCATTTCGCCCTGGAACTTCAAGATCGCATTGCGCACGCCGTCGGCAGTCTGCTCGTTGAACTGCGTAATCCGGATGTAGCCAATGTCGTCGCCTTCCTGATGGGCGCGCACCGATTTGATCTGGATGATGGCGCGGGTCAGCTTGACGTCGCGCGCTACCTTGTTGGGGCCCCGCAGAATTTTCAAAGTCACCGTGGTGTTGGGCGCGCCGCGCATCTTGTCGACCGCCTGGTTCAGCGTCATTCCATCGACGTCCTCGCCGTCGATGGCCGAAATAATGTCGCCGGAAAGGATGCCGGCGCGCGCCGCCGGAGTATCATCGATCGGAGTGACGACCTTGATGAGCCCTTTGTCCTCGGTGACTTCGATGCCGAGCCCGCCGAACTCGCCGCGCGTCTGCACCTGCATGTCGTTGAAGCTCTTCGCATCCATGTAGCTCGAATGCGGATCGAGCGATCCCAACATTCCATTGATCGCCGCCTCGATCAGCTTCTGATCATCGGGCTTTTCGACGTAGTCGGAACGGATCTTCTCGAACACGTCGCCGAACAAATTGAGGCTGCGATAGGTTTCGGCAGAATCGGCCCGGGCAATGCTGCCCGAGGTGAGCCACGTCTGCGTTCCTAACAGGGCAGCAGCTGCGCCGAGCGTGGCGCCGACCAACAGAAGTGAGATTTTGCGCATTATCCGCGAACCCTTTGCATGTCCGGCTTCGCCCACCATGGGCCCGGATCGATCGCCGCCCCGTCTTTCCGAAACTCGACATAGAGGATGGGCTGCACCGCGCCAATTGCGATAGCCGCGGCCGTCTTGACAGACCCGTCGCCCATACTTGCAACGGGTTCCCCGGCGAGGACAAATTGTCCTGCCTCTACGCTGATACGCTTCATTCCAGCCAAGACCATATAATAGCCGGTCCCGGCATTGATGATCAAGAGTTGTCCGTAACTGCGGTAGGGTCCCGAAAAGGCGACCCAGCCGTCATACGGCGCGGCGACGATTGCGCCGGGCTGCGTAGCTATGAGCAGGCCTTTTTCAGTTCCGCCAAAGCCGTCCGGAGAGCCATAGGAGCGAACGATCGTCCCGGAGACGGGCATCGGTAACAGACCTTTGACATCCGCAAAGGCCATCGCCGGAGCAAGGCGGCCGGGATCGTTGAACGGCGAGACATTCTTCGGGATACCGGCTTGCGCTCGCGCGGCGCGCGCCGCGTCGGCCTTGCGCGCCGCCTCGGCCGCGTGTTTGGCGCCCGCCAACTCGGCCTCGCTGCGGGTGATAAGCTGCATCAAGTTCGAGGCTTGGCTGGCGAGATCGGCAGAGCGATCGCGCTCGGCGGCGAGGGCCTGCTCGGCAACCCCGAGGGCCGCTTGGCGCGCATCGATCAAGGCTGCGAGCTTTTGTCGCTGCTCGCCGAGATCCTGCGCCTGCCGTGCAAGCTTTGCCTTTTCGGCGGCGATCGACTGGCGAAGCTGGACGAGATCGGACAGATCTGTGGCGAGCGCTTCGGTCTCGGCGTGCATCCGCGGAAGCACGGCGCCCAGCAGCATCGACGTGCGGATCGCTTTCAGCATGTCCTCGGGAGCGACCAACAAAGCCGGCGGCGGCGAGCGCCCCATCCGCTGCAACGAAGCGAGAACTTCGGCGATCACGGCGCGCCGGCTTTCCAGCGAACGGCGGATCGCATCTTCTCGGCTGTTCAAGTTCTCGATACGCGCCTCGGCTTCGCTCACCTTGGCTTCCGCGGCGCTCACCTGCTGCGTGGTCGCAATCAATGCCGCTTCAAGCCGCGCTCGGTCGCCGCGCAGACTTTCGATCTGGGTTTCGATCTTGAGCCGTTGCCCCTCGGAGGCTTGGATCGTGTCCTGAATGCCCTTGAGCTGGGTTTGCTGGTTCGACAGATCCTTGGCCTTGGCGTCGATGCTCGGCGTGGTTGTGGACGCAGGCGATACATTTTGCGGGCTTGGCGAAGGCTGCGGCGCTTGCGCGAAGAGAGAATTCGCGAGCAGGATCGAGAAGATCGCCAGAATCGGCAACGTCGGCGCAAAACGCGCGATTGATCTCGCCCTTCCAGTGCTACGCCCGGTCATGTTCTTTTACCGCGAATCGCAGCTTGCGAAGCTAGCAAGGGCGAAAGTGAGGCGCCAGCGCCGCAAGCGCGCTCAGACTCGGTGATAGGGGTGGCCGGCGAGGATCGTGAGGGCCCGATAGATCTGCTCGGCCGCCATGATGCGCACCAGCTGGTGCGGCCACGTCATGGCGCCGAACGCAAGGACGAGATTCGCTTCGGCGCAGAGTTCGGGATCGAGTCCGTCCGGACCGCCGACGATGAGACCGACCAGCGGTACGCCTTGATCGCGGCTGCGGCCGATTTCGGCGGCAAACTCCGGAGTCGTAAGATTTCTGCCGCTCTCGTCGCAGGCGATACGCCGTCCCGCCGTGCCGAGCAGCGCGCGAATCGCTTTTGCTTCCTCGCGCTTTCGATCCTGGGGACGGCGCGTTCGGCTTTCTTCGATCTCGCGGTGCTCGACGTTGAGCCCGAGCCCGCGCCCCGCCGCCGCGGCGCGTTTGAGATAACGCTCGATCAGCTCCCGCTCCGGGCCGGCCTTGGTTCGTCCGACCGAGACGAGAAGAAGACGCACGGATGTTCAGCCCGCGTGCCGTTCGCCGGGCCGATCTCTACCCCACATCTTCTCAAGGTTGTAGAACTGGCGCACCTCGGGACGGAACAGATGCACGAGCACGTCGCCGGCATCGACCAGAACCCAGTCGCAATGCGGCAGCCCCTCGACGCGCGGGCTTCCGAGTCCGGCGTCTTTGATTCCTTGGATCACGCGTTCGGCGATCGCTCCGACGTGAACGTTGGAGCGTCCGGTGGCGATGATCATGGTATCAGCGAGGGGAGTCTTGCCATGCAGGTCGAGGCAGACGACGTCTTCTGCTTTGGCATCTTCGAGACGCGCTAGAACGGTCTCAGCGAGAAAGCCGGTGTCAGGTTCAACCGAACCTTGCGCCGGAGGAAACGGTAAACCTACCGTCTCACGGGAAATCACACGAATCAGTGGCTTCGATCCTCATTCGGGAATGGTCCGGCGTTCAGCTCTATCTTCCTGGACGCACCGCGATGTACCACGGCACCCATTAACATGGCGTAATTCGGCGTTTTTTTCAATGCAGCGCGGCACCGAATCGCTCCGTTCCGGGTGCAAGGCTCGATCAGGACAGAGGCCGCGCGAACGCGGCCTCGCGCAGAAGCTAGCATTCACGCCGCATGGTTGCGAAGACTGCCAGCAACTCAGGTCGTGTGCACATCGCCTGCCTCGATTCTTCAAGAGGACCGCGCCCTCTGTTGAAGCAAACCGGCAGCTTGGTTCTCGCACCTCAATTCGTATCACTCTCTGCGCTTGCCGGCGCATAACTCGAAGCTCGCAACGAACAATGTCGCATTGCATGAAGCCGGCCGGCGTATTACTCAGTTTTGACCTCTTTCGGGGAAGGAGAGAGCGGGTGGCCGATTTCAACGGCGGCAATCTTGCGAAGCGGCGACCGTTATCGCCGCATCTGTCGATCTATCGCCCGATGCTGACGATGCTGATGTCGATCGCACATCGCATCACCGGCGCGGCGCTTTACGTCGGAACGATCCTCCTCGTCTGGTATCTGCTCGCCGCTGCCTTGGGCGGGGCGACGTTTGCGACGGCCGCCTCGTTCCTGCATTCGCTGCTCGGCCAGTTCATCCTCTTAGGCTTCACCTTCGCCTTCTTGCATCATTTTTTCGGCGGCATCCGGCATCTGATCTGGGATAGCGGCTACGGCTTCGAAGATCCGATGCGCGAATGGCTGGCGCTCGGCACGCTTCTGGCCAGTCTGTCGCTCACCGTGATTCTGTTCGTTGCGGCTCACTTGCTTGGCTAGGCGCGAACGCAGCCCGGCGTGTGCAAAGGAATTGTCATGACCAACCCCGACTCGATCCGCAGTACGCCGAGCGGAATCCGTCATCTTAGTGCGGCGAAATCCGGCACGCGCGACGTCTGGAGGATGCGGCTCACCAACGTCGCATTACTGCCGCTCGGCGTCGCCTTCGTCTGGATCGTGCTTTTGCTCGCCGGCAAGGACGAGGCGGGAATCAAGGCGCAGTTCGCGCATCCATGCACGGCGATTTTCATGCTGCTCTTCATTTTGGTCAGCGTCGTCCACATGAAACTCGGCATGCAATCGATCATCGACGATTACGTTCACGCGGCGCGTCTGAAAGGATACACCTTGATGGCCAACGTCATGTTCTCCATCGGGTTCGGCGTTGCCGCCATTTATGCCGTCCTTAAACTGAGTCTCACCTGATGCTGGAGAATGAATCCGTCGGGCTTGCGGCGGGCGCCTCGCCGACGATCGGGCGCGCCTATCCGATCACCGATCACGACTACGATGTGGTGGTTGTCGGCGCGGGGGGCTCCGGCTTACGTGCCGTCGTCGGCTGCTCGGAGGCGGGCTTGCGCACGGCGGCGATTAGCAAGGTCTTCCCGACGCGCTCGCATACGGTCGCGGCGCAAGGTGGCATCGCGGCGTCGCTCGGCAATATGGGGCCCGACAATTGGAAATGGCACGCATACGACACCGTCAAGGGGTCGGATTGGCTCGGCGATCAGGATTCGATCGAATATTTGTGCCGCAACGCGCCTGCCGCCGTCTATGAACTCGAACATTGGGGCGTGCCATTCTCACGCACCGAGGATGGCCGCATCTACCAGCGCCCGTTCGGCGGCATGACGACGGAATTCGGCAAAGGCCCCCCGGCACAGCGCACTTGCGCCGCCGCCGATCGCACCGGCCACGCTTTGCTCCATACGCTTTATGGGCAGGCTCTGCGCCACTCCGCCGAATTCTTTGTCGAATATTTCGCGATCGACCTCATCATGGAGAACGGCCGCTGCCGTGGCGTGGTCTGCTTGAAGCTCGACGACGGCACGATCCATCGCTTCCGCGCGCAACTCGTGATTCTCGCGACCGGCGGCTATGGCCGCGCTTACTTCTCCTGCACGTCCGCGCATACCTGCACCGGCGACGGCAATGCCATGGTGCTGCGCGCCGGCCTGCCGCTGCAGGACATGGAATTCGTGCAATTCCATCCGACCGGCATCTATGGCGCCGGCTGCCTCATTACCGAAGGCGTGCGCGGCGAAGGCGGCTATCTGACGAATTCCGAGGGCGAGCGTTTCATGGAACGTTACGCCCCTTCGGTGAAGGATCTTGCGCCGCGCGACATGGTCTCGCGCGCCATGACGCTCGAAATTCGCGAGGGCCGTGGCTACGGCAAGCACAAGGATCACCTCCATCTTCACCTCGACCATCTCGATCCGCACATTCTGCACGAGCGGCTGCCGGGAATTTCCGAGAGCGCCAAGATATTCGCCGGCATCGACGTGACGCGGGATCCGATCCCCGTCCTGCCGACCGTCCACTACAACATGGGCGGCATCCCGACGAATTATCACGGCGAGGTGGTGATCAAGCGGGGAGACGATCCGGATGTGGTCGTGCCCGGCTTGATGGCGATCGGCGAGGCGGCTTGCGTGTCGGTGCATGGCGCCAACCGACTCGGCTCGAATTCGCTGATCGATCTCGTCGTCTTCGGTCGCGCTGCTGCCTTGCGCGCCGCCGAAATCGTGACGCCTGGCGCCGAGCAGGCGGCGCTTGCGCCCGACTCCGCCGACGCGGCGCTGGCGCGCCTCGATCGCTTCCGCTATGCGAACGGTAGCATTCCGACGGCGGAACTGCGGCTGCGTATGCAGAAGGTGATGCAGAATAATTGCGCCGTCTATCGCACCGGCGAGACGCTCGCCGAGGGCTCGAAGCTCATCCACGATGTTTGGGCGGCGCGCGACGAGATCTCGGTGACCGACCGCTCGCTCATCTGGAACTCGGATCTCGTCGAAACGATGGAACTCGACAATCTGATCATCCAAGCCGTCGTCACCATGGATGGGGCGCTGAACCGCACCGAATCGCGCGGCGCGCACGCGCGCGAGGATTATCCCGAGCGCGACGACAAGAATTGGATGAAGCACACACTCGCCTCGATCGATCCCGACAAACGCGCCGTCTCGATCGATTTCCGGCCGGTGCACAGCTATACGATGACCAATGAGATGCACTATATAGAGCCGAAGGCGCGGGTGTACTGAGACGATCCTTCTCGCGTTCGCGAGCGGAAGGATCCATGAAAGGCGGGACAATGGTCCAATTGAACCTTCCCAAGAATTCTCGCGTGCGGAAGGGCAAGACTTGGCCGAGTCCGGTCAGTGCCGCGCCGCTGAAGGAATTCCGCATCTATCGCTGGAATCCGGACGACGCGGAGAATCCGCGCCTCGACACCTATTTCGTCGATACCAGCGAATGTTCGCCGATGGTGCTCGACGCGCTGATCCTCATCAAGTCGAAGACCGATCCGACGCTGACCTTTCGCCGCTCGTGCCGCGAGGGCATCTGCGGCTCCTGCGCGATGAACATCGACGGCACCAATACGCTCGCCTGCACCAAGGCGATCGCCGACGTCAAAGGGCCGGTCAACATCTATCCGCTGCCGCATATGGAGGTTGTCAAAGATCTCGTGCCGGATCTCACCGCCTTTTACGCGCAGCATGCCTCGGTGAAGCCGTGGCTACAGACCGTGACGCCGCCTCCCGAAAAGGAATGGCGGCAGTCGCCGGCCGACCGCGCCAAGCTCGACGGGCTTTATGAGTGCATCCTTTGCGCCTGCTGCACGACCTCGTGTCCGAGCTATTGGTGGAACGGCGACCGCTATCTCGGCCCCGCCGTGCTGCTGCAAGCCTACCGCTGGATGAGCGATTCGCGCGACCAGGCAACGAGTGAGCGGCTCGATAACGTCGAAGATTCGTTCAAGCTTTACCGCTGCCACACGATCATGAATTGCGCCAAGGCCTGCCCCAAGGGCCTCAATCCCGCCAAGGCGATCGCCGAGATCAAGGAAATACTCATCGAGCGGCAAGTATAGCGGTAGCGCATTCTCCGGCCAAACGCGTTGTGGCTGGATATGCGAAGCAATGCCGCGTAATATATGTCGTCGGACTTTGGTCTCCGTCCCAGCGGCACCGACATGAAAAGCGCACCGAAATGAGAAGATCCAGCGCGCTGCCAGGGTTGATCTTCGTCATCATTTTCGGGATCGGCTTGGCGCTTGCCTATTCCAGCTTCGCGCTTGGCGCCGACGAAGACGCCGTGTGGATCGCCGTCCTCGCCGCGATCCTTGCCTATATCGTCTCCTACTCCGTCAAAGTCGCCAATCAGTGGGAACGGGTCGTCGTTCTGCGGCTCGGCCGATTCCGCGCCGTCGAGGGTCCGGGCCTATTTTTCATCATCCCGATCATCGAGGCTGTTGCCTATTGGATCGACATGCGCGTGATTACGAGCACGTTCCGGGCCGAGAAAACGCTCACCAAGGACACAGTGCCGGTAGATGTCGATGCGGTGCTGTTCTGGAAAGTCGTCGACCCGCAGAAGGCGGCGCTCGACGTTGCAGATTATGTCAGCGCCATCAACTGGGCGGCGCAAACCGCGCTGCGCGACATCATCGGCAAGACCATACTTTCGGACATGCTGGAAGGGCGGGAAAAGATCAGCGGCGAGCTGCAGCGGATCATCGACGAGCGGACCGAACCCTGGGGCGTCAATGTCATCTCGGTGGAAGTCAAGGACGTGCTGATCCCGCCCGCCCTGGAGGACGCGATGTCGATGCAGGCCCAGGCGGAACGCGAGCGCCAAGCGCGCGTCATTCTCGGCGATTCGGAACGCCAGGTGGCGGAGAAGTTCGCCGAAGCGGCGCGGACCTATGCCGGCGATCCGGTCGCATTTCATTTGCGCGCCATGAACATGCTCTATGAGGGATTGAAGAGCGACAAGGCGACGATCGTCATCGTGCCGAGCACGGCCGTCGAATCGATGCAGCTCGGCGGTCTGGCCGGCTTGACGGCATTAACGACGACGTTGGGTCAGGAACGCCCGCCCGGCGCTGCGCCCGGGCCTCTGCCCGGCGCGCCCGGGCCCTGGGGTTCCGCTCCGACCAAGCCATAAAGCGCGGTGCGTTCAAGAATTGCGGGCTATGCTCTTCCCGGATAGCGGCCAATGAACGACGTTTTCGTCCGCTGACATTCCCGCTTGCTTGGCCGGCCCATCCATCCCCTGCAACAGGTCGTTGAGTTGCCGGCGCCGATGCAGCATCGAGCAATCGGTGAGGATTTGCGCCGCCCACGCAAAAATATTGTGCGACCGTACATGCTCGCGCATGCTTTCGATGCGCGCTGCCTGTTCCTCTTCGCCCATCGTCAGCGCGCGCAGCAAGCTGCGACACATGCTCTCCTCGTCATACGGATTGACGATGATCGCATCGACGAGCTCGCGCGACGAACCTGCAAATTGGCTTAGAATGAGGACGCCGCGGTTGTCGTCGCGGGACGCGACGAAGTCCTTGGCGACCCGATTCATGCCTTCGTGCAGCGATGATATGATGCACACGTCGGCGCCCCGATAGAATCTGTAGATCTCCGGCTGCCCGAAATTCTCCTTGAGGAAATGGGCTGGCTTCCACCGATACGTGGCGTATCTGCGGTTCAGGTCGGCGACGATCTGCTCGATTTCATTGTCGACATCGGCATAGGCGCGAATGATCGACCGCGACGGCGAAGCGACTTGGACAAAGCAGACTTTGCCGCGCCACTCCGGGTTTCTGTCGAGAAACATGCCGAAGGCGCGCAGCCTTTCGGGGATCCCCTTGATGTAGTCGAGCCGTTCGACGCCCAAGATGATCTTCGATTTTGGATCGATACCAAGGCGATCGACAAGCTCGTTCCGGCAGTCGGCGACCTCGGGGACGGCGAGCGCTTCGAAATCCGGCCAGGCAATCGATATCGGATACGGCCTGACCATGCAGAAGTCTTGACCATGCCGAACCGTGTTGTGCTCGCGATCGATCAGAGCTTCGACATGCGTATCGACGCTGTCGAGAAAGTTGTTGCAGAGAAACTGCGTGTGGAATCCGACAATGTCGGCGGCGAGCATGCCGTCCAGGAACTCCCCGCGCCAAGGCAAGATGCCGAAGGTCTCGCTGTTCGGCCACGGAATGTGCCAAAAGCAGATGATGAGCGCATTCGGAAGCTTTTCCCGAAGCAGCTTAGGCAGCAGGCCGAAGTGATAATCCTGGACAAAGATGATGGGGGCAGGGGATTTTGCTTCGGCAATGATGGCGGCAGCAAATTTTTGGTTGACCGCCCGATACATTTCCCAATCCGCAGCGCGAAAGCGCGGCTTGATATAGGCCATGTTGCAAAGCGGCCAGATTCCCTCATTGGCGAAGCCGGCATAAAATCCGGCTTCCTCGGCTTCGGAAAGCCAAATTCTTCGCAGCCTGTAGCTCGGGTTGTCGGGAGGGACCATGATCGCGCCCTGCGCGTCGGCGACGGCCCGGTCGGCGTCGCTCGTCGCAACGGCAACCCATGTGCCGTGGCAGGCCCGCATGATCGGTTCGATGGCGGTAACGAGTCCGCTAGCCGGCATCGACCAGGTGATGCCCTCGTCTGTTCTGCAATGTGCGTAAGGCTGCCGGTACGAGACGGCGATGAGCTGTTCCGACGGCAGATGATTGCTGACGAATTCATGCAATGTCGCCGCCGACCAACACGCGTCTGAGGAAGATGGCCGCTTCTGCTCACGCTCAATCTGCCGTATGCGGTGCTGAATCTCGCGGCTGATGCTCAAGGCTTCCGGCGGCAATCCGCGCGCCCCTTTTCCGGTTCGCACATAATTCCGTAAACCGACCACCCAACGACTGAAGGTGATGCGGGCGATCACCATCGTGATCAGCGCCGCCAGCACGCTGATGCCGAACACCGCCCAAAAGAGATATCGTCGTGTCTCTATGCTGCGGTGCTCCGCGTAAGACATATCATGGACGATGACGAGGCTGCCCTTCTCGATTGATCTGCCGGGAATCTTCGGACCGACGACCGGGAAAGTGGCGACCAACACATCTTCGTCACCGATCGTCTGTTCTTCCCTGAATTCGGGCTTGGAGACGCTCGCAGTGTCCGGACATGAAATATCCGGAGGAAAGTCCTTGTTGCGATAAAGGGGCGTACCTTTATCTTGGCAATAAGCGATGCCGATCAGCTTTTCGTCCTGCGCCAATTGCGTGAACCGCGCCGTCACGCGATCGGCGTGACCCGTGAAAAGGTCCGGCAAGTCGTCCTGGAGCGCGGAAAAGATTAATTTTGAGCGCATTTCGAGGTCGGCTTGGGCCCAATGCAGGAACAGCCGGTCCGTTAACGGCAGCAGCATATAGGCGAGCAATCCGAGAACGGCGGCCAGCGGCACGAAAAAGCGTACAAAAATCATGGGCGGCTTCATCCAGGCGAGGTGGTATGCGCGATATCGGGCGGGGTCCCGAGTTCGTTTATCCGCGCATCATCTTCCGCAGAATGGGTTCCCAATTCCCACCCAGCGCTCTACCACGCCAGAGGCGCTTTGGAGAAATCAAATGGCGGCGGATTGTGGATGAGCGGGTGCGCCGTTCCCGACCCTCTCGGCTTTACTCCGGCTGCTCGCTCATGTATCTCATTGCGGCAATGAGCCCCGGTGCGGCCGTTGCAGGCCGCGCCGGGGTTTTCGCGCGTGAGAGCCGCTAGCCGATGGCAAACGTCGTGGTGATCGGCGCCCAATGGGGCGACGAGGGAAAGGGCAAGATCGTCGATTGGCTGTCGCTCGAAGCGGACGTCGTGGTGCGCTTCCAGGGCGGACACAATGCCGGCCATACACTCGTCATCGACGGCAATGTTTTCAAGCTCGCGCTGTTGCCTTCCGGAATCGTGCGCCCCGGCAAGCTATCGGTGATTGGCAACGGCGTCGTGCTCGACCCGTATCATCTCGTCGCCGAAATCGCCAGGATCGAAGCGCAAGGCGTGGCGGTCTCGCCCGTAAATCTCAAGATCGCCGAGAATGTCGTTCTGATCCTTTCGCTACATCGGGAGCTCGATGCCCACCGCGAGGAAGCGACCACCGGCGCCCTCAAGATCGGCACCACGAAGCGCGGCATCGGGCCGGCCTACGAGGACAAAGTCGGACGCCGTGCGATCCGGCTCATGGACCTTGCCGATCCCGGCGCACTCGACGAGAAGATCGCCCGGCTGCTCGCCCATCACGAACCCTTGCGGCGCGGATTGGGGCTCGAACCCGTCTCCGCTTCGGCGCTGCGCGACGAGCTCCTGACGGTCGCTCCGAAAATCCTGCCGTTCATGGATGCGACATGGGATCTTCTTGAAACCTATCGCCGCGAAGGCAAACGCATCCTGTTCGAAGGCGCGCAAGGCGCGCTTCTCGATATCGATCATGGCACCTATCCCTTCGTGACCTCATCGAACACGGTTGCCGCCGCGGCCGCAACCGGCGCAGGCGTCGGCGCCAAGGCGATCGGCTATGTGCTCGGGATCGCCAAGGCCTATACGACGCGAGTCGGGGGCGGCCCGTTTCCCACCGAGCTTCACGACGGCGTCGGCCAATTGCTTGGCGATCGCGGCCGGGAATATGGCGTGAATACGGGGCGTCGCCGGCGTTGCGGCTGGTTCGATGCGGTTCTCGTGCGGCAGGCGGTCAAGACCTCGGGCATCGACGGAATTGCCCTGACCAAGCTAGATATCCTCGACGGGTTCGACGAAATCAAAGTCTGCGTCGGCTATCTGCTCGACTGCACGCGCATCGCTCGCATGCCGGCGAGCCAAACGGCACAGGCGCGCCTCGAGCCAATTTACGAGTCGATCGAAGGCTGGAAGGCGACGACCGCCGGGGCGCGCTCCTGGGCCAATCTTCCGGCGCAGGCCATCAAATATGTGCGCCGCATTGAAGAGCTGATCGAAGCGCCGGTGGCGCTACTTTCGACCAGCCCCGAGCGAGAAGACACAATTCTGGTTCATAATCCATTCCAAGATCGCTAGACTCGCTGCCTGCCCGAGATGCGCCGATCATGTGGCGCGCCGGCATGCCCCAGTTGACGTCCCCAACGAGGAATGGTCTTAACGCCCGATGGCTGAATATTATCCGTTGCTTGCGAAGGCGGTCGCCGGCCTGCCGAATTCTACGCTAGAGAGCCGGCGCGCGGTTTACGAGCGGGCCCGCAAAGCGCTCGTCGCACAATTGCAGCATCTTCGGCCGCCTATCCCGGAAGCGGATATCGCACGCGAGACCCAAGCACTCGACACGGCGGTGGCCCGCCTCGAATCCGAATTGGCCGCCGCGAGTGGCTCGGCCGCCGCCGGGCCGCGCCGCGAGCCGCAGCTTGCGCCACCAGCGCAAACTCCCAACCTTGGGGATTGGAAAGCGGCGATGTCGTCGCGCGCTGCGTCGCGTCGCAGCAACACAACAGCCGCCGCCGCCACGCTACGCGATGGCGCAACAAAAGGTCCACCGGCCGAAATCGAGCCCGCACGGATCAACGGTCGCGCCGCTGCGCCTCACGAAGGGCCATCGGCGCGCTCCGAATTCACGCGGCCCGACGCCGTGCGTCCGCTGGCACCGCGTCCAGGAAGCGACGAGGCGCCGCAGAGCCGGCGGGTGTGGATCGTCGTCTCCGTCGTGGTCGTGGTCGTGGCGATGGTCGCCGCGGCGGCCTGGAAGCTGCGCGACCGGCCGGAAGATTTTGGCGCGTTCAAATCCGCCGTGCAGAGCCCAGCCCAACAAAGCGGCAAGATCGTTAAACGAGTCGGCGGCATAGCTTCGCAACAGCCTGCGCAGAAGCCTGCCGTCGCTCCGACATCGGCCGTCGCTTCGACGCCGCCCGCGGCTTCGAAACCGGCTGCGGCTTCGACGCAAACAGCGACAAGTTCCGCGCCGGCCGAAAACGCCAACCTTCCCATCGCCTATCGTGCCGCGCTGCTCGTCGAAGCGCCGGAGGTGCAGAGCAAAGTGAAAACCTACGTCGGCACGGTGATCTGGCGGCTGGAAAACGTCAGCAACGATGCCGGTCAGCCGGAGACCGCCGTTCGCGCCGACATTGACGTTCCCGAGGACAAGTTGAAGGCGAGCCTGGAGATCCAAAAGAATACCGATCCGAGCCTATCTGCGTCGCATACGATAACGATCGTGTTCACGATTGCCCCCGACAGTCCAACCGGCGGCATTAAGCAGATCAGCCTTCCGCAATTGCGCAACGAGGACAGCCCGAACGGCGAACCGCTGCAGGGCAGCCTGGTGCCGATCATGGCCAATTCGTTTCTCGTCGGGCTCAACCGGGGTAGTGCCGAACCGGCCAATATTGAATTGATCAAAGACCGGGAATGGTTCGACATTCCAATTTTGCTTGCGAACGGGCGCGTCGCCAAACTGACGTTCGAAAAAAACGCCTCGGGCGACCGCGCAATCGCTGAAGCGCTCGCTTCCTGGCAAGGACAACCCTAGATTAAACGCGGCGGGTCGACGCGCCGCACCGAATTTGCCGCAAATCCGCGCCCGATTGGGCCGAAAATCGGCAAGATTTCCGGGAATATGCCACCCGTCTTCGGCGATTCGGGCGGCCTAAGCCGGTCGGTCTGCCGGGGCTTTCGTGATGGGGTTGGGGCGGCAAGGCTGTTGCGAGAGAACGATAATGCTCGGAAAGCATCCCATTTTTCTCGGCCTTTTCGCGTTAGCGATCGCTCCGGTTGCTGCCGAGCCCGTTCCCTCGCAGGCGCCCTCCGTGGATCGGCATTGCTTCGATATACTTCGCGACGGTAGCAAGATCGGCACTGAGATCGTCGAGATCGACCGAGCGGGCGATACGACGAACGTCAAATTCACGACGCATATCTCGGTCGTGGTGATGTTCATCCAGGCCTATCATTTCGAGCATTCCGCCACCGAAACTTGGACCGGCGGCAAATTCGTTTCCTACAAAGCCTACACCGACGACAACGGTACCAAACACAACGTGTCGGCGGTCGCCGACAACGACAAGATCGAACTCGACGTCGATGGAACGCACAGCGAAGCCGCTCCCGATCTCGTTCCGGCGAGTTGGTGGAACAAAGATTTCGTCAACCGCACCGATATGCTCGATACGGAAACCGGCCAACCGGTGTCGATCAAAGTCGCGGATCTTGGCGATCAATCGCTCGTGCAGAATGGCGCGACGATCCAAGCGCATCACTACAAAATTACGGGTGCTCTGCATCGCGATCTGTGGTTTGACGGCGACACGTTAGTGCGGATCCAGCTCGTCGGTTCGGATCATTCCACGATCACATCGGATTTGCGTCCCACACCCGCTCCGGCACCCGCACCCGCTCCGGCACCCGGCGTTCCGCCTCCGCAAGGCGCGGCGCAAGAATGAGAGGCGAAAGTTTTTAATCCGCCATGCTGGGGATTTGCTGAAGAGGCGCAGGGATTCCTTGTCCGCTTCCGCACTTTTTCTGCAATCGGTTGCGGATCTCGCGAAGAAATTCCGCGGCTGCGCATCTGGAGCGATCGGGAAATGGTCCCGGAGGCGATCGGGAAGAAGTCCCGTGGTGTTCGGCAGGTTCTCGTTCTTTATTTCCAAAGAAAAGCGAGGCGACTTCCGATCTTAGCTCTCAATTGAGGCGTCGGAGGCGGCACTTAACAAGTTCTCGCATCAAGTTGAGGAATGGCTGGGAGGCCCTCACAACTTCGCGCTTTTGAGAGA
>JBOHJJ010000131.1:0-10660 GCA_050728495.1 Methylovirgula sp.
CGTCGGCTACAACTTCCGCCTCCTGCTCAACTGGCTGAGGCTTTTGTTGCGCGCAATCCTGGTAGCCCTCGTCGCGCCGCTCAGACTTCAAGTCGCCTGAAAATCGGAAAGTTCACGGACGACTAAATCAGATCAACGGTCTCGGTCGCGATACTCTCTCTAAGCACGGCGAGATTGTCGCCGTAGTAAAGCGCGTTGCTCACCGCTGGCTCGCTTCCCAATCTTCTAAGACTTTCACCATATCAGACATTTCCCAAAGTTTTGCAGATACGCCAGCGGCCATTGCAGGGGTAATTTTGAGTGTCTGATGGATGCGCACGAAATTGTAGTGCATAAAATAGATCGACATCATATGCGCATGGTTGGCGGCCTTTTTGGAGAAGGCATTTGTGAGCCTAGTCATCCGGCGGTTGCCCATGCGGATTGAAAGGTTGCTGCGCTCTACAAATGACGTGCTTACGTGCTTCGGATCTGGATTGCCTTCGACGCGATGTTTCTTTGCGCCGGTGCAAATTGCCGGGCTGTAGCGGCGCTGGCTTTCCGGTGCCGCGCCATAAACCTTGACCAGCATGGCGTAGTCAATGTCGGCGCCGAACGCGCCTTCGACTGCTTCAAGATATGGCCGGTGCGCGTCGCTCGTTAATTGAACGCGATTGGCAAGCCTCTTCGCCAGATCGTCAATAAAGATCATCGCCGCTTCACTGTCACGGGCGCCGATATAGAAGGATGCTACCAGTTTCGTGTCGGCGTCGAGCCCAACCCATGTCCAGATGTCGCCAGCGCCTTCCGGCGCGGCCTTGGCGGACGCTACGTTCTTTTGCTTGGCGTAGCAAAATGCCCACGCCTCATCGACCTGCACGCGCTTGCAAGGAAGATTGACGAGCGTGCGGTCCATGTATTCGGAAAATGCCTGTCCAGCATCTTCCAGGAGCTTGAGCAGCGTAGTGCGGCTAACTCCGGTAAGGCGCGTCATAGCCCGGAGCGAAATGCCTTCCGCCATCATTTGAAGGGCTTGAGCGCGTTTCTCGGGAGGGAGCTTGTTCATAGACATGATAATGCACTATCATGCCTGTTCGGTCAAGCATAATCTAACAGTTTAAGGGGGATTCCAAAACTGGCTCAAAAGTGATATGCACCCTGCGCCAAAGCCTTTCGGCCCCGGCGCAGGGTTAGTGGGGATACGCTCAGCTTATCGCCATATACCACCTGCCTTTCGAGCCCTCTGCTAAAGGGCTGCTACACTTTCCAAGATGATTAGTGACGGACGGAGGCCCCCACGGCCTCCGTTTCCCCTTCCGGAGACCCGATTGGCGCGGCTCGGTATCTTGAACCGCGCCGCAATAGCCGGCCGCTCTTCGTAAGCCGATACACAAGACCATAAACGTAGTTTGGCTTTTGGCGGATCATATCCGCGAATCCTAGAGCTTCGAGGCGTTTGCGGACCTGAGCAACTTTGAGCGAAGCGCCAGTTTTCCGCATATCGGCGCAGAAAATATCGGCAACTGATTCGGCTTCAGCCTCTTCGTCTTTTGCGCCTGGCGCTGATTCGGGCGCTTCATTAGCAGGAGCGGCGTGGCCGTTCGTGACTTGGCGCGTTGCCGGTGGTTCGCCAGCGAAGATTTCGGCAGCCTCAAGCTTGATTTTGATTTTTCTAAGAGATTCGGATTTTTCCCGAATGTCTCTCTCAAGAGCATCCCTCTCTTTTTGCCAAGTATCTACCTGGGCAAGAGTTAAGAGAACATCATTTCTCGCAGCCATCGTCAGTCTCGCTAGTTCGCGACTCAAGAGGACCCGCGTATAAAACGAGAGAGGATGCGATGCAAGAATTGAGTTTATGGGCGGGAGAAAGAGAGAGTTTTTGACTGTTAGAGAAGGGCTTTAAGACGGCGTTTCTATTTCCGGCCCCACCGCTTTTTGGCGGCATCTCGTGCTATTTTCTTGCGCTCGGCGGGAGTCAGCGAATCGGCACGCGCGCGGCCGCCCTTCAAGCCGCCCTTGCGGCCTAAGCTGACGGCGGCTTGGTCTTTATCGGGATCAATGGGAGTTGTCGGGGTCGCATCCTCAATCTGGCCGGTGAGAATGTCGCCGATGAGCTTGCCAAGCTGGACGGGATCGCGGGGGCGTTTGAGGCGCTTTTCTATCATTCAGGCATTATGCCATTAGTCAGCGCAGGACGCGAGCCGCCCGATTTCAAACTGTACCACTACCTCCAGGGCTACGTATTGGCGCGAATGTGGCAGCGAAATCCGCTCGCCCACATGAATAAGCGCTCGGACGCAGGCGCTTCAGCCAACGACACCCGGCCCGAGCACGACTACTTTGGTGCCGACCGGCGTCTGCTGATAGAGATTGATCACGTCCTGATTGATCATCCGAATGCAGCCAGAAGACACGCTCTTGCCGATCGTCCAGGGCTCGTTGGTGCCGTGAATGCGGTAAAGCGTGTCCTTGTTGCCTTCCCAGAGATACATGGCCCGCGCGCCGAGTGGATTGTCGGCACCGCCGGGCATCCCGAGCCCGCTCTGCAGTTGCGACATGTCTTTCTTGATCTCTGGCTCGCGCGCGAACATCTCCGGCGGCGGATACCAGTCGGGCCACTCCTGCTTCTCGTGAACCACGGCAATGCCGGACCAGGCGAAACCTTCGCGCCCGACGCCGACGCCGTAGCGCATCGCCTTGCCCCCGCTCAACACGTGGTAGAGATAGTGGCTCGCCGGATCGACGATGATCGTGCCCGGCACCTCGTCCGTTTGATAGGCGATCTCCTTTCGCAGAAACGCCGGGTCGAGTTCCGAGAGCTTGACGGCGGGGATCGGATAAGGCTCGCCCGTCACCGCGCCATACATGCCCGAATAGCTCTCGTCGCTTTCGGGCGAGAGGGGCGATTCCGGCGGACCGGCGTTCGCCTCAGCGATCGGGCTGGGCGTATTGGTCGCGACACAGCCCGCAAGAGTAAGCGACAGACCCGCGGCCGAAGCCCCGGTGAGCACGGCACGACGACTAACAAGATGCATGAGCCTACCTGCTAAATTCGACGGGTCCGTTCAGAAACGTCTCCACCATCACGGAACCGCTGAATGCGCCTTGATGAAGGGGAAAAAGCGGCGCCGCCTCTTTAACTGGCAGCCGGGCCTTAAAGTTTCCTGTGTGTGTTAAACCGGCCACGGTCACGTTCAAGGGCGACGAATCATCGGGTCTACCGACGAAGCGTAGCTGAAATCGTGGCGCGGATGAAAGTGGGATGCGCTCAGGCCAATGCCGCCCGCATTTCTTCGAGCACGCGGGCGACCGCTTTATGGCGGCGGCTTGTCTCGACGTAGCGTGCGACCTTCGGATAGGCGCCGATCAAATCTCGGTTCATGAAAGCACCGACCACGCGCGGCACGCGGAAGAGCGCCGGCGCAAGCTGGCAGTCGGCAAGCGTCAAATGCGGGCCGACCGCGAACGCATCGCCTGCCAGGATGTTCTGCAGAGCGGAAAGCCCACGAACGATCCTCGTCAAGCGATTGGCCGTCGCCTCGTCGCCGGCGGCGCCAGGCAGTTGCGCGAGCTCGACGGTCTGGGTCGTGATGTGAAGTTCGCCAATGCGCTGCAGCAGACGTACTTGGGCGCGCGCTTCGGGGCTCACCGGAAGTAGCGGCGGATCGGGAAACTTTTCTTCGAGATATTCCATGATCGCCGAGGACTCCGGCAGGCGCGTGCCGTCGTCGAGCATCAGGCAAGGAATGGTGCCGAGCGGATTGATGCGGTGATATTCGGCCGAGCGTAAGCCGCCCGGCGGCGCGACGATCTCAACGTCGAGCGCCTTGGCGTAGATTGCGATCCTAACGGGCGCCGAGAACGGCGATTGATTTTCCGAATAGAGCCGCATTTGCTCAAGAATTCCCCGCCACGTCCGGCGCGATTGCCTCGTGCGCTTTCAAGCGATCCGGCTGTGGCATCGACATGATATTGTAGCCGGAATCGACATAATGGATCTCTCCGGTAACGCAACTTGAGAGATCGGAGAGAAGATAGAGCGCGGCGCGCCCGATCGCCTCGATCGTAACCGCCCTGTGCAGCGGAGAATGCGCTTTCTGGAAATTGAACATTGATCGGGCGTCGGCAATGCCGGCACCGGCCAACGTACGCACCGGCCCGGCTGAAATTGCATTGACCCTGATCCCTTGCGGCCCGAAGTCAACGGCGAGATAACGCGCGCTCGACTCAAGCGCCGCCTTGGCGACGCCCATCACATTGTAGTTCGGCATCACCCGGGTCGAGCCGCCGAAAGTGAGCGTCAACAATGCCCCGCCTTTCGGCATCAGCTTGGCGGCGCGTTTGGCCATCTCCGTGAAGGAGAAGGCGGAAATGAGCATGGTGCGCTGGAAATTCTCGCGTGACGTGTCGGCATAGCGGCCGCGCAGTTCCGACCGATCCGAATAGGCGATGCAGTGGACGGCGAAATCGAGCGATCCCCAAACGCGTTGCAGCGCCGCGAAGGTCGCATCGAAGCTCGACGGATCCTCAACATCGCAGGGCAGAACGAGCGAGGGATTGAGGCGTTGGACCAGCGGCTTGACGCGCTTGCCGAGCGCCGCGGTCTGATAGGTGAAGGCAAGCTCGGCGCCTTCGTCGTGGAGTACGTTCGCGATGCCCCAGGCGATCGAGTGATCGTTGGCGACGCCCATAACGAGGCCGCGTTTGCCGCGCATCAGCGCGCGCCGCTGATCAGGCATCGACTTGTTTCAAGACGATCGACGCATTGGTGCCCCCGAAGCCGAACGAGTTGGACAGCACGGCGCGCAGAGCGAGACCATCGCGGCGTTTGCGCACGATATCCATGTCGGCGAATGCCGGATCGAGCTCGTCGATGTTGGCGCTCGCGCAGATGAAGCCGCTCTGCATCATGAGCAGGCAGTAGATCGCCTCTTGAACGCCGGTCGCACCGAGCGAATGTCCGGTCAGAGATTTGGTCGCGGAAAGCGGCGGCGCGCGGTCGCCGAACACGGTACGGATCGCTTCGATCTCGCGTAGGTCGCCGACCGGCGTCGAAGTCGCATGCGGATTGATGTAGTCGATGGGCACTTTGGTCCCCTCGAGCGCCATGTGCATGCAGCGTACCGCGCCTTCCCCCGAGGGCTGCACCATGTCGTGCCCATCTGAGGTCGCGCCATAGCCCGCCACTTCCGCGTAGATCTTGGCACCGCGAGCCCGAGCATGTTGCAGTTCCTCCAGCACCAGCACGCCAGCCCCGCCGGCGATGACGAAACCATCGCGATTCTTGTCATAGGCGCGGGATGCAACGCTTGGTTTGTCGTTATAGGCGCTGGACAAGGCGCCCATGGCGTCGAATAGCACCGACAGACTCCAGTCAAGCTCCTCGCATCCGCCGGCGAATATGATGTCCTGCTTGCCGTACTGGATCATCTCGTAGGCGTTGCCGATGCAGTGGTTGGAGGTCGCGCAGGCGGAAGAGATCGAATAGCTGACGCCCTTGATCTTGAACCACGTCGACAGCGTCGCCGAAGCGGTCGAGGACATGGCTTTGGGAACGGCGAAGGGGCCAACCTTTTTGGGACCCTTGCTGCGCGCCGTGTCCGCCGATTCGACGAGAGTTCGTACCGAGGGGCCGCCGGACCCCATGATCATGCCGGTTCTTTCGTTGGAGATCTCCGTGGTGGAGAGGCCGGCGTCCCGAATGGCTTGGTCCATGGCGACATGGTTCCAAGCCGTGCCGGCGGCATGGAAGCGCATGGCGCGCCGGTCGATCATGTCTTCCGGGTCGAGACGCGGCGCGCCGTGCACTTGGCTGCGAAAGCCGAGCTCGGCGTATTTGTCGGCTCTCACGATCCCGGATTTTGCTTCGCGCAGAGAAGCAAGCACCTCCTGAGTATTGTTTCCGATCGCGGAAACGATGCCCATTCCGGTGACGACGACCCGTCTCATTCTTGCCTCCTGGCCGCAGCTTGGGTGGGTTCAGGCCGCAATCGCGGCCTTGAACAAGCCGACTTTGAGATCGGTCGCTTCATAGATGCGGCGCCCGTCGGCCTCGAGCCAGCCATCGGCGATGCCGAGCACCAGTTTGGTATTGAATACGCGCTTCAGATCGACCCCGTAAATGACCTTTTTCACGGTCGGCAGAACCTGGTCGGTGAACTTCACCTCGCCGACGCCAAGCGCCCGGCCGCGTCCCTGCAAGCCGAGCCAGCCGAGATAAAATCCAAGCAATTGCCACAACGCGTCAAGGCCGAGACAACCCGGCATGACCGGATCGCCTTTGAAATGCGAACCGAAGAACCAATGGTCGGATTTGATCGTGAACTCGGCGCGAATTGTGCCTTTGCCATAGACCCCGTCTTGCTCGGAAATATCGGCGATCTTGTCGAACATCAGTAGCGGCGGCAGCGGCAATTGCGGATTGCCGGGACCAAAAAGATCGCCGCGCCCGCAGGCGATCAAATCCTCGTAGTCGTAGCTGGAGCGTCGCTCGCCCATCGTGCTGTCGTACTCTCAAGGTGCTCGCCCCGCAGGCGGCGCAGCGACGCGAGCAAAGTTTGCGGCTTCTAGCATAGGCCGCGGCATCCCGGAAGCGGTCCAATGCTCCTCGGCCAAGGCCGAATGCACGAACCGGTTTCGCGCCCAGAGTTCAAGATAGGGACGATTGCGCCGGCGTCGCAAGAGGAAGGCAAAGAGAGCCGGTAGTTCGTGCGGTTGCGGTGCAGCAAGCGCGCTAAACTGGAATTATGAATGCCGGTTCGCATATCGCTTTGGAAAAACGCCGCCTGCGCGCTTGTCTGGAAAAGACCCAGGTTTGCGGCACCTTTGCTTCCCCCCGCAAATCCGTGCAAATCAATTAAACCTTTGTCGGGGCGTGAACTTGTCGTATCTTTCCCCGATCCCCAAGTTGATGACAGTGAGATGTCTGCGAGTGCTGGCAAAACGATGAACGAAACTACCCCCAAACCGAGCCAAGCCGGGCATCCGACGCCCTTGGCGGGCTGCCCGGTGCATGACCTGCGCATGAAGCTGCGCGCTGCGGGGCTGAGGCCGACGCGACAGCGCGTCGCACTGGGCTGGCTTTTGTTCAGCAAAGGCGGTCGACACGTGAGCGCCGAGACGCTGCTCGAAGAGGCGCAAGGCTCGCGCGTGCCCGTTTCCCTCGCCACCATCTACAACTGTCTGCACCAATTTACCGAGGCCGGCCTGTTGCGCGAAGTCGCCGTCGACGGGTCGAAGGCCTATTTCGACACGAACATCTCGCATCACGATCATTTCTTGATCGAAGGCAGCAACACGCTGATCGACATCCCGCGCGTAGCGGTCGATCTGACGCGGTTGCCCGAGCCGCCGAAGGGCACCAAAATCAATCGCGTCGAAGTGGTCGTGAGACTGCGCCCGGAAGACTGAGGCGTTTAGTCGACCTTCTCGTTGGGATAGACGCCCCAGAGCAGAGTCTGCTCGATATAGCCGTCGAATCCTTCCCCGAAAATCTTGCACCATTTGCCGTTGCACGAGCGGACGCTGGCGATGACGCCGGTTTGCAGGCGCGCCACCGGTTGCGAATCCTTGGCAGGACGCGAATAGAGGGTGAAGACCTTGTCCTTCTTCCATGGTGCGACAACCGCGGTGCGGCGCCCGGAAAGAACGGTGTGCTGTACCCAGCCCTCGGTGCCATCCGAGTCGCGCACCTTGCGCCAAGTACCATATTCCGCGGTGATTTCGATCGGCAGGCCGGGCCGTTCGTAGATCCAGGTTGTGCGGTGGTCCTTGGACGGGCCTTCGCGCAAATGAACTCGGTCGAATTTGAGGCTGACGAAACGCGGTAGCGGCAAGCCACTGACGCTACCGACCTGCTCGCCTTGCTGGGCGGCGGTTTGCGCGTACCCTGGTGGAACGGCGCCGCACAAGATGAAGCAGAGCCCGCATATCCAACCCACGTCAGCGATCCGCCCGCCTCGGCGAGCGCGCCACATCTTCATTTGCTTCAACGCGACTTGCCTCCTTCTTTCCCGCTAGCCCATCAGGGCCCGATGCGAGGCGCGATTCGGCGCGGCCATGCCGCTATGCACGTCGATTTTGCGCCAAACATGGCCGTAATGGCTGCCCGGCGCGCTCTGCAACAACCGTTCCGGGGCGCCGGCCCGAATCACTCTCCGGCGGTCATTGATTCTTGCCATTCTTGTGTTTGGATAGCCATCTGCTAGAGAGGCGCGCGGATGCAGTGCGCCCGCTTCTTGTCAGGCTGCGAGCTCGCGGGCCGCGCGACGGTCCGGAGCCGGCGGAGTTCCGAAACCTTGTGGAATCCGCGCCTGGATCGATATGCTCGAGGCCACCCGCAGAGGCGGGTTAAGGATTCGCTTGCGCCTTCAATGACGGAATGAGGAATGGGCAAAAAGAAGCCGCTCGTTATTCTTACGCGCAAATTGCCGGATGTCGTCGAAACCCGCATGTGCGAGCTTTTCGACGCGCGCCTCAACCTCGACGACGATCCGCTGAGCGAAGCCGAACTCGCCGAGATGATGCGCATCGCCGACGTGCTCGTGCCGACCGTCACGGACCGGATCGACGCAGCCTTGATCGAGAAAGCCGGCCCGCAGCTCAAGCTCATCGCCAATTTCGGCAATGGTGTCGATAACATCGATGTCCCGGCGGCGACGAAACGCGGTATCACCGTCACCAATACACCGGGCGTTCTGACGCAAGATACGGCTGATATGACAATGGCGCTGATCCTCGCGGTGGCGCGGCGGCTGGTCGAAGGTGCCAAGGTCATTCCCGAGGGAACCTGGGGCGGTTGGTCGCCGACCTGGATGCTCGGCACCCGGATCACCGGCAAGCGGCTCGGCATCGTCGGCATGGGGCGGATCGGCCAGGCGGTAGCCCGGCGCGCCTTCGCTTTCGGCCTGCAGATCCACTACCACAATCGCCGCCGGGTGGCCGCGGGGATCGAGGAAGCGCTCGAGGCAACCTATTGGGAGTCGCTCGACCAGATGTTGGCGCGTATGGACGTCGTCACGATCAACTGTCCGCACACCCCCGCCACCTACCATCTGCTTTCGGCGCGGCGCCTCAAATACCTTCGCCCGCAGGCCATCGTCGTCAACACGGCGCGCGGCGAGATCATCGACGAAGACGCGCTCGCCGAGATGCTCGAGAACGGCGAACTCGCCGGCGCCGGCCTCGACGTATTCGAGCATGAGCCGGCGATCTCGCCGAAACTCATCAAGCTTGCCAATGCCGGCAAGGTGACGCTGCTGCCGCATATGGGTTCGGCAACCCGCGAAGGCCGCATCGATATGGGCGAGAAAGTCATAGTCAACATCAAAACTTTCATGGACGGGCACCGGCCTCCGGACCGGGTCTTGCCGACCGCGATGTAGCGTTCGGATCCGACGGATTGGACAGGCGTTTCCGTCCCAAGCCTAGCTCCCCGCGGGCTTGAACAACGCCGCCAAATCTCCATATTTCCGCTAGGAGGCGCCATCACGGGCCTCCATCCCGAAGGCCGGAAGGCTTCGCTGATGTCGCGGACGGTCCATTCCCCATTTCTGCTCGGGTTCGAGGAGTTCGAACGAGCTATCGATCGGGTCACCCGTGTTGCCGACGGCTATCCGCCGTACAATATCGAGCGGATTGCCGAAACGGATACGCAAGCTGAACGGCTCCGGATCACGTTGGCGGTGGCCGGCTTTCTCCGCGACCAACTGGAGGTCACGGTTGAGGAAGGACAGCTCGTCATCCGCGGCCGACAGAAGGAGGAGAAGGAGCGCCACTTTCTGCATCGCGGCATTGCCGCGCGCCAGTTTCAGCGCGTGTTTCTGCTCGCCGATGGAATGCACGTGGCCGCAGCTGATCTTTGCAACGGGCTGCTCACCGTCGATTTGATCCGGCCCGAACCGGCACGATTGGTTAAGAAGATCGATATCATGATGCGAGACTGACGGTTCGCATCCGATCCGAGCGGGTCTCTGGAGAGACCGCAAAAGGAGTGACAATGTTGGACCAGAACAAGTTGGATCAGACCAAATCCCCGCCTTTCAGCGAAGAGCAATTCGCCCACTTGGGCGGCGGTTCGCTCGCTTACGTGCGCGCGCTGCGTTCGGAAGAGGTGAGCAAGCTTTTCCCGCAGGCGCCGCCGATCCAACCCGGCTTGCAGCTTTTTGCGCTGCTCGGCGCCGACGGCGTACCAATCGTGCTCACCGATTCGCGCGACGCTGCGCTGGCCAACGCTTTGCAGCATGAGCTGCAGACGGTGAGTGTGCATTAGTTTCGGGGTTGGACCGCTGCCATGCAAGGCCGGACCTGAGGTCCGGCCTTTTTGCGATCTAGAACAGCCCGAAGAAGGGTTTGTCGTCGCCCGCTGCTTCGCCGCCGTTGGGGATCGAGGCCGGTGGCAGGAGGCCGCCGTCGTCGTGGGGATTGCTGGGGGGGCTGCGCGTTGGCCCAACTGCTATCGGCTGGGGGCTCGGCGCCGCAGCCCGGTTCTGGGTCGGCCTGGCGAAGAAGTTGAATAGGCTCGCGACGGGGTTGGCGCTGGGTCCTCGCCAAATGCCGCCCGGCAATCCTTGCGGCGGTACGCCTCGATGCGCGACCCGCATGAACCTCGACCAGATCTCCACCGGCAGACCGCCGCCCGAGACCCGCTTCGTCGGCGAATTGTCGTCGTTGCCGACCCAGA
>JBOHJJ010000132.1:0-26440 GCA_050728495.1 Methylovirgula sp.
AAGAGGCGCCAAGCCGCTTCAACTGCTGAACGATCGCGCCGCCCGATTCTTCTTTCCATCGCCAGACTTCTTCGAGGAATTTCTCACGGCCCAATTCGCGGCGGCCTTGGCTTCCGCGCGCCGCCAACTGCCGCTCGACAACCATCTGCGTGGCGATGCCAGCGTGATCAGTGCCCGGCTGCCAAAGCACGTCTTTGCCGCGCATCCGCTCGAAGCGGCAAAGAATGTCCTGCAGCGTATTGTTGAGCGCGTGGCCCATATGCAGCGCCCCGGTCACGTTGGGCGGCGGAATGACGACGCAGAACGGCGGCGCCGATCGGCGCTCCGGCCGGCCGGCGCGAAACGCCTGCGCCTTTTCCCAAAGCGCCGAAATCCGGCGTTCCACCGTTGCGGGATCGAAGATCTTGTCCATGAAGGAGAACCGCGGCTTCCGGCGTACCGGATCGCCGCCTAGAAAGCCAAGGGCAAGCGCGAAGTCAACGCTGCCAAGCGCAAGCCCCGGCTCAGCGGCCGCCGCGCGCGACCCGTTCGATCTCGGCGCGCACCAGCCGTTCGACCAGGATCGGCAAATTATCGTCGAGCCAAGCCTTGAGCATCGGCCGGAGCATGTCGCGGACCATGTCCTCGATGTGCTCGTCCGAGGCAAGAAAACGGCTGGCGACGAGCGTGTTGAACGAGGCGGAAACCGCCGCATCGGTCGCCGGCGAGACGAGCGGATCCGGCGCTTGCTTGGCCGACGCAGGACGCTGCCGGTTCGGCCGCATCTCGCGTGCGAGCGCGGCGAAATCTTCAGGTCCTACAATCCGGCGGATCGCGGGTTTGACCTCAGTTTCGCGGTGCGCGGTGACCACGGCATCGGGCGTCTCCTCGCACGGCTCCGGGGCGGCGGGCTGAGATGCGGCCGCAGGCTTCGCCGCTTCACCGCGCAGCGCCTCGACGGGCAGGTCCCAGTTTGGCGCAGCCTCGGACGGCGCGGGAGGGTCGCTCTGCGGCTCTGACTTTGGCCGCGTCATCGCGACCTGATCGTCGGCGATGATGCGTCGTATCGAGGCGAGTATGTCCTCCATCGAGGGCTCGGAGGCCTTGCTCTCGATCTCTTGCTGGTCCGGGGAAAGGGAGTTCGGCGCGTTCATCCTGTAGCGCTTTCTACTCCAAGGCGCACCGCGCCCAGAACTGATTCCTGAGCATTGCGCAGGCCGCGCTGATTCGCATAACGCATAACTAGAGCAGGTTCCTTAGATTTCTGATAGGGCGGTCGGATTCTTCTCCGCTTTTGGGTGCGGCAACCGCCCGGGGTCGTGGCGCAGGGCGCCTAACAAGCGCCAACAATTCCATGCTCTTGCCGGTTCGCCGCCGGACGCTGGATCAGCGCCCGTCGGGCGTACGCAGCCCGAACCACTTGTCCTTTACCTGGTCGAAATGGACGGTCGGATCGTATTGCTGGACATCGAGATCGATGTTGGCGGCGGAAAGCTCGCCGATCGAGGCCAATGTCGCATAGGAGGCGACGACCCGGTCGCGCTGCGCCGAGACGAGGCTCACGCGGGCGTTGAGCAGCGTCTGTTGGGCGTTGAGGATGTCGAGAGTCGTGCGCTGCCCGACGCGCGCCTCTTCGCGCACGCCTTCGAGCGCGATCTCGGCCGCTTTCACCGCCGCCTCGTCGGATTTGATCACCGCCTTGGCGGTATCGAGCAATCCCCAATCCGAAACGACATTGGCACGTACCGCCTCGCGCTGCAGGTCGGCCTGCAGTTCCGACTGCGAGAGCAGCTCCTTCGCCTGCCGGACGCGCGCGTCGACTTCGCCGCCGGTATAGATCGGCACCGAGAGTTGGCCCATCACCGTTCCGTTCAAGACGCGCAGCCCGGGATAGCCCTCGTAATTGTAGTTCTGCGAAACCGAGCCGACCACCGAAAGCGTCGGATAGAGTTCGCCTTCGACGAGCTTCACTTGCAGAGCGGCGGCATCGACCGCATCCAGCGCGGCCACGACGCTCGGGTGTTCGGCAAGCGCGACGTTGATCGCCTGCTGCATCGTGTGCGGCAGCAGGCCCTCGACGGACCGCGCCGGCTCGAGCCGGGTCGGATCGACGCCGATCACCTGGTGGTATTGGGCGATGCTCGTCTCGAGATTGGCCTGGGCGGTGAAATAATCGGCGCGCGCCGAGGCGAGACTCGACGCCGCTTGCGCGACGTCGGTGCGGGTGACTTCGCCGACATTGAAACGGTCCCGCGTCTGGCGCAATTGCTCTTGCAGAACGATAATGTTGTTCTTGCGCAAATCGAGAATCGCGGTATCGCGCAACACGTCCATGTATGCCGTGGCGCCATCCTGGAGAACGGTCTGCTCGGTGTTGCGCAGGGTCTCGCGGGCGCCGAGCACATTGCTTTCGGCCTGCCTGACGCCGTTATAGTTGCGATTGCCGTTGAAAATGGTCTCGGTCACCGACAGGCCGACCGTCGCCGGCTCGGTGTCGTATTCGAACTGCTCGTTTGCCGAGCCGGTACCGGAGACGGCACCGGCGCCGGCAAGTGCGGCGCCGCCGATTTCGTTGAGATGGCTGAAGCCATATTGAGCGGTGGCGGCGACCGTCGGCCGATAGGCGGCGGTGGCGCGCGGAATGTTTTCATCCTGGGCGCGCACCCCGGCGCGCTGCTGATTGAGATCGGGATTGGCTTGATAGGCAAGGGCGAGTGCGCTCGACATCGATTCCGCCCGAGCCGGTGTAAGCCGCGCGAATCCAGCAAGCGCGCTAACCGCGGTCAGCGCCAAGAGGAAGAGTACAGCCCTTCGGCCGCTCGCAAAACAAGCGCCGACGCGAACTCGACTCGTGGACAAACCTCGAAGCTCCAAAACACACCAAGGTCAAAGGCCTGGCAAGGCGGCGCAAAACGGATCTTTTCCGCCAGCCCCGCAATGGTTGGGACGCCGCCGGCCATCCGCTCGCTGATATCCTGCTCATAATCCCGTTGTGCGGCAAGCGCCAATCCGTCCGGGTCCGAATTCGAGCAAGTGCCGCAAAAATGCGACAGATTCGCGAGGCGCTTATCCGACGATTGCCTGTGAATAAAGGCCGCCATCAAAAGACGAAATGTGGCGCTTCGCGGAACGCACGCAACAGCGGTGCCGCCGCGTCAAACAAGATGCGGGAGCTGATCTGTCCTGCAATTTTCTCAAAACGGACGGCGTGACAGGCGAAGCGATCCGGATCGTTCGCCGCTCGCGAAAGTGTGATGAGCCGGCCACCTTCACCCAATTGGCCGAACAGGCGATCGAGCTGACCTTCGGTCGCGCCGTTCACGAAGATGAGATCAAACGGTGCTCGTCCGGCGACGCCGTCGGGCAACGGACCCGCAAACACCGGTAGTTTGTCGAACCCGACGGCGGCGAGACTGGATTTGACCAGGGTCTGCAGTTCGGAGTCGGCCTCAAGCGCGGTGACCCCCCCGGCAAGCCCGGCGAGAATGGCCGTCGAATAGCCCGTACCGGGCGCCACATCGAGCACCTTATCCTCTTTCTTCACGTCGGCGTCCTGAAGCATTCGCGCCAGCACCATCGGCGCAAGCAAACGGCGCGATTCTCCGCCCGGCGCAGCGTTCGCGATCGTCAGCGAAAGATCCGAATAGGCGAGCGCCTTCTGTTCGGCGGGCACGAAGCTTTCGCGCGGCACTTCGAGGAATCGCGCGATGACCGCACGGTCAGTGACGCCAAACGTGCGGATCTGGCGATCAACCATCGTCCGGCGCAGTTCGGCGAAATCCGGTTCGGCACTTGGCGAAGCGCGCATCTCGTTTCCATCGGATTGCGTCGGGCCGATGCTCGGCGCTTATAGGATGCGTTCCCGACCCTGTCGAACAGCAACCCAATTCCCCATCGCAATTGCGCGGCAAAGGTCAAGATGCGAAAACGACGCGGTTTACTCAACTTGGGAGCCGCCCATAGCCGACGACGCGCCGACCGAAGATTTCGAACACGCTGAGCATGCCGAACGCGCCGCCGGAGACCCGTTTCTGGCCACGATCTTCGTCACGCTGCTGCATGTTTCGATTCGCGATTGCCACGATCGCCATTATCCAGCGCGACACACGTTGGCCCTGGCGCGCGGCGCCGATCCTCGGCATTGCCGATGTGATCGGGACGGCTTTCGCCTATATTTGACGGGAGACTGCCCCCGGGGCCTTATGGGACGGCTCGACGTTTCCCAATTGCGCCGTGCCCGGCAGCGCAGAACCCTCGACTGTAGTCTGAATTTTGCGGTGTAACGATATGAATCTATTACCGATATCTACGGAGGCGAACGACGCGAACAGTTCCGAACTCGCGCCCGAAGACGCCGCGGTGCTGCGCGACGCGGTCTTCCGGTTGGAGCATATAAGCTTTGCGGCGCGCCTATCGCAGGCGCTCGACAAGCAGATCGGCCGGGTCGGCAAGCTGCTGCCGACCGAGATTAGCGAGGTCGTCGATCAAGCGACGCAAGCGGCGATCAAAGCGGCGCTGGAGGCGGCGTTGCGCACGCTTGGGCCGCGCTCCGCCGGCGAGCGGCGTCTTCTGCACAAGGCGGTGGCGACGCTTTCGGGCGCCGTCGGCGGCGCCTTCGGGCTCGCCAGCCTGCCGGTCGAACTGCCGTTCTCGACCGTCGTCATGTTGCGGGCGATCGCCGCGATCGCGCAGGCCGAGGGTGAGGATCTGACGGCCCCCGAGACTGCCTTCGCCTGCCTTCAAGTTTTCGCGTTGGGCACGAGCCGGCAGAACACCCCGACGTTGGAGGGCGCAAGCGGCTATTTCGCAGTGCGCAGCATCCTCGCCAAATCCGTGACCGAAGCGGCACGTTTCGTGGTCGAGCGCGGCTTTGCCGAGGAAGGCGCGCCGGTGATCCTGCGGCTGGTTTCGCAAATCGCGACTCGGTTCGGCGTTGTCGTGTCGCAGAAAGTCGCGGCGCAGGCCATTCCGCTCATCGGTGCGGCGGGCGGCGGTGCCGTGAACTATGCCTTCATCGATCATTTCCAGACGATCGCGCTAGGCCATTTCGCGGTGCGCAGGTTGGAGCGCCTCTATGGCGCGGAGATCGTCAAGGTGGAATACGACAAACTGCTGGCCCAAGCCGCGCAACAATAGCGCGCGCTTCACTCGTCGGCCCGCACATTGGCGAGATGCGCCTCGCGCAGATCGAGTTCCCGCTCGATCCGCCGCCGCCCTTCGTCCTTCAGCTTGCCGGCGCGGTAGAGGTCGTTGATGCGCTTGCGTTCGGCGGCGATCAGCCGAAGTTCGAGATCGTCGCGAAGTTCGATGAGCTTGGTATGGCCGTCATCGCCATCGCTCCTGTGGATGACGCGCCGCTTGCGCTCCTCATGGTAGGCGCGGATCGGGTCGACCACCTCGGGCGGCAGGTTGCGCTCCGCGGCGAGCAGCTCAAGCTGTTCAAGGGCCGCTTCGATCGCCTCGCGTCGCGCGTTGAATTCCTCGGCCCGGTTGACGGTGCGTTCGAGCGGCCCGGCATTTGCCAATCCCAGCGCGCGGATGATGAAGGGCAGCAGCAGCCCTTGCCCGACAAGCGTGATGAGGATCACGCAGAACGTGAGAAACAAAATCAGATCGCGGAAGGGGAACGGCGCTCCGCTTTGGGTCGTAAACGGAATGGCAAGCGCCGCGGCGAGCGAAACGATGCCGCGCACGCCCGTGGAGGCGAGCACGAACGGCCACTGCCAGGGCGGCGCCGGATCCTTGCGCGCGACGGCGGGAATCAAGCGCGGTATGTAGGCCGCCGGATACATCCAGATGAAGCGGGTGGCGATCACGACGGCGCTCACGACGGCGGCGGAGAGAGCAAGTTCGGTGATCGAATAGGCTCCGATGCTGAGCCTGCGCGCTTGCAAGCCGGTAATGAGGAACACCATGCCCTCGATCAGATAGATCAGAAAATCCCAGAAGAAGATGCCCTGCAAACGCGTTGCGGCGCTGATGAGCCGCAGGCCGTTCCAACTGATGTAGAGCCCCGCCGTCACCGTGGCGAGCACGCCCGAGCCTCCCAATTGTTCGGGCGGCCAATAGGCGATGTAGGGGGTGAGCACCGAAAGCAGGATCTCGATGCGCGGATCACGAACCCAGCGGCGCAGGCGCAGCATCAGCCAACCGACGCCGATTCCCCAGACGAGTTCGCCGACGACGATCGCGGCGAACGCCGCGGTTGCGTGGCTCAGGGAAAATACGCCGGCGCCGACCGCCGCGACCGCGAAACGATAGAGGATGAGCGCAGTCGCGTCGTTCACCAGCCCTTCGCCTTCAAGAATGATGAGGATGCGGCTCGGAAGCCGCATGCGGCGGGCGATGGAGAGCGGCGCCACCGCGTCCGGCGGCGAGACGATCGCCCCTAGCACGAAGCCGGCGGCCCAGGAGAAACCCACGAGCCAATGCGCCGCCGCCGCGACCGCGATCGTCGTGAAGATGACGCAGCCGATGGCGAGCAGCGAGATGGGACGCAGATTGAAGCGGAACTCGCGCCAGCTCATCGCCACGGCCGACGCGTAGATGACGGGCGGCAAGACAAGCAGCAAGACGACTTTCGGCTCAAGCTCGATCTCCGGCAGGCCGGGGATGAGCGCCAGCATCACGCCAGTGATCACCAGGAGAATGGCAGGCGGAATCGTCAGGCGCCGCGCGATGAGGGCCACCGCGGCGATGACGATCAGCAGCAAGACCATTGTCTGAATTGTCGTGACCATCCGGCGCTCGCTTTGCGCTGAGCCTATCCGTTCAGCTCGGTTTGCGGAAGCAGGCGGACGCTAGGACGCGCTGTGCCGGGCGTTTAGGTCGTTTTCTTTTCCGGCCACAACCAGGCGGCGCCACGCACGCCGCTGGAATCGCCGTGCATCGCTTTTGAAACACGCGTCGTCACGACGTCGGAGAACGCGTAGCGCCCGAGCAATGCCGGCAGCATCTCGTAAAGCTGCGTAATATTCGAAACTCCGCCGCCAAACACGATCACATCGGGATCGACGATATTGGCGACGAGCGCCAGGGCGCGCGCCAGCCGGTCGGCGTAAATTTCCAGCGAGCAGCGCGCCTCCTTCTCGCCGCGGTGCGCCGCTTCGGCGATCGCCTCGGCAGCAACACTCTCGCCGGTGCGCTGCCGATGCTCGGCTGCGAGCGCGCCGCCGGAAAGCCACGTCTCGACGCAATCCGTCTTGCCGCAAAAACAGGATCGCGGCGGGCTCTGCCGTTCCGTCGCGTTCAATGGCATCGGATTGTGGCCCCATTCGCCGGCAATCTTGTTGTGACCGCAGACGAGCTTGCGATCGACGACCAGGCCGCCGCCGACGCCGGTACCGAGAATGACTCCGAAGACGCAAGAGGCGCCGGCGGCGACGCCGTCGATCGCCTCAGATAACGTCAGGCAATTAGCGTCGTTCTCCATACGGACCGGCCGGCGCAAGAATTGCTCGAGATCGCGATCGAACGGCTTGCCGTTGAGCACGACCGTATTGGCGTTGCGCATCAGCCCGGTCTTCGGCGACAGCGAACCCGGCATCGCCACGCCGATCGAACCCTCCCCGCCGAGCTCGGTTTCGAGAGCCAGGACGAGATCGCCAATCGCTTTCAGGATCGCGCCATAGTCGCCGCACGGCGTAGGCTGGCGCCGTCGCGCCGCGATACTGCCGTCCGCGGCGAGCGCGATTGCCTCGATTTTCGTGCCGCCCAGATCGACGCCGATCCGCATCTCTGTCTCCCTGTCGATGGGCCGGGTTGCTATATCGGTCGCAAACATCGCGCAACCGGAGCGGCCTTTTATACGGCGATGTTGTCGATGAGCCGCGTCGCGCCGAGGCGCGCCGCGGCAAGGAGCCGGATCGGAACCTCGCCCTCTACGACAGGGGCCAGCGTTTCGGCATGCCGGGCTTCTAGGTAATCGACGGTAAAGCCCGCGGCAGCGAGCGCCGCGCGGGCCGAGGCGAGCGCGACATCGAGTGCGGCGCCATCCCTCAATGCGTCGCGGCAGCGCAGCAGCGCCGCGTAGAGAAGCGGCGCCAGCACCCGCTCTTCGGGCGAGAGATACTGGTTGCGCGAGGAAAGAGCGAGGCCGTCTCTGGCGCGCAGCGTCGGCGCGCCAACGATCTCGACGCCGAGATCGAGATCGCGCACCATCTGTTCCACGACCTTGAGCTGCTGGTAGTCCTTTTCGCCGAAGATGACGAGATCCGGCCGGCATTGTTGGAAAAGCTTTGCAACCACGGTCGCAACGCCGGCGAAATGATCGGGGCGGAAACTGTCCTCAAGCCCAGCCTTGGCCGGCCCGCCAACCAGCACCGTCGTCGCGAAACCGGCCGGATACACGGTTTCGACCCCGGGGGCGAAAACAAGATCGCCGCCCGCGGCGGCGAATGCCGCGACATCGCGTTCGAAGGCTCGCGGATAGGCGGCAAAATCCTCGCCCGGCGCAAATTGTGTCGGATTGACGAAGATCGACAGGATCGTACGCCCGGCGCGTTGCTTTGCTGCTTCGACAAGCGACAGATGCCCGGCATGCAGCGCGCCCATCGTCGGTACGAGCGCGATGCGCTCGCCCGCCGCGCGCCAGTCCGCAACGATCGCTCGCAACGTCGCGACATCGCGGGCGATCGTGACATTCTCCCCGACGCGATCCGGCGCGGCCTGCAAACTCAAACGCCCTTTCCTTGGATGGCTCGCCGCGGTGCTTCGGGCGCCGTTGCACTCGCGCCGAACGATGCGAGATAGGAGACATAAGCGGCGGGCAACGACCAATCCCGGGCAGCGGCGAGGATAGCGTTGAGATAGGCGGCAGCCGGCGTTCCTTCAACGTCGCTACCGCCGATGTAGACGAGCGCGCGCATGGGCGCGCCTACCGCGCGTAAGACCGGTTGCGCTACTTTTCGATAGAGCCCGCGGCCGATATCCTCGTAGCGATCGAGGGCAGAAACATCGGAAAGGGCGAGGTCGTAAAGCACGCCGTGGACATCGGCGCGCGCGTCGCATTTCACCGACGCATAACCCGATCCCATGATGAAGAACTTGTGGCGCGCCAGCCGCGCCAAGCCGAGCGGGCGCGAGCCTGGGCAGCGAAGCCGCATGGCTTGGCGATCCATGTTCGAACCATAGGCAAAATAGAGCGGCATTAACGCCTCCCAAAATGGCTTTGGCCGCTCTTCTGTTGTGGGTCAAGTCCGCGTTCTTGCGGAGGGTCGAGATCTCAGAATCGCTGCGTGAGGCCGCGCGTCGTGATCCCGGCGATCAGACCGACGGGCGGAAACGCATCGCCTCAGTAGATCTTGATAGGGTGGAAAGGGATTTCCGCCGCAGTGCGCGTGCGCTTACGAGCGCTCTCTGGCGAAGGCGTCCATCGCCTGCCCGAACCCACGGAAGGAAAACTCGACCGCGACCTTCTGCCCGGCGGCATTGGTGAAGAGCACGCGCCCCGTGTCGGCGGCGATCGCATGCCAGGTGCGCAAGACGTCGTCCTTCAGTACGGCGTCGGCGATGCAGCCCCCTGGCAGGCAGCGCTGCCAGGTCAGTTCGACGCCCGGGTCCTTGTCTTGCGCCGTTACCTTCGGCGCATAGCGGAAGGTAATGTTGGTAGGGAGCACGACGGTCAGGCGCATGTCGTCTTTGGGCGACAAGCGGCCGACGCCGATCTGGGCGATCGGATTTTGCTGGCCTCGCGGCACGACGGCCTGCTCTACTTCGCAGAAACGCCGCATCGCGCCGCCCACCTGCCGGTGCGTGCAGCGCAAGGTCCATACGCCGTAGGTTGCCGTGGTAGTCTCCGGCTCCGAACTTACCGGCGCAGATTGCGGGTTGGGCTTCGCCGGAGGGTTGGTCAGCGCAAGCGTTTGCCCGGTCGCTAGGCCGGCGAAGCTGACTGCGAGCAACAAAGTTCGGAACACGGCGGCAACTCCTTGAGCAAGCGTTTATGCAGGTCGCACAAACCGGTCAACCTCGGCAAGACGTGAAATTTTCCCGGTTCTTGGCGCCTATTCCGGTTCTTGGCGCCTATTCCTCGCCGCCGAATTCCGGCAAAAGCTCGCGCACCAAGGCCCGGGTAACCGGCGCGCCGCGCGCCAGAGCGGCGCGGTCGAGAAGATCGACAAAATAGCGGGCCGCGTCGAGCGAGCGGTCGATCCGCAAGGCGATGAAATCCACTGTCACCGCATCGACGGCGAGCTGGCGGTCGCGAAACAGCTTTTGGAGCACGGCTCGAAGCAATTCATCGTCGGGAGCGCCGAGTTCCAGCAACGGCGCAAGCCGCAGCCGTGAAAGAAGATCGGCGGTTGCCAGACCCCAGAGGTCCGGTTTGCGCCGCGCGGTGAGCAACAGGCTCGTCTTTTGTTGCCGGGCGAGATTGAGCAGGTGGAACAAAGGTGCCTCGGCCGCGCCGATGTCATCGGCGGCTTCGATGACCAGCGCCGGCTTGCCGGCGAGAGCGGCCAGATCCGCCCCCTCGAGCATGCGGCCGAAGCAGATGTCCGCGCCGGAGCGCGCCGACCAGATCGCCGCGAGATGGCTTTTCCCGGCGCCCGGCGGCCCGGTGAGAAGCAGGACGTCATCCGGCCAGGAAGGCCAGGCTTCGATCATGCGCAACGCGGTCGCATTCGCTTCCGAGACGAGGAAATCCTCACGCTGGAAATGCGGGTTCAACGTCAGATCGAGGCTAAGCTGACGCCAGCCGTTGGCCGGTCCCGGCGGTATGTCGGCGGACATTTATTGATCTTCAGTGGTTTTCTGCTGGTCCGTTTTCGCAATGATATTTGTCTCCATCGAGGCGCGCAGCCCCGGCAGGCTGATATAAAGATCACTCGCCCTATAGCTTGCGATCGCAAAGCGCAGGATGACGCCGGTTGCCGCTGCCACTGGCACCGCGATGATGAGCCCCGTAAAGCCGAATACGCTTCCAAAGGCGAGCAAGGCGAAAATCAGCCAGACCGGATGCAGGCCAACTCGGTCGCCGACCAGTTTCGGCGAAAGAATGTTGGCTTCGAGAAGCTGTCCGATGATGACTACGATCAGCGCCATCGCGAGCAGATACCAATGCGGCCAGCCCTGCACGATGGCGACGATAGCCGCCACAATCAGCGCAGTAAACGAACCGACATAGGGAATAAAGCTCAGGAATCCGGCGGTGATACCGATCAACAGTCCGAAATTCAGCCCGATGAGCGAGAGGCCCACGCTATACCAAACGCCAAGGAACAAACAGACCAGCGATTGGCCGCGCAAAAATCCCGCCATTGCCGCATCGATTTGCGTGGCGATCTGGCGCACCACCGGACGGTGCCGCGGCGGAACGAGATTGTCGACTGCGGCGATCATCGCGTGGTAATCGAGCAGCATGTAGAAAGCGACGACCGGCGTCACCACGATCAGCGAGACGAGACTGATTAGGGCAAAGCCGCGCGTCACAAGCGAGTTCATAAAGGCGGCGATCCACGTCGCGGCGGTGGCCGCAAGGTCGCCGACGCTGGCGCGGACATCGGGTCCGTTCGTCGCCAGCCCAAATCGCTGCAGCAATGGGCCGCCATACTCTTTTGCAACCCGCCCACCGGCCGCGATCATTAGGCTCTGCAGTTTGTTGAGCAGGTCCGGCAGGGCGTGAATGAACTCCGCAAACTGGTGGCTCAGCACCGGCACGATTAGCGTTAGAATTAACGCGACGGCGGTGACGCAACCGGCGAGGATCAAAAGCGTTGCCGCGAGCCGGTTCAAACCGAGCTGCTGCAGGCGGTCGGCGAAAGGATCGAGCAGATAGGCGATTACGAAAGCCGCCGCGAACGGTAAAAGAACGCCGCTGAAGAGCCACAGGAACAGGATAAAAACGGCGAGCGCGCCGACCCAAAAGCCAATTTGCCATTCAATACGCATCGACATGACCCCGGCGGCCAGACGCATCAGAGGCTCATGTGCCGCGACCAGCTTGCCAAATAGGCCGCCAGCGACGCGAGCGTCAATGCCGCCACCCCATAGGCTGCGAGATCGAACCTCGGCAGAAGCGCGAAGTGAAAGGCCTTGGCGCCGAGCACCGCGGCCGCGAAAGCGATTTGCGCCACCGTATTGATCTTCGAGATCAGCAGCGGCCGGATCTTAATTCGTTTGTCCATTAACCAGGAGACCATGAAAGCGCCGATGATCATCACGTCGCGCGCCACGACGACGATCGCCAGCGTGCTCGGCAGCGCGCCGGCGACCGCGAGGGCTACGTAGATCGAAACGAGCAAAGCCTTGTCGGCCAAAGGATCGAGGTACGCGCCCAGTTCGGTGCGCAGGTTGAAGCTTTTGGCGAGCCAGCCGTCGATGGCATCGGAAATACCGGCGAGGACAAAGAACACACAGGCTGCCCGCCAGCGCCCGGCCGAAATCATGGCGATCACGACCGGCACGAGCCCCAGCCGGGCAAGCGTAATGAGATTGGGCAGACTGGCGTAAACGGACATGCGTTCCTTGAAGAGACGGCGTCGCGCAGCATAGCGTCAATTCAGTCAATTCCGGAATCGCCTAGTGTTTGCAACGCTTGCCTTGCGCGATACGAGAGGCTACGCGTGGCCTTCAAGTCGGGGACGGAAATGGCGAAAGGTCCGACCTATGCCGAGGCGGGCGTCGATATCGATGCCGGCAATGCCATGGTCGAGAAGATCAAACCGCTCGCCCGGGCGACGCGGCGGCGCGGCGCGGCCGCCGAAATCGGCGGCTTCGGCGGTCTCTTCGATCTGAAGGCCGCGGGCTTCAAAGATCCGATCCTGGTTGCCGCAACGGACGGCGTCGGTTCGAAGCTGAAGCTTGCGGCGGCGAGCGGCACGCACGCGACGATCGGCATCGATCTCGTCGCGATGTGCGTCAACGACCTTGTCGTGCAAGGCGCCGAGCCGTTGTTCTTTCTCGATTATTATGCGACCGGCAAGCTCGATCCGGAAGTCGGTGCAAGCATCGTCGCGGGTATCGCGCAAGGCTGTATCGAGGCGGGCGCCGCGCTGATCGGCGGCGAGACCGCCGAAATGCCGGGCCTCTATGCGGGCGCCGATTACGACCTTGCGGGCTTTTCGGTCGGCGCCGTCGAACGCGACAAGCTGCTGCCGAAAGACGATATCGCCGCCGGTGACCGCGTCCTCGGACTTCGCTCTTCCGGTGTTCATTCCAACGGCTTTTCGCTCATCCGGCGGATCATCACCGAAACCGGGCTCAAACTTTCCGATCCCGCGCCGTTCGCACCGCAGACAACGCTGGCAACCGCCCTGCTCGCGCCGACCCGTATCTACGTGCGCCCGATTCTTGCCGTCCTCAAGGCAAGCGACGCGGTGAAAGGCTTGGTGCATATTACCGGCGGCGGATTTCCCGACAATCTGCCGCGCGTTCTGCCACACGGCCTCGGCATGCGCATCGATCTTTCGGCCATTCCCGTGCCGCCGGTCTTTGCGTGGCTTTACGAATCCGTCGCCGAATCCGAGATGTTGCGAACCTTCAATTGTGGGATCGGCATGGCGTTGATCGCCGCGCCGGCCGAGGTCGCGCGCCTCGAAGCCGATCTGCGCGCCGCGGGCGAAGAGCCGATCCGGCTTGGCGAGGTCGTCGACAAGCCCGGCATCGCCTTTTCCGGCCGGCTGGCGCTGTGAAACGCAAGCGTACCGCGATTCTGATTTCGGGCCGCGGCTCCAATATGCGCAGTCTCATCGAAGCGGCGTCCGACCCCGCCTATCCCACCGAAATCGTCTTGGTTCTCTCCAATCGTCCCGAAGCCAAGGGCCTCACCGTCGCTGAGGAGCTTGGCATCGCAACCGCCGCGGTCGATCACAAGATCCACGCCGGCCGCGAGAGTTTCGAGGCAAGTCTTCAAGTGTTGCTGGAATTGCACCGCGTCGAACTCGTTTGCCTCGCCGGTTTCCTGCGGCTCTTGACGCCGTCGTTCGTGCGACTCTGGGAAGGCCGGATGATCAACATTCATCCCGCGTTGCTGCCCGCCTACCGCGGCCTGCATACGCACGAGCGGGCCTTGGCCGATGGCGCAAAAATCCACGGCTGCACCGTCCATTTCGTCGTCCCCGCCATCGATGAAGGACCGATCATCGCCCAAGCCACAGTGGCTGTTCTCGATTCGGATACGCCCGAGACGCTCGCCCGCCGCGTGCTCGCCGAGGAGCATCGCCTATATCCGATGGCATTGGCGGACGTAGCGAGCGGGCGGATCAAGCTGGTCGGCGACCGCGTCGTGACCGAAAGCCCGCGCCCAGGGACCTAGCCCTCCGGCGTCCAGGCCTCATAGTCGCCGGTAGCGGGCGGACGTGTGCCCGCCGCCAAGCTTGAGCCCGGCGGCCGCCAGGCCTGCGGCGTACCCGTCAAATTGGGCAGATACGGTGCCTGCCAGTCGCGCGCGGCGTAGTCTTCGTCGGGCGGCGGGACATCGACCACGTGATGTAGCCAGCCGTACCAGCCGGGCGGCGTCATGGAGCCCTCCGCGTATCCGGCATAGATGACCCAGCGGCGCTCGAAGCCCAGCGCCGGGTCCTTGGCGCCGCCGCGGGTGCGGTAATAGCGGTTGCCGAATTGATCGGTACCGACCAACTCGCCCTTCCACAAAGTGTAGAACAGCGTATTGAGCGTCGCCTCGTGCCACCAGGTAAAGAGTCGGAGAAACCAGCGCATCGAGTTCACCACCGCGAGAGTTCCGGCACTATGGCGGCCCGCCACACCCCTGTCCAGAATGGGGCCGGCGCGACTCATGTTCGACGTTGCATTTCGGCGCCGGATGCAAGGCCTCAATTGGGTGGCCTGGGGATATGGCGCAAGACTCGGGGAGGGCCCCCCGCTGGGGCTTGCACGGCTCTGCCCTGCGGCCAACAATCTCGGCCGTAGAGTCTGGAATTTTAAGAGTTTCCACAATATTTTGTGTTGAGACAGAGGTAACCTACTAATCCTTGACGCGCAAACTTTCCGCGCGTTAGGTTTGAATCCCTTTCTCGCGACACTTCAGGATCAAACTCATGCGGATCGAGCGGCGCTATACGAAGGCAGAGACTTCGCCCTATGACGCGATCGAATTCCGCGCGACTCGAAGCGAGATTCGCAATCCGGACGGCTCGACCGTATTCGCCCTCGACGGGATCGAGGTTCCGGCGGGATGGAGCCAGGTCGCGGCCGACGTGCTCGCCCAGAAATATTTCCGCAAAGCCGGCGTTCCGACTCGCCTGAAGTCGGTCGAGGAGCCGGATGTTCCGGCATTTCTCTGGCGCCAGGTGGCGGATGAAGAAGCGCTTGATCTGCTCCCCAAGGCGGAGCGGTCCGGCTCGGAGCGCTCGGCCCGGGAAGTCTTCGATCGGCTTGCCGGAGCTTGGACCTATTGGGGCTGGAAGGGCAAATATTTCGACTCGGTCGAAGACGCCCGCGCCTTCTTCGACGAATTGCGCTTCATGCTAGCCAAGCAGATCGCCGCGCCCAACTCGCCGCAATGGTTCAACACCGGCCTCTATTGGGCCTATGGGATCAACGGCCCGAGCCAGGGGCATTTTTACGTCGATTTCGAATCGGGCAAGCTCGTCAAATCGAAATCGGCCTACGAGCACCCGCAGCCGCATGCCTGTTTCATCCAGTCGGTCGCCGATGATCTCGTCAACGAAGGCGGGATCATGGACCTTTGGGTGCGCGAGGCGCGGCTCTTCAAATATGGGTCCGGCACCGGCTCCAACTTTTCGAAGCTGCGCGGCGAGAACGAGGCGCTTTCCGGGGGTGGCAAATCCTCCGGGCTCATGTCGTTCCTGAAGATCGGCGACCGTGCCGCCGGCGCCATCAAATCGGGCGGAACCACGCGCCGCGCCGCCAAAATGGTCGTGGTCGATGTCGATCACCCCGACATCGAGGCCTTTATCGATTGGAAGGTGAAGGAAGAAGAGAAGGTTGCAGCGCTCGTTGCCGGCTCGAAGATCGTCAAGAAGGCGCTCAAGGCGATTCTCCGCGCCTGCGTCAATTGCGAAGGCCCGGGCGACGATTGCTTCAATCCGGAAATGAATCCGGCGTTGAAGAAGGAGATCAAGCTTGCCCATCGGGCCTCGGTACCGGACGCCATGATCAAGAAGATCATCCAGTTCGCGCGCCAGGGCTATAAGGACATCGCCTTCGATACGTTCTCGACCGACTGGGATTCGGACGCCTATCTCACGGTCTCCGGCCAAAATTCCAACAATTCGGTGCGCATCACCGATGGCTTTTTGCGCGCCGTCGAGGAAGATGGCGACTGGACGTTGACCCGCCGGCTCGACGGCAAGGCGCATAAGGTCATGAAGGCGCGCGATCTTTGGGAAAAGATCGGCTATGCCGCCTGGGCCTCGGCCGACCCCGGGCTTCAATTTCACACCACCATCAACGATTGGCACACCTGCCCCGCGGCCGGCCCGATCGTCGCCTCCAATCCGTGCTCCGAGTACATGTTCCTCGACGACACGGCCTGCAATCTCGCCTCGCTCAACCTGCTGCCGTTTCGCGATCCGCAAACCAAAGTCTTCGACATCGAAGCCTACGAGCACGCTGTCCGGCTTTGGACGATCGTGCTCGAAATCTCGGTCCTGATGGCGCAATTCCCGTCGAAGGAGATCGCCCGTCTCTCCTATGATTACCGCACGCTCGGCCTCGGCTACGCCAATGTCGGCGGCCTGCTGATGTCGTCGGGGATCGCCTATGATTCCGAAGAGGGCCGCGCCATTTGCGGGGCGCTTTCGGCGATCATGACCGGCGTCGCTTACGCGACCTCGGCGGAAATGGCGCGCGAACGCGGCGCCTTCACGGAGTTTCCCGACAATCGCGAGGCGATGCTGCGCGTGATGCGCAACCATCGGCGCGCGGCGCGCGGCGAGGCCTCAGGCTACGAGAAGCTCGCCACCCTCCCCGTGCCGCTCGACCATGCGGCGCTACCCGACCCCGCCCTCGGTGACCATGCGATGGCCGCCTGGGACAAAGCGGTGTCGCTCGGCGAAGCGCACGGCTATCGCAATGCCCAGGTCTCCGTCGTCGCGCCGACCGGGACGATCGGGCTGGTGATGGATTGCGACACCACCGGCATCGAGCCGGATTTCGCGCTTGTCAAATTCAAGAAGCTTGCCGGCGGCGGCTATTTCAAGATCATCAACCGCGCCGTGCCGGAAGGTTTGCGCGCGCTCGGCTATCGCGAATCGGAGATCGCCGAGATCGAAGCCTACGCGGTGGGACACGCTTCGCTGCGTCAGGCGCCGGCCATCAATCACACGAGCCTGCAACAGAAGGGCTTCACCGACGCCAAGCTCGACGAACTCGAGAAAACGCTGGCTTCCGCCTTCGACATCAAGTTCGTCTTCAACAAATGGACGCTGGGCGCCGACTTTCTTGTCAACGCCCTGAACGTTCCCGAAGAGAAGCTCGACGAACCGAATTTCGATCTCCTCGCCTTCCTCGGCTTCTCGAAGGCCGAGATCGAAGCCGCCAACATTCATGTCTGCGGCGCGATGACGGTCGAAGGAGCGCCGCATCTCAAACCCGAACATTATCCCGTCTTCGACTGCGCCAATCCGTGCGGGCGCACCGGCAAGCGTTATCTCTCGGTCGAAAGCCACATCCGCATGATGGCCGCGGCGCAGCCGTTCATTTCCGGGGCGATCTCCAAGACCATCAACATGCCGAACGAGGCGGGCGTCGAGGATTGCAAGGAGGCCTATATGCTTTCCTGGCGGCTCGGCCTCAAGGCCAACGCACTTTATCGCGACGGCTCGAAACTTTCGCAGCCGCTGAACAGCCAGCTCATCGCCGACGAGGACGAAGAGGAAGAAGCGGTCGAAGCGCTCGTCGCCGCGAACGTGCCGGCGCGCGCCACCGTGGTCGCCGAAAAGATCGTCGAGCGCATCGTCGAGAAGATTGTGCATGACCGCGAGCGCCTGCCCGACCGGCGCAAAGGCTATACGCAGAAGGCGATCGTCGGCGGCCACAAGGTCTATCTGCGCACCGGCGAATACCAGGACGGCCGGCTCGGTGAGATCTTCATCGACATGCACAAGGAAGGCGCCGCCTTCCGTTCGCTCATGAACAATTTCGCCATCGCCATCTCGGTCGGCCTGCAGTACGGCGTGCCGCTCGAAGAATTCGTGGACGCCTTCACCTTCGTGCGTTTCGAGCCGGCCGGGCTGGTACAGGGCAACGACGCGATCAAGAACGCGACCTCGATCATCGACTATGTGTTCCGCGAACTCGCCATCTCTTATCTCGGCCGCAACGATCTCGCCCATATCGACCAGAGCGATATCGGCCACGACGTGCTCGGCAAGGGCGAGGAGCAGAGCCGGGCGCCGCAAGCCACGGTCTCTTCGGCGACCTCAAAGTTCGTGTCGAAAGGGTTCGTGCGCGCCAGGGCCGACAAGCTGATGCTGGTGCAAAGCGCGGGCGCAACGCAAGCCGCGACCGCGCTCAAGAAAAACCTCGAAAACGAGATCGAAGCGGAACTTGGCGAACTCGACTGGTCGGTGCCGGCCGAGCAGAATTCCGTCGCCTCGAAACGCAGCGAAGCGCGGATCAAAGGCTATACCGGCGAAGCCTGCCCCGAGTGCAACAATTTCACGCTGGTGCGCAACGGCACGTGTTTGAAGTGCGATACGTGCGGGGCGACGACGGGGTGTAGTTGAGGGACGGGCTTTGATGGCGCGATGAACCGGGACAGTCGCGACTCAAGCGCGGCCGTGTCTCCTGCCCCACAAGCGCCAGTGACCGCGAGCAGCGACCTGATACATTGCCTGCTATGATCCGAATGACGAAAAGCAGTTCGGCCCGACGATCGGTAAGCGCATAGACGCTGACGTCGAAGTCGCCAAGGCAGCAATCTACTGGCGAGGCCTATTCATTAATCGGTATTCGGGGATCGAATATGCGATCGCCGAACTAGTTTCGCGTTGCCCCTTACTCAGCGATTATGCCGCCTTGGGTCCTCCACCGTTCGGCCCTACGAAGAAGCTTAATAGGCTACGTGTCATCTTGGCGATGCCAGGCCCGCTACGGGCGTACCGAGCGAAAATCGAACTGTGGCTCGACGAGTTCGCGCAGTATGAAGACCATCGCCATTTCATGGCACACGCGATCATGGTGCCAAAAAGCGCTGCGGACATACTCTTCAGGATGTACGATCACCGCGAAGGTGACTATAGCGTCGGCGAGCTCAAGCTGGAATTGCACCACTTAAAAGCGCTCGCGGAGTCGCTTCAGGAGATTTCCAGCGAGTTCACTGCGCTGGTTGCACGCATCTGCATTGAGACTTCTCTGCCGGAGCCTTAGTCAACGCTCCGCAACTGCCTCCGCCCGTAGCGCCGCCGTGCCCTGCCACCCCCATATCGGCAGACACAAAGCCGCGACGGGAAGGCCGATCAGCGACGGCACCTGGTTGAGGTGAGACGAGCGCGGGCGAAGCCTTTCCCGTCTCACTTCGTCCCTTTGCGCTCAAAAACCGGCTCACTCGACGGTGACCTCGGCGCCTTGCAAAGCGCCTCGATCTAAGCCACCGCGTCATATAGAAGGAGCCGTCACGGCGCGCCGCAGGCCGCCGGTCTCAAAGGAGTGATCCGCGTGAGCAAACTCATCGTCCTTTATAAAAAGCCCCATGACGCCGCGCATTTCGACAAGCATTTCCGCGCGGTCCATATGCCGCTCGTCAAGAAAATGTCAGGCCTGCGCAGGTTTTCCTTCGGACCGGCGAGCACGCTCGACGGCGGCGAAGGTGCATTTTTCTGGATGTTCATCGGCACGTTCGACAGCCTGAAGGCCATCAACGACGCTTTGGGCTCGCCCGAGGGCCAAAAAGTCGTCGCCGATATTCCGAATTATTATCACGAAACGCCGACCATCCTTCACTTGGATTCGACGGACGGCTGAGACGGCGCCTTACTCCGCGGCATAGGCGGACGCAGCGAGCGACGACATATAGGCGATGCGCGCCGCGCCGGCGCCTCTACATTCCGGTGAGCGGCCGAATTTCCATGACTTCGATCGACGATTGCGGAATTTGCAGGTGCGGATGGCCTTCGAAAAGCTTCGCAGCCGCTTCGTGCGACTCCGCTTCAACGAAAGACTACAACATAATATCATTCTTGGTATTCGGACGTTCCGCTGGATGCAACACGTTTGGTCTTGCCAAGGCCTCTGTGTCAGCGATCATTTTAGCACGGTTGCTCATCCAGCAATCAAGATGGAGATAGCCATGAGCATTATCGACCAAGCGCTGAAAGCCAATGAACGCTATGCGAAGACGTATAATCCAAAGTGGGGGGAAGGGCCTCCTCGGCCGCAAATTGCGGTCGTGACTTGCATGGATCCTCGGCTGTCGGACCTGCCTGGGATTCTCGGATTGAAGCATGCCGACATTGACGTGATCCGAACCGGAGGGCCAAATGTTACCAAGGATGTTCTGGCGGAGCTGGTTGTATCTACGCGGGTGCTCGGCAGCAAAGAGATCATGCTCCTAAATCATACTGGTTGCGGGTTTACGACCTTTACCGATGCGGAGTTAAACGCCAAATTCTCCAAGCTGACAGGAGATGCAACACCGGCCCCGATGCGCTTCTTTGCCTTCAAGGACCCGGAGCAGCAAACTAAGGACCAGATCAAGATGGTCAGGTCGCATCCCTGGATTTCGAAAGAAGTCCCTGTGCGGGGCTTCATTTTTGATGTCAACACGGGCCGTTTGCGAGAGGTGATGGCCGAGGCGGCCTCCTGACGCTGCCAGCCACACGCAGCGTCGAGCCTCTGCGCCGGGCTGAATTGCCTGTGGATACCATCGAGCTCGCGCGATATCTCATTGGGAAAACGCTGGTCCATGATCTTTCGATGGGCAGGCTAAGTGGTCGCATCGTTGAGGTGGAAGGCTATCCTCCCAGCGATGCCGCCGGCCACGTGTTCCGCGGCAAGACGGAAGCCAATCGTTCGTTGTTTCTTGGACGTGGCTACTGCTACGTCTATTTCACCTATGGCTCGTCGTTCATGGTGAACGTCACCAGCGAGGAACCGGGCATCGGTGCCGGCGTGCTGTTGCGGGCCCTGGAACCGCTCGAAGGCATCGAGATGATGCAGCGCTTTCGCAAGACAACGCACATGCGGGACATCGCCCGCGGTCCTGGGCGCCTCACCCAAGCCATGCAGATCGACAAACGATACGACGGCGCTGATCTCTGTGCCGCGGGACCCCTTTGGCTCGGCACGGCAGCTCGGCCAATTGGTGCTGTCGGCAGCAGCACGCGCATCGGCTTGACGCGGGAGATCCATCGCAAGCGTCGGTTTTTCGAGCGCGGCAGTCCGTATCTTAGCGGGCCGAGGTCGCTCTCCAGCTGACGAGGGAAATGGTGACGTCACGGCACGCTTGATCCCCCTCTCGCTAGCCCGAGGAGATCGCCGATCTCATGGCCTTTCTTTCGGGAGAGGGGATCATGACCGTCTTCGTCACGGGCGCGAGCGCGGGGTTCGGAGCCGCGATTGCGTGGCGGTTCGCCAAGGAGGGCCACCTTGCCGTCGCGACCGGCCGCCAGCGCATGCGTTCTCTACATTCCGGTGAGCGGCCGAATTTCCATGACTTCGATCGACGATTGCGGAATTTGCAGGTGCGGATGGCCTTCGAAAAGCCTTGCAGCCGCTTCGTGCGACTCCGCTTCGACGAGGGAGTAGAGATGGATGTCATTTTTGATATCGGACGTGCCGCTCGCGGAAACACGCTTCGTCTTGCCGCAAGCCTTCGTATCGCCGATCATCTGCGCGTGGTCGCGCATCCATTCGTTCCACTCGCCGCGCATCTTCTCTTCCGCCGCTTTCCTTTTATCGGGGTCGGTCTTCGACCAATCTTCGAGTACCGACGCGGGTATGAGATATAAAACAAGATAGTTTTTCATACCGAACCTCTCTCGGCGTTGCGTAGCGACACTGTAGCGTGCGTATTCCAGAGCGCCAACTCTCCGCTCTTCCTAGCTCGATCCGGCGAAGCCAATCCGTTCATCGCGAACCGTTGTGGAAAAGGTTTGCTCAACGCGCAGCCATCCAAGCTGCGCGCTGCTCACGCGCGGTCCTTCCTTGGAAGTTTGTCCGCAAGAATTTCGATCTTGTGAATCTCCGGCGCCTTGGCGAAGAGATCGCCGGCCTTGGCCTTCTCCATCAAGGCGGCCGCCACTTTGCCGTTGAGGTGCGCTTCGCGCCCCGCCTCGTCATCGAACGTGTCGAAGATGCCGAAGGATGACGGTCCCTCTTGAATCGCAAACCAAGTGATTGTGCCGGGTTCGGCATTCACCAGCGGCAATGCCGACCGCAGAAAATCCGCGACCTCCTTCTCTTTGCCGGGCTTTGCCAGCAGCGGAACGTAAAGAGCAAATTTCGTCATCGGCTTCCTCCTGCTTTGACAGCCATCAGGCATGAAGATCTGCATGCGGCGGCCATCAGACACAGCCTGACGGCGTATTTGTGATCGCCGAGTGATCAGCGGGTCGGCGCATGTGTTATGATGTTGAACACGCGCGGTCCCGCAAAGGAGGCGACAATTCCGCAAAGCCCCAACATCGAACAGGCCTGGCCCGATCTCGATTATGTCGCGTGGCGCAACACCGCGCTCACGCTTCAGCTTTGGACGCAAATCGTCGGCAAAATACGCCTGGAACAGACCCCGTGGCTCAATCACAGCTGGCATGTACCGTTCTACGTTTCGTCACGCGGACTTCAGACCTCGCCTATTCCATTCGGGCGCGAAACCGTCGATATCGAATTCGATTTCATCGCCCACCGCCTTCATTGCCACGCCAGCACAGGATCAAGCGCGGCGCTCGATCTTAGGCCCCTGCCGGTGGCCTCGTTCTATCGGGAAGCGATGGCGATGTTCGAAAGCCTGGGCTATCCCGTCGAGATCGACCGCGAGCCTTCAGAATTACCCAATTCCATTCCGTTCGATCAGGATCGCGCTCACGCCGACTACGATGCGTCAGCGGTGCATCGGTTTTGGCGCGCTTTGCTGCAGGCGGACAGTGCGCTTAAACTTTTTCGCACCGGGTTTTTGGGAAAAGCGAGCCCGGTCCATTTTTTCTGGGGCGGTTTTGATCTCGCCGTCACACAATTTTCGGGCAGAGAAGCGCCTCCGCATCCCGGCGGAATCCCGGGCCTTTCGGATCGCGTGACGCGAGAGGCCTATTCGCACGAAGTCAGCAGCGCAGGCTTTTGGCCCGGCAACGATCGTTATCCGGACGCCGCTTTCTATGCCAACGCCTATCCCGAGCCTGCCGGCTTCCGCGATTGGCCGGTAACGCCCCCGGCGCGATACGTCGCCGAATTGGGCGAATTCATTCTGCCTTACCGCGCCGTGCAAGCCGCTCTCGATCCGGAAAGGTTGCTCCAAGAATTTCTGCAGGCGACCTACGAAGCGGCAGCCACGTTGGGAAATTGGAACCGTTCAGCGTTGGAGTGCCCTATGGGCCAGGCCGGCAAGCCACGTCGCATTTGAGGGCGATCACTCCCGCGGACCCGAACGAGCTCGCTCCCTCCCCTTCCTGCCGCTTTGCGCCTAGATTAGCTCCTGGGTTTTCTAGGAGAGCGTATCATGATCGTCTTCGTCACCGGCGCGAGCGCGGGGTTCGGAGCCGCGATTGCGCGGCGGTTCGCCAAGGAGGGCCACCTTGTCGTCGCGACCGGCCGCAGGCGCGAACGTCTCGAAACCCTCGCCGACGAACTCGGCCGCGACAAAGTTCTGCCGCTCGTCTTTGACGTTCGCGACCGCCATGCGGTCGAACGCGCCGTCCAAGAACTCCCCGCCTCCTTCGCCGAGATCGACGTGCTCGTGAACAATGCCGGACTCGCGCTCGGCCTCGAGCCGGCGCAAAAGGCCAGCCTCGATGATTGGGACACGATGGTGGACACCAACGTCAAGGGGCTCATCTATGTGACCCGCGCGGCGCTCCCGGGGATGGTGACGCGCAACCGCGGCCTGATCGTCAACCTCGGCTCGACCGCGGCGCGCTATCCCTATCCGGGCGGCAACGTCTATGGGGCGACGAAAGCCTTCGTGCATCAGTTCTCGCTGAACCTGCGCGCCGATCTGCTCGGTACCCGCGTACGCGTGACCGACATTCAGCCGGGCCTCGTCCGTGGCAGCGAATTCTCAACGATCCGATTTCATGGCGATGCGGGCCGCGCCGCCAAGCTCTATGAAGGGGCCGATGCGCTCAAGCCCGAAGATATCGCCGAGGCGATCTATTGGGTCGCTACCTTGCCGCCGCGCGTCAATATCAACGCAATCGAAATGATGCCGGTGACACAGGCCTTCGGGCCGCTCGCCGTGCATCGCGCCTAAGTGCGGGAGCGGGCGCGGGGACGGCTTACGCCGCCTTACAAGGGTTCGCTCATTCTTTTCACTCCGCAATCCCCCGCTCCGCCTGCCGCACTACCGGCCCTGTCCCGCCCCACCAGCAGGCACAACGCTACATAAGCGGCCGGTGATCGGCGGGCCGCGAAATCGCCTCATGTTCCTGACTGATTCCCGCGAATTCGGTATCCTGCTGCCGGCCCCTCTGGTAGGGACCAATGCGGCATCGGGAGCACTCCGGGGAGATGATACAAATGCTTCTCGCACGCCGGTTCCCCGCTGCTGCGACGTTGTTGCCGATCGCAAGTGCGTTCTTCATCTTGCTTTCTTCGGCATTCGGCGCACCGGCCGAAGCGGCATCCGGCATCTGCGAAGAAGCGGCGGAACTCGCGGTTTTGCCTGCGCCGCTCGCACCATGGAAGGGCGCGCCTTTGCGCGTCCTCGTTGCCGCGGAGAAGCCGCTTCAAGGCGAGCTTTCGCTGATCGCGCCCGACGGAAGCGTTGCAGCCAAATCGTCAGGCCGACAGGGCGGGCCGCCGTATTTCTGGTTCGCCGAGGTCGCCTCGCCAACCGCGGGAACGTGGCACGCGAGCCTCGCGCTCGTTGACGCGCCGGCCGCGTGCAGCACAATTACCCGCGAAATCGTCGTGCGCGACGATGCCCCGCCGCCGCCGCGTGCGAGCCCGGGAAGCGTCTGGCCGTTGCGCAACACCTGGAACCGCGCGACGGAAAATCTGTTTTCGGCATGGATACAAAAACTTTTCGACGGGCCGCTCGATACCGAGTTGTCGTGGCCGACGCTGCAGGACGTGCTACGCGATCGCTCGCGCAACATGCTCTTCGACTATTTGGGCCTTCGAGAAGACGAGATGGGGATTGTCTTTCATCCCGACTGCGCCAAGCTTCCCTACATGCTGCGCGCCTATTTCGCGTTCAAGATGGGGCTGCCGTTCGGCTACTCGCATTGTTCGCGCGGCAAGGAGGGCAGCCCGCCGAGGTGCTCGCAGTGGTTCAGCACTTCGAATGCCGGGGCGAACCACGCGCGGATCGCGGCGTCGTTCCGCCGTTTCCTGCCGATGCTCGCCAATGTCGTCCAATCCGGAAACGGCCGGACCTCGGCGGCCGACAACAACACCGACTTCTATCCTGTGCCGCTCACGCAGGAGACGCTGCGCCCAGGGACGATCTATGCCGATCCCTACGGGCACATTCTCATGCTCGTGCGTCGCGTGCCGCAAGCCGGTGGCAAGGCGGGTATCTTCCTCGCCGTCGATGCGGAGCCCGACGGGACGGTCACGCGCAAGCGTTTTTGGCGCGGCAATTTCCTGTTCGTGCACGATCCCGCGCTCGGCAGCCCCGGGTTCAAGCGCTTCCGGCCGGTCGTGCGCGCGGAGAACGGGGCACTGCGGCGGCTCACCAACGCTGAAATTACGAAGGATCCGCAGTACGGAGATTATTCGCTTGAGCAGTCGCGGCTCGGGGCCGAAGATTTTTACGATCGAATGGACGAGGTAATGTCGCCTGCGCCGCTCGATCCCGTGGGCGCGATGGAGGACGCGATTACGTCGCTCGAGGAACAAGTAAAGACCCGCGTCACGGCGGTCGAAAACGGACGAAAGTACCTGAATTCGGCTCGCGACGCCGCCGCGATGCCGGACGGCGCGGCGATTTTCGAGACGAACGGCGCGTGGGAGGATTTCGCAACGCCGGCGCGCGATTTTCGCATTCTGATCGCGATCGATGTGGTTGAGGGGTTCCCGGATCACGTTGCGCAGCGGCCCAAACGCTACGCGATGCCGGCGGGTAAGAGCGTCGCTGAGGTGAAGGCCGAATTGGAGAGCGTGCTCGCCTCGGAGCTTGCGGCGCGCAAGTTCACATATACGCGCAGCGACGGCTCGGCGTGGACGCTCTCGCTCAAAGACGTGGTCGATCGCGCGGCGGCTCTCGAAATGGCCTACAACCTCAACGACTGCGTCGAGCTGCGGTGGGGCGCTCCGGAAGGAAGCGAGGAGGCATCGACGTGCAGGCGACATGCGCCGCAGGCGCAGCGCGTGAAGATGTCCGAATATCGCGCGTGGTTCCACGAGCGGCACTGGCCGACGCACGATTAGCAGTCCCTGCATG
>JBOHJJ010000133.1:0-11989 GCA_050728495.1 Methylovirgula sp.
TTCACTCACGCTTTTTCTGCCGCGCGCGTCGCGCCTTCGAGATGGCCGATATTGCGCAGGCGTTGTCTCAGCGAAAGCTTATCGATCGATGCAAGCGGCAGCGCGAGAAACACACTGATACGATTACACGTGAACTTGAACGCCCGCACGAAGGCGCGTTCCTTGTCGATCTCGCTGCCTTCCACGGCGGCAGGATCTTCGATGCCCCAATGGGCGGTCATCGGCTGGCCAGGCCAGAGGGGGCAGACTTCGCCGGCCGCACTGTCGCAGACGGTGAACACAAAATCCATGATCGGTGCGCCGGGTCCGGCGAACTCATTCCAACTTTTGGAGCGAAGGCCGTCGATCGGATAGCCGTAAGACCCAAGTACCTTGAGCGCGAACGCGCTCACGGTTCCTTTTGGATGGCTTCCGGCCGAATAGGTGTTGAAGCGCTCGGCGCCGTCCTTCCGCAGGATGCTTTCGCCGATGATCGAGCGCGCCGAATTGCCGGTGCAAAGAAACAGGACGTTGAATATAGGCTCAATCATGCGCCGAAACCTTTGGCGGGCGGCATGGCGTCAACTCCTTGACGATGGGCGCGCATAGGTCTGGCCGGCCGCCGCAGCAGTCTTTGAGCAGGAACAGGACCAATTCGCGCAACCGTGCGAGGTCGGCGCGGTAGATGATGGAGCGACTTTGCCGCTGCCCATAGATCAGGCCGGCGCGCGATAAGACTGCGAGATGCGCAGACATCGTATTTTGCGGAACCGCCATTAAACGCGCCAGTTCGCCGGCCGGGATGCCAGCTGGTTCGCGGTGCGCCAGCCGGCGGAAAGTCTCGAGCCGCGTGGCTTGCGCAAGCGCTGCGAATGCAGCGACGGCTTCGATATATTCCATATATCTAGAATAATGGATTTATGTGGTAATGTCAACCGTTTTGGCCTTTCAAAGGGTTGCAATGATTGTGCATTGCGGTATGACCGAATCGATGAACGCTCCGCATGCGCCCCTCATGCCCGTTCCCCCGCAGTTCGTCCGCGGGCTCGGCGAAATCGCGGGCCAGTACGACGTGATCCTCTGCGACGTCTGGGGGGTGGTTCACAACGGCGCCGTTTACTATCGGGCCGCAACCGATGCGCTCGCCCGGTTTCGCGCCCAGGGCGGAACGGTCATTCTCATCACCAATGCGCCGCGCCCGCGCCAGCGCGTAACCGCTTTTCTCGACGGGCTCGGCGTGCCGCGCGCCGCTTATGACGGCGTGGTCACCGCGGGTGACGTCACCGTGTCCTTGATCCTCGAACGCAGCGACCTGCCGCTTGCCCATATCGGACCGACGCAGGACGTGTCGCTTTTCGCCGAAGCCGAGGCTTTGGCGGGTCGGCCGCTGCGTTTTCTCCCGTTCGAAGAAGCAGCCTATGTCGTTTGCGTCGGCCTCAACGATGCCGAACACGAAACGCTGGCCGATTACGAACCACGGCTTGCCGCTATGCTGGCGCGCGATGTCGAATTTATCTGCGCTAATCCCGATATCGTCGTCGAAATGGCCGACAAGCTGGTCTATTGCGCCGGCGCCTTGGCCGAATCCTATGCCGCAATGGGCGGCAGGGTAATTCAGGCCGGCAAGCCTTATCCGCAGATTTACGAGCGCGGCCTGGCGCTGGCCGCGCATCTGCGCGGCGCCGAGACGGCGCGCTCACATATTCTCGGCATTGGAGATTCGGCACAGACCGACATCAAGGGCGCGCAAGACCAAGGGCTTGCCACGCTATTTGTCACGAGCGGAATTCATCGCGCCGAATTGCATCGCGACGGCGCCGCGCTCGACGCAGCGGCGTTTCGGCAGTTCGTCGAAGGAACGGGAATAGCGCCGACGGCGGCGATCGCTGAGCTCGTCTGGTGATCAGAAACGTCCAGTGCGGCGCGGGCGTGGGTGTTTAGGCGGCGACCGGTGCGAACACGGCGTCGATTTTTGCCTCGAGGGTCGCCGCATTGAAGGGTTTGACAATGTAATGGTTGACGCCGGCTCTACGGGCGGCGACGACATTGTCGGTTTTGGATTCGGCGGTCACCATGATGAACGGAATATCGGCTCGGTCCCTTAATCCGCGCACCTTCTGGAGGAGTTGGAAACCGGTCATCGGCTCCATATTCCAGTCAGAGATGATGAGCCCATAGTGCTGCTTTTCGATCTTGGCCAGCGCCTCGGCCCCGTTTGAAGCCTCATCGACGTTCTCGAAGCCGATTTGCTTCAAGAGGTTGCGAATGATGCGGACCATCGTCTGGTAGTCGTCGACGACAAGAATCGGTAAAAAAGGATCGATAATCATTTACGTCTCCAACGACGCTGCTAGGTAGGGGTCATCGTCACTTCTTCGTAGGATTAGAACCTACTCTCGCTTGCTATTCGGTTAATGCAAAGCTTTAGAAGTCATGGCTTTTCGATGGCCAAAGGAATTCGCTGGGTTGCGGCGGTTCGCCGATCGCCGGCGGGCGCCTTGACGGAGATCCGCGCGGCGCGGCAGGCTGCGCGCTCCGGCTCCGCGGCGCAGTTCTCTCCATTTGTCCTATGGCCCCTTTGAAAAATTCCCGGCCGGAAAAAGATTTCGCCATTGTTGCCGATCCCGACACTCCGCCCCCGGGGCTGGCAGGGGCGGTGGTGGCGATCGGCAATTTCGACGGCGTGCATCGCGGTCATGCGGCGGTCCTGCAACGCGCCCGTGCCGTAGCAACAAGGCTCGGGCGGCCTTGCGCGGTGCTGACATTCGAGCCACACCCGAGCGATTTCTTTTTTGGCGCAGGTACGATCTTCCGCCTAACGCCGAGCGACGCGAAGGCTGCAGCGCTGGCGCGGCTCGGCATCGACGCGATGATCGTGCTACGTTTTGACGCGCAGCTCGCGGCGCTTGCGCCGGAAGAGTTCATTCACGGCATTCTGGTGCGGCGACTAGCGGTGGGCGGCGTGGTCGCGGGCTATGATTTTCATTTCGGCAAGGGTCGCTCGGGGACGTCCGCTACGCTTCTCGAAGCCGGCGCACGCTACGGCTTTTTGGTCGAGATCGTCGAACCGATCACCGCCGACGCGAGCGGATCAATCGAGCCTGCTTCTTCCACCGCCACGCGACGGTCGCTGGAGGCTGGCGACGTCGAGCGGGCGCGGGTCCTGCTGGGTCATCCTTATTTTGTCATTGGCAAAGTCATCCACGGCGAAAAGCGCGGTAAAGCGCTCGGCTTTCCGACCGCGAACATGCGGCTTGATCCAAGTGTCCGGCTGCATCACGGCATCTATGCAGTCGAAGTCGGGATCGGCGAGGTGGCTTACGGCGGCGTGGCGAGTTTCGGGACGCGGCCGACCTTCGACGACGGCGCGCCACTGCTCGAAGTCTTCGTTTTCGATTTTTCCGGCGATCTGTACGGCAAGACGATCGACGTAGCCTTTATAGGCTTCATTCGCGACGAGCTGAAATTCGCTTCGCCCGAGGAGCTGATCGCGCAGATGCGACGCGACGCCGAAAAGGCGCGGAAGTTTTTGAGCAGCAGCGTGCCGCCGCCTCGGTCTTAGACAACGCGGCGCTTGGAGAGTTTCCTCGCCAACGTGCGGCGGTGCATGCCGAGCCGTCGCGCCGTTTCGGAAATGTTGAATTCCGTCTCGAGAAGCGTCTCGTGAATGCGCTCCCATTCGAGCGTCTTGATCGAGCTTGTGCGCGGGCCCAAGGCAATGTTGCTGTCGCCGCCGTCACGTCCGAACGCGGCCTCGATTTCATCGGCGTTCGAAGGCTTGGCAAGATAATGGCAGGCGCCGAGTTTGACCGCTTCCACCGCAGTCGCGATGCTGGCAAAGCCCGTCAGCACCACGATCTTGGTGGCGGGACTGTGCCGATGCAGAATTTTGACGCATTCGAGCCCAGAAGGTCCGACGAGCTTGAGATCGACCACCGCATAATCGGGAGACATCGTAGCGAGCGTCGCCGGCAAAGCGCCGACGCGCTCGCAGACCGCGACCTCGTAGCCGCGGCGCTCGAAAGATCGGCGCAGCGCCCAGGCAAATGTAGGATCGTCTTCCACGATCAGAAGGGAAGGCTTATCCGGCGGCATTGCACTTCGCATCCTCGATCGAGAGCGCCATGATCGGCAGCGACAGTTCCACCGATGCGCCGCCTTCGCTGTTGTTGCGCGGCCGTATCGTGCCGCCGAGCTTGCGCAAGACGTTGACGACGAGGAACAGCCCGAGCCCGCGGCCGGAGCGCTGCTTCGTCGATTGGTAGGGCTTCCCGAAATTCTCCAAAATCTCGGGCGTGAATCCCGGGCCCTTGTCGTGGACGTTGACGACGAGGTGTTCGGCGCGCCGCGACGCCTCGATGCAAATCCAATCGGGAGAAGCCTCGAGCGCGTTGTCAAAAACGTTGAACAGCACTTGTCGAAGCACGGTGTCCGAAACGATGCCGGTATCGGTATCGATCCGCGGAACATAATCAAGATGCGTCGGCTCCCGGGTCTCCTGCCAATCGGCGATGACGTCGTCGAGGAACTCGACGAGCGTCGTTCGCTCCGCTCCTTCACCGCGCGCTTCGCCGGCCGCGAGCAGGATTCGCGACAATGTCTCCTTGCAGCGGCCGAGCGCAGCGCGCATGTCGGCGATGTCGTTGGCAGTCTCCTGGTTCTCCGCCAAGGCCGGAACGCGGGCCCAGTCGTTGACGATTACCGCAAGTGTCGACAGCGGCGTGCCGAGTTCATGCGCGGCCCCGGAGGCGAGAAGGCCCATCCGGACGATATGCTCTTCTTCGGCCGCCTGCTGCCGGAGTTCGGACAATCGACGATCACGCTCCCGCATATTGCGCGTGATGCGAGTCACGAACAGGACCAGCAGAACCGCCGCGAGCAGGAAGCAAAGAAAGCTGCCGAGGATACTCGGATCGAGGAGACCGGGGCGCCCACGATCGACGATCTGTTCGTAGTTCAAGAGGCCGATATCGCGGTACGAGGTGGTGAGGAAAACGAAACAGCCGATGGTCGCGGCGATGAGCGTCCAGATCCAAAGGGGTTCGAGCAGAACCGCGCCAAGAATGATCTGCAGCAGAAACAGCGACACGAAAGGGTTGGTGGCGCCACCGCTCAAATAGAGCTGCAAAGTAAGCGCTCCCACGTCGAGCAGCAGTGCGAGGAAGAGCTCGGTATTGGTGATGATCGCCGAGCCGCGGCAGCGATATAGGCTGACGAGATTGAGGGCGACGAGAAACAGGACCACGCCGACCATCGGCAGAAGCGGCAGCTTGATGCCAAGCCAAAATTGGACGATGAGAATCGCCGCAATTTGGCCGCCGACGGCGAGCCACCGCAACACAATAAGAAGAAGTAGGTTCCTCTTATCCGCGGTTTCCTGAATTGAAGAAGTCGCTTCCATTCCTTGCCTGAAGCATGATCCGAAAGCCTAGGCTCGCGGCCACGCGATCATCCGGTGCGGGCTCGATTTCGTTTCCGAAAAAGTTCCCGTTCCCCTCAGCCCCGGCGTAAAGTTCGCTTAGCGCTCACGCCGCTCATCCCGTGGGCATCATGCCCGGCATCATGTTCGAATCGAGGTGGTACATGACCCACAGCGACCCACCGACCAGGATGGCTACGATCAGCAATGTAAATACGAAGGCGGCCATATTCCAGGACTGCGTCGATGCGCCATTCATGTGCAGGAAATAGACCAGATGCACCACGATCTGTGCCACGCCGAGCGCAATGCAGATCGGAATAATTGTCGCGGCTGGCGCCGCGCCCGACATCACGAGCGCGAAAGAAACGAAGGTTAACGCCACCGATAGAAGAAAGCCGGTGACATACGACTTGACGCTGCCGTGCGCGGCGGCGCCGTCGCTCGGACCGTCCGCCGTCGTCGGAACAAGAGGGCCGCGCAGCTCGTGCATCAGGCCGCTCCCATCAGATAGACCACCGTGAACACGCCGATCCAGACGATGTCGAGGAAGTGCCAGAAGAGGCTGAGGCACATCAACCACTGCGGTTGGCTTCGGTAAGCCCGCGGCGCAATACATGCGCGATGAGCACCGCCATCCAGATCATGCCGGCGGTCACGTGCAGGCCGTGCGTGCCGACGAGCGTGAAGAAAGCGGAAAGAAATCCGGAACGGTCCGGGCCGGCGCCGTCGCCGATGAGCTTGACGAATTCGTGAATCTCCATGCCCACGAAGGTGAGGCCGAGGAGAAGCGTCAGGCCGAGCCAGCGCAGCACCCATGTTTGCCGTTCCTGGTCGGCCGAGATCATCGCCATGCCGTAGGTGAAGCTCGACACCAGAAGACAAGTGGTTTCGACCGCCACATAAGGCAGGCTGAAGATCTCACGGCCGCTTGGGCCGCCGGCCGTCGCGCCGCGCAGTACCGCGAAGCTCGCGAACAGCGCCGCAAACAGGATGCAGTCGCTCATCAGATAGATCCAGAACCCCAGCGTCGTGATGGCGTCGGCGTCGTGGTGCTCCTCGACGGACTCGAAAGCTTCGCGGAGGAACGGCGCGTCAGCGACGGGTAGCGGATGAGTTTGGACGTTCATGTCATGCCTGCGATGCTAGTTGCTCGAAGTAGACGTCTTCGCTGCGTGCCACGTCGTCGGAGGAGACGATGTAGTCGCGGTTCTCGTTGAAGGAATGGGTGATCGCGACCGCGACCGCCGCCGCGAAGGAGGCGATCGCCAGCCACCAGATGTGCCAGATGAGCGCGAAGCCCAGAATCGCGGCGAAGGCGCTCACGACGACGCCGGTGGCGGTATTGTGCGGCATGTGGATTGGGCGGTAGGTCGAGAACGGCCGATGCGCCACGCCTCTGCGCTTCATTTCCCAATAGGCGTCGCGGCTGGTTACGACCGGCGTTCTCGCAAAATTATAGAAAGGTGCCGGAGAGGCGACAGCCCATTCGAGCGTTCTGCCGTTCCAAGGATCGCCGCTGAGATCGCGCAACGCGGCGCGGTTGCGAATGCTGATCGCGATCTGCGCGAGCTGGGCGGCGATGCCGCACATGATGATCAGCGCGCCGCACATCGCCACCACGAGATAGACGTGCCAGACGGGATCGTTGAGGTGATCGAGGCGGCGCGTCATTCCCATCAGCCCGAGCACGTAGAGCGGCATGAAGGCGATGTAGAAGCCGATGAACCAGCACCGAACGAAATCTTGCCGAGCCGCTCGTCGAGGGTGAAACCGAAAGCCTTCGGGAACCAGTAGGAAAAGCCCGCCATGCAGCCGAATACGACGCCGCCGATAATCACGTTGTGGAAATGCGCGACCAGGAAAAGGCTGTTGTGAAGCACGAAGTCGGCGGGCGGCACCGCCATCAGCACGCCGGTCATGCCGCCGATGGTGAAGGTGATCATGAAGCCGATCGTCCACAGCACCGGCGTCGTGAAGCGCACCCGGCCGCGATACATGGTGAAGAGCCAGTTGAAGATCTTCACGCCGGGGGGAATCGAGATGATCATCGTCGTGATGCCGAAGAAGGCATTCACGTCGGCGCCCGAGCCCATCGTGAAGAAGTGATGCAGCCAGACGACGAACGAGAGGATGGTAATGCAGATGGTCGCATAGACCATCGAGGTGTAGCCGAAGAGCTGTTTGCCCGAAAACGTCGCGATGACCTCGGAGAACACGCCGAAACAGGGTAGGATCAGGATGTAGACTTCTGGATGTCCCCAGGCCCAGATGAGGTTGACGTACATCATCGGGTTGCCGCCGGCAGTGTTCGTGAAGAAGTGCATGCCGAGGTAGCGGTCGAGCGAGAGCATCGCCAGCGTCGCCGTCAGAATCGGGAAGGCGGCAACGATCAGCATGTTGGTACAGAGCGCCGTCCAGGTGAAAACCGGCATGCGCATCAGTGTCATGCCGGGGGCGCGCATCTTGAGAATCGTGGTGATCATATTGACGCCGGAGAGCAGCGTGCCGATGCCGGCGATCTGAAGGCTCCAGATGTAATAATCGACGCCGACGCCGGGGCTATAGGCCAGCTCGGAAAGTGGCGGGTAGGCAAGCCATCCGGTGCGCGCGAACTCGCCGACGCCGAGAGAGAGATTGACGAGCAGCGCGCCGACGGCGGTCAGCCAGAAACTCAGATTATTGAGATAGGGGAACGCCACGTCGCGCGCCCCGATCTGCAGCGGCATGGCGATGTTCATCAAGCCGACGATGAACGGCATCGCCATGAAGAAGATCATGATGACGCCATGCGCGGTGAAGACCTGATCGAAATGCTCGGGCGGCAGATAGCCCGCGCCGCCAGTCGAGGCGAGCGCTTGCTGGGTGCGCATCATGATCGCATCGGAGAAGCCGCGCAGCAGCATCACCATCGCCAGCGCGATATACATGATGCCGATCTTCTTGTGATCGACCGAGGTCAGCCATTCCGACCAGAGCGTGCGCCAAAAGCCGAAATAGGTGATCAGCGCGGCAATGCCGAGACCGCCGAGCAGCATGAATCCGACCGCGCCCATGATGATCGGCTGATGGAGCGGGATCGCATCCAGGCTGAGCTTGCCCATCATGTCGCTCGTCATCGCAGTATCCTTGCACTATTGCAGAGCCCGACGTCGCCGAAGGTCTCCTTTGCCATCGCGAGGTGCATGGCGTCGTTGGTGCACGCCGAACCGTCGGCGCATTTGTTCAGTATGTCGTGATAGACCATCGATTCGACGTCGCCGTAATAGGTGACAGGCACACGCTCGCTCGGCGTTGCGAGCCGGCGGTAGGCGGTTAGCGTCAGGTCTTGCGGCGCGTTGCGGACGGTCGCGACCCACTTGTCGAAGGCGGCGCGCGGCAGGGCACGCGCGGCGAAGTGCATGTCGGAAAAACCGTCGCCGCTGTAGTTGGCCGAAATTCCCTCGTACGTGCCGGCCTTGCTGGCAAGCAGGCTGAGCTTCGTCTCCATGCCGGGCATGGTGTAGATCTGGCTGCCCAGCTCGGGGATGAAGAAGGAATCCATCACCGAACTCGACGTCAGCCGGAAACGCACCGGCGTATCGACGGGAAACGCGAGCTCGTTAACGCTGGCGATCTTGAGATCCGGATAGATGAATAGCCATTTCCAATCGAGCGAGACCACTTCGACATCGATCGGCTTCGCCGCCGCGACGATCGCCCGATAAGGATCGAGCTTATGGGTGGAAACCCAGGTGACGGTGCCGAGCACGGCCACAATGAGGCAGGGCACCAGCCAGACGATCGCCTCGATCCGGTTCGAATGCCCCCAATCGGGCGTGAAGGTGGCCTGCGTGTTGGATTCGCGATAACGCCAGGCAAAGGCCAGCGTCAGGACAATCACCGGGATGACGACGATCAACATCAGGCAGGTAGAAAGGACGATGATCGATCGCTCATCGATGCCGATCGGCCCCTTCGGGTCCAGCACCTCGAACTGGCAACCAGCGAGGAAAGGGGCGGTGGCAAGCGCCGCCGTCGCGGCACACGCGCGTCGCGCCTTGCAGCGCAGCATACGAACTGCGCTGCAAGGGCGAGGAGCAGGGCGGCGCGCCAGGAACCGCGCCAATTCGCCGGGCATGTCGAATCCGTCAGCCGCTTAACCGAATTCTTCAAGTATCTGATGGGGCGGTGATTTTGCATTGGACAAACGGTCCAAGGACGCTTCGCCGCGATGCGGTAGAAAAAGTGCGACAATTCGCAGCAGCGCACAGGCGCGCACACTTTCCGGGCGCGGTCTTATGACCTCCCAATGCCAACTTTTCCGGGGTTCCGGCGTCTGCGGCGGCGATTCGCTCCGATTTTTACGGTGAACCGACCAAGTCCAGCGGGATCGGCTCCAGCAGGATTCGGCCGATGCCGCGTTCGGCAAGCGCGCCGTTGAGCGCCGGCGCCGGAGCAATGCCGGCCGTGAACAGCGCGCAATGCGGGCCTGGCGCGGGTTCGCCGTCGGCCATCCCGAGTTCTTCGCCGAGCACGTGATCGACGCGCCGGGCAATGGCTTCGGCCGGATCGATCCAGGTGACCGGCCACGGCGCGAGCCGCTCGAATTCGGCAAGCAGCAGCGGATAATGCGTGCAGGCAAGCACGATGCAATCGGTCCGCGCCCCGCCGCTACCGACGAAACAGGCGGAGATCTCGGCGATTATATCGGCGTCCGCCGGCCGCTCGCCTTTCATGAAGGCCTCGGCGATTGCGGCGAGCCGTTCGGAGCCGACCAGCGTGACCTCGCAGTGCGCGGCATACGTCCGCACGAGTTCGCGCGTGTAATCGCGTGCCACGGTGCCGGGCGTCGCCAGCACGGAGATCATCTTCGAGCGCGATTGCGCCGCGGCGGGCTTGATTGCCGGCACCGTGCCGACGATCGGAATTCGCGGATAGGCGGCACGCAGATGCGGGAGGACAAGGGTCGAGGCGGTATTGCAGGCGATCACGATTGCGTCCGGCGCGAATAAAGCAATGAGCCGCGCCATCACCTTTTGCACCCGTGCGACCAGCGCCGCCTCGCTCAATCGTCCGTAGGGAAAGCCCGCGTCATCGGCAACATAGAGGCAGTGCGCGTCGGGACGCAGCCGCGTCACCTCGGCGAGAACGGTCAAGCCGCCAAGGCCGGAATCGAAGACGAGGACATGGGGGGTTCGCTTCATGCCGAATTCGGGGGGACGGACCAGATGAGATTTTAGCTTGTTCCGCCGCCAAGATCGACCCGTCCGGGCGGCGGCTCGGCACTCCAAAAGCCGCTAAATCGGACGAATCCACTTATCTGCGGCTTTTTTTCCTCCCGCGCGTTGATACCCTGGAGTGGGAGGACGGGTTGGGCGAAAGGCAGAAACCGGGCGGTATGATTGAGACGCGGGTGCCGGGACGCCTCGACCGTTTGCCGTTTGGCGCGTTTCACCTGCGAATCATCGCTGCGCTCGGCATTACTTGGGTGCTCGACGGGCTCGAAGTGACGCTCGCAGGCTCGCTCGCCGGCGCACTCGTCGCGAGCCCGCGTCTCCACTTCACGGATTGGGACGTGGGCCTCGCGTCGAGCTTCTATCTGGCGGGCGCGGTCGCCGGCGCGCTTCTCTTCGGTTGGGCGACCGACCGGTACGGGCGCAAGAAGCTCTTCTTCGTCACGCTCGGCCTCTATACGGCGGCGACGGCGGCGACAGCTTTCAGCTTCGATCTTTTCAGCTTCTGTCTGTTTCGCTTTCTGACCGGCGCCGGGATCGGCGGCGAATACAGCGCAATCAATTCGACGATCCAGGAGTTTATGCCGGCGCGGCTGCGCGGGCGCATCGATCTTGCAATCAACGGCTCGTTCTGGATCGGCGGCGCGCTCGGCGCCGGCGCCTCGATCCTCGTTCTCAATCCGGCGCGTTTTGCGCCCGACATCGGCTGGCGGCTCGCCTTCTTCATCGGCGCGATTTTGGGCCTCCTCATTCTCACGCTGCGGACGTTGATTCCGGAGAGCCCGCGCTGGCTCGTCATCCACGGCAAGGAGCGGGAGGCGGAGCAGATCGTCGGCGCCATCGAAAAAGAGCTCCCGAATCCCGCGGGCACAAAGGCAAACGATGCCCCGCCGCTGCGCATCAAGCCGCGCAGCCACACGCCGCTCGCGGAAGTCTTCCAGACCATGTTCGTGGCCTATCGGCAGCGAACCTTGGTGGGCCTCATGCTGATGACCGCGCAATGTTTCTTCTATAACGCGATCTTCTTCACCTATGCGCTGGTGTTGACCAACTTCTACGGCGTCCCGCATCAGGAAGTCGGCTGGTACATCTTTCCCTTCGCGCTCGGCAATGTGCTGGGGCCGCTGCTGCTCGGGCCGCTCTTCGACACCATCGGCCGCAAGCCGATGATCGCCGCGACCTATGGCATCGCAGGACTGCTGCTCACGGTCTCCGGCATTTTGTTCGCGAATGGCGTGTTCGATGCCGAGGAGCAGACGATTGCCTGGATGATCGTCTTCTTCTTCGCCTCCGCGGCGGCGAGCGCCGCCTATCTGACGGTGAGCGAAATCTTCCCCGTCGAGATCAGGGCGCTGGCGATCGCCGCCTTCTATGC
>JBOHJJ010000134.1:0-2173 GCA_050728495.1 Methylovirgula sp.
GGTATTGTCCAGAAATGCCGACCGTCCCGCCTTTGGGCTATTGATAGCAGAACTACCAGTCCCTTGGCTACCGGTTTTGCGGCGGCCCGCAGAGCCACGCTCGAGTCCCGTTCGGATATCGGCTTGCAAAGGGAAGCAGCGGGAAGCCTCCAGCCAATCAACCGGCCCGGTACCGTTGATTCGCATAATCAATATTATGGAACTTCCTGCTGGGTCGGTTTGCGCTGCCGATTTCAGCCGGCCGTGACGATCTGCATTCCGTCGTAGGCCGGCTCGATATGGGCCGGCAGCTCGGCCTTCAGCCGGTCGAAGTCAAGTTCGGTGTGGAGATTGGTCAGGATCGCGCGTTTCGGCCGCAGCGTCGCGATCCATTCGAGCGTTTCGGCCAGCGACAGATGGCTCGGATGCGGGGTATAGCGCAAGGCATCGACAATCCATAGGTCAAGCGCGTTGAGATACTTTTGGCTTTCCGGCGGAATCGCGTTGAGATCCGGCGTATAGGCCACGTTCGCAAAGCGAAATCCGAGCGCGTCGATTTCGCCGTGTTCAAGCCGGAACGGGAGAAAGTCGATGCTGCCGCCGGGCCCGTCGATGCGGCACAGCGCGCCGGATACAAGACGCTTCTCGGTAAGAAGCGCGGGATAATAGCTGCCTTCCGGGGTCTCGAAAATGTAGCCGAAGTGGCTGCGCACTACCGCGGCCGTGGCTTCGTCCATGTAGAGATCGATGCGGTGCTTGGCGAGGATGACGAGCGGACGCACCTCGTCGATGCCATGCGTGTGATCGGCGTGCGAATGGGTCAGCAAGATGGCGTCCAGCCGTTTGACGCCGCAATCCAGCAACTGGGCGCGCAGATCCGGCGACATATCGATCAGGACTTGCGTTTTTGCGCCATCCTCGGCCTGGCGTTCGACGAGGATTGAGCAGCGCCGGCGCCGGTTCTTGGGGTTCTTGGGATCGCAAGCGCCCCAGCCCTGGCCGACGCGCGGAACGCCGCCCGACGAACCGGAACCGAGAATTGTGATCGTAAGGCTCATTGCGCCGCCGCCATGCGCGGCGCCGACATTTTGGAAAACAGCCGCAGCGTATTGGCGCTCGTTGTCGCGGCGAGCCCGGTTGCCGAGAGACCTTTGACTTCGGCGAGAATTTTTGCCGTCTCGACGACGAATGCCGGCTCGTTGCGTTTGCCGCGATACGGCACCGGGGCAAGGAACGGCGCATCGGTCTCCACCAGCAGACGGTCGATCGGCACATCGCGCGCGATCGCCCGTAGCTCGTCGGATTTCTTGAACGTCAGAACGCCGGAGAAGGAGACGTAAAAGCCGAGCGCCAAGCCGACCTCGGCAAGCCGGCGCGACGCGGTGAAACAATGCAATACGGCGGTAAACGGACCCTGCTCCATTTCGCTTTCGAGAATCGCGGCAACGTCGGCGTCCGCCTCGCGCGCGTGAACGACGAGCGGCAAACCGGTTTCGCGCGCCGCGGCGATATGGGTGCGGAAAACGCGGGCGGCAATCTCGCGCGGCGCATAATCGTAGTGATAATCGAGCCCGGCTTCGCCGATGCCGACGCATTTCGGATGTTGCGCCAGCGCGACAAGCTCGCTCGCTGCGACTTGCTCTTCGGCGGCGTTGTGGGGGTGCGTCCCAACCGTGCAGAACACGTCGTGATGAGCTTCCGCGAGGCCGCAAACCGTCGCAAATTCCTTGACGCGCGTCGAGATCGTAATCATCCGCTCGAGCCCCGCCGCACGCGCCCGCGCGATCACCGCTTCGCGGTCGGCGGCGAAATCCTCGAAATCCAAATGGCAATGCGAATCGATCAGCATCGCGTCCTCAGTCCGCCGCTTCCGCTTCGACGTAGCGCGGGAATATCGCGGAAGGCACGGGTAAAAGCCGCTGCGGCGCGCCCTTCCGGGCGAGCTGCTCGAAGCTTCGATGTTCCGGTGCGACGCCCAAGAGATCCAGCAGTTTGGTCATTGCGCCGGGCATGAACGGCTGCGAGAGGGTCGCAATCTTGCGCAAAACTTCCGCGGTTACGTACAGGATAGTCGCCATGCGTGCCGGATCGGTCTTACGTTTGACCCATGGCTGCTCGGTTGCAAAATAGCGGTTGGCTTCGCCAACGACGCGCCAGATGTCGGCGAGAATGACGTGCAAGGCAAAGCTTCGCA
>JBOHJJ010000135.1:0-12295 GCA_050728495.1 Methylovirgula sp.
GGCCGTGATGGCATCGGCGCTGCGTCCAGTGCCGGAAAGCTTCCCCGGGATGAAAGCGCTTTGCCTTCGCTAGCTAGCACTACTTTGGCAGATTTATTCGAAGGCTCTGCGCAAGGTTCTCAGGCAATGCGGACAACGATAGGGCGGTGCGCGAGCGAGGATGGCGATGACGGCGGGGCGAATCGCCGGCAAGGTCGGCTGTGGAGGGCCTGCGGCGATTCTTTTTTCCCCGCTCGCTTCGGCGAGACGACGGTGCTGAAGGTAGGCATAAGCGATCATCGTCATCAGGGCATGGCGATGAAGGCCCTGCCAGGAGCGGCCTTCGAAGTGATCGAGGCGGGTTCCTCCTTGAGCTGCCGATGCGCTGATCGCAGATACAGAATTTGCCTTCATCGCCTGAGGCGAGTTAGGGCAAGGTGAGCCGGGTTCTTTTCTGCGTAAAATGCCTCGATAGTGTAGATCCCCCGAAGCGATCGGCTGGCGGTAAGCAAGCGCCGGAATGATTTCCAAAACGTTCCGCCGAGCGACAAACGCGGTCTCAATCCGGCATAGCGGCCGATTGTGAAGCGGTACTTCGACAGGCATAAAACGCTCTGCCACGATGACTTCCAAAATTGAAAATCCAAGGCCGCGTTTCGGCAGCTATCCAGCTAGATGGTGGCTCATAAGACGAGCAAGCGCTGAGTTATTCTCGAATTTGTGCTTTGCGTCTATCTAGAAAACGACGCGGCTGCACCGGCGCTATGGGAGGGTGAGCTTGCCGCACCGATAGTGTAGATAGAGACAAATGCACTATGCTCAAAGCAGCGCTACGAGCCGGCACTGCGCCGATGTGTGGCCTTCAATGTAGCCTTGCGTTACCTCGATTGAACGATGGCCTGCCAGCAGCTGAACATCGCGCAAGCTGCAGCCGGCTTTAGATGCGTTGCGCGCTGCGGCCGTTACAAATGTGCGCCGCCCCGAATGTGATGAGCAGCCGTCAAATTCGAGCGCTTTGAAAAGCGCGACATACCAATTCACGATGCTGTTCGGTCGCATCGCGCCGCCTCGGCTCGAACAAACGATTTGGCCTTTAGCGTTCCTGTGGCCCTTTAGCCTGACAAGCGCGCGTCTGAGATCGGGATGCAGCGGGACTCTGCGGCCTGAGCGCTTCTTTGCAATTGCGCTTCGAATATCAATGAACGCGCAGATTTGACCGCGTGCGTCAAGAACCATCGACCAGTCGAGGCCGGCAATCTCGCAGGCACGTAGGCCGGCTTTCACTGAGAGTAGGATGATTACGCGATCACGCTTTGTGAATGGCGTGCCGCTTACATAAGACAGCATGCGGCGCAGCATCACCGGCGTTATAATTTTGGCCTGACGACCAAGCATGGCAAATCTCCTTTGCGCGTGAATATCCGAAGGGATGCCGGCATGGCGCAGCGAGGCGCTTAATATTCTTCCGCCATCATGATGGTCAGCACTCGCGTCGTCGCGGAAGGATCGGCCGGGTCGGCCGACCAAGCGTACCTTGCTTCGGAGGCCATGATGAAGCTTGAAGGGCGAATGGCGAACAGGATCGCCCAAACCGTTGCCGTCGGTTTGGGTAAAACGTCGAGAATCAAAGGTAAATCAAAGTGAACAAAAATGGACTGGCGCTCCCTAGGGGACTCGAACCCCTGTTTTCGCCGTGAGAGGGCGACGTCCTGGGCCGCTAGACGAAGGGAGCGGCATCCGGCCTTCTATAGAGGCGACTCGCGCCTCGCAAGCCTGCGCACCTCAAGTTCCGACATGATCGCGCATTCCGATCTTTTCGGTGGTCTCCGCGTCGGCCTGCGCCGTGGGCGCACGTAGGCCCGACTGCTCCGGCGTTTCAACGCCGTTCGACTCGGCGCCCGTGCGCGCAAGCCGCACGATGGTGCCGCCGCCGTCTTGGCGCGGTTTCTCATCGCCCTCCGGCTTCTTCTGGCGTGCGACGCGCTGCCCCGCCAGATCGGCTTCGAGCGCTTCGCAGCGTCTTCGCGCCACGTCGAGCGCACCTTGCAGGGCCGCGTATTCGGACTGCAAGCGCTCGTATTTTTCGGCAAGCGCGAGTTCCGCGCTGCGCGCCTTGGCGATCTGCGCGCGGATTTTATTTTCGCGGCGTCCCGCATCTTCGGCAGCCGCCGCGCGGACTACGACTTCGGCGTTCGTGGCGCGCAGCTGCACTCGATCCTCGTCACGCCGGACGCGCAAAGTTTCGAGCTGCTGGGAGAGATGCGCCGTGCGCCCGATTTCGGCTTCGAGTTTCTTCTGCAGCGAGGCATAATTGGCGTCGCTGAATTCAAGGTCGCGTTTGGCAAGCGCCAGCACATCGCCGATTTTGTTGGCTTGCGCAGTTCGCTCGGTAAATCGCTTTTCCGCTTCGACGAGCATCCGGCTTGCATCGCCGAGGCGCAGCTCCAATGTGACCGCGCGGGCGTCGGCGGTGGTGTGATTGACAAGCCGTTCTTCTGCCAGCCTCGTCATCGCTTCATGCGCGCGGCCGAGCTCGATCAATTCGCCATATCTGCGTTCGGCCAGGCTTTCGGCGTCGTAGAGCACCTTGGTCGCGGCGCCCAGTTCGGCATACACTTGCGCGAGGTCGGCTTCGGTTCGGGCGAGCGCCGCGGCGAACTCGCGATTCTCTTCGGCGCGACGGACGACATCGTCGTTGAGGGCGTCGATTTCGACGGCGCGGCGCCCCAATTCGCTGCGGTCGGCGGCGTGAGCGCGGCTAATTTCCGCCATGCGCAGTTCCAGGCGGCGCTGACCGACCGCGAATTCGGCCCGAAGCTGATCCCGTTCGGCAAGGATTTCCTGAACGGAAATCGGCACTTGCATCTCAAGCCGGCGACGCGTGAGGCGATTCGCGCGCCGCCAGAAGGCGGGGGCGAAGGCGAGCGCGACGAGTCCCGCGAACAGGAACCCGAGCGCGAAGATCATCAATTGCTCGATCACGCGGCTCTGCTCATTCGGTACTTTCAAAAGCAACTATGGCATTTAAGTACGCCGAGAGCAAAATTCCGTCGGCGGGACCGAATTACGCTCAGACCGTCCTCAAAATGGATTCCAGGTGGGGCGCGGCGTGAATTTCAAATAGCCAAGATTAAGGCCGAGGCGGGCGCCAACCCCCGAACGAATCGGGACAACGACAATATTGTCCGCCGTCAGCGCGGTCATGCCGAACCCGCCCACGAAATAGGCAGAGCCGTCGACGCCGCCGAAGCGGCGGAAGACCGCCCTAACCGAGGGCAGGCCATAGACCAACATCATGGTGCGGTCGCCGTCGGCACCGGCGTCGAACCCGAGCGACGGTCCTTGCCAGAAGACTTTGCGATCGCCGGCGTTGCGGGTGTACATCATTCCTTCGCCGTAGCGCAGGCCGCCGATAAAGGCGCCGCTCGCTTCCTGGCCGAGAATATAGCCGTTCGGCTGCCCCCAACGCCGGGTCGCGGCCTGCACGATCTCGGCAAGCCCACGCGAGATCGTCCCGAAGAAGTGATGACCGGCGAGGATCACCTCTTCGCCGCTGAACTGGTTCGGCGCCTGTTCCGTAGTGGCTTGCGCGGCGCCCGGCCACGCCGCCCCCGCCGAGGCGGCCAGCGCCAGTCTGATTGCGATCTCTCGACGCGAGTATCCGCGCATGAATGCCTCCCGATTTCGCGCGTGCCAAACCGCGACTCTCGGCCAGCATGGTTAAGAGAAGATTACGCCAATCTTGCGCCAAGATGGGCCGGCACCGCGGCGCGGTCGCCGCAGGCGACGAAGGAACCGTTCATGAACTTGTTCGACGTCTTGCCGTAGCGCAGCGGCTGGCCGTCGCTGGCAAGCACGATGCCGCCGGCGGCGCGCAGCACCGCATCCCCGGCCGCAGTGTCCCACTCCATGGTCGCTCCAAATCGCGGATAGATATCGGCCGAACCGTCCGCAATCGCGCAGAATTTCAGCGAAGAACCGATCATCCGGCGTTCCTTGACCGGCAACTTAGCGAGGAACGTCGAAGTCCGCGGATCGGTATGCGACCAGCTCGTCAGCGCGATCAGGCCGTCGGCGTCGGGACGGCGGACATGAATGCGCTGACGCCGTTCGGGCGGCGGCAGTTTCGCGCCCGGCGCAACCGCGAAGGAAACCGGCGTTCCGCCCGCCATCCAGACCCGTTCGAGTGCCGGCGCGTAGACGGCGCCGGCCTTCGGCTCGCCGTGCACGACAAGCCCGATATTGACCGTAAACTCGCCCTTGCCGGCGAGAAATTCGCGCGTTCCGTCGACGGGGTCGACGAGGATGAAGGCCTCGCCGAACTGGCCGGCGACGTCATTGGCAGATTCTTCGGAAATCACCGGCAGATCCGGAAGCCGCGTGGCAAGACCGTCAAGAATGATCGCCTCGCCGGCCATATCGGCATCGCAAACCGGACTCTCGTCCGCTTTCGCGTGCGCGTGGCTCTCATTTTTGTAGAAGCGCATGACGGCGGCCCCGGCGGCGACCGCAAGCTCCGCAAAGATTTCCGCGATGGCCTCGTAGTTTAGATCGAGGCGATCGGGTTTCTCACTCATTCTGATGGACATGGGAATCCAACGACGCGGCCGCCGCTCTGCATGCGGCAATTCATGTTTTGTTGCAAGTCTCCCATCATCATCGCTGGCGTAACCCCGGTTTGCAAACGCCCAGGCGAGAGGTAACCAGAACGCAGCGATGATTTCTTTGTGATTCGCCGCGTCTTAAGAGCCTCCTCGTAGAATTTTCGGGTCGATCGCGGCGGATGCTGTGCTGCATCGCAGCGAGTCGGATTACCGCAAACCCCGTATCGGCCCCGGGGCGGTCTCCCCGGTTCGCTAGTTTTGAAGGGATAGAACATGACGGATTTCGCGCTCAGTCCTCTCGATCTGGCGGCGCTCTTATGCTCGCGGGTTTGCCACGACGTCATCAGTCCGGTCGGCGCGATCGTCAACGGGCTCGAAGTGCTCGAGGAGGAAAAGGACGCCGAAATGCGCGGCTTTGCGCTCGATCTGGTCAAGAAGAGCGCGCGCACCGCTTCAGCGCGCCTTCAGTTCAGCCGGCTTGCCTTCGGCGCCGCCGGCTCGGCGGGCGCGGCGATCGACACGGGCGATGCCGAGCAGGTGGCGCGTGGTCTGTTTGCCGATGAACGTACGCGGCTCGAATGGGAGGTGCCGCGTATTCTCATGCCGAAGGACAAGGTGAAGCTCATCTTAAACCTTTGCCTGATCGCCGCGGCGGCGATCCCGCGCGGCGGCATAATATCGGTGAAGGTCAGCGGGGCCGAGACGATCACCCGCATCGAAGTGGAAGCAAAAGGCACGAATGCGCGGCTCGCCAGCCATGTGCCGCAGCTTCTCGCCGGCACGCCGGACAATAATCATGTCGATGCGCAGGGAATCCAAGCCTACTATACCGGCCTGATCGCGCGCGCCGCGAAACTGACGTTGAGCGTCGCGGCCTACGCCGATTTGGTACGGCTGGAAGCCTGTCCGGCGACCGCGAGCGCGCTCGCTTCGGCGTGATCGAACCCCAGTCCAAAGGTTCAAATCGTTCGCTTTTTCCAAAACTCTTAACGATTCCCGGTTCAAAGCTCCTTAACGGATCGGCGCGATAGTCCGGGCGGGTGCGACCCGTAACGGTCGCCGGGCGGAGCCATGGACGAACTACTCAACGATTTCCTGACTGAGACGGGCGAGCACATCGAAGCCGTCGGCGAACAGCTTGTTCTGTTCGAGCGCGATCCTTCGAATAGCAGCGCGATCGGCAGAATCTTCCGCCTATTCCACACGATCAAGGGAACCTGCGGCTTTCTCGGCCTGACGCGTCTCGAAATGCTGACTCACGTCACCGAATCCTTAATCGGCAGGTTGCGGGACGGCGCTCCGGCAACGCCGGAGACGGTGTCGCTCATCCTGACCACCATCGATCGGGTGAAGTTCATCCTCGCCTGGCTTGCCAATACCGGCACGGAACCGGAAGCCGACGACAGTGCCTTGATCGAGGCGTTGCAGACCAACCTCAATACTCTCGCATTACCGCCGCCCCAAACCGGTGAGGAAGTGCCGGCACCAGCCGCGCAGGCGCCTTTGGCGGATACGGCGCCGGAATCGGGACCCATCGAAATTGCCGCCTCTCCCGCGCAGTCTGCCGGCAACCGCACAACGACAAGCCGGGCGGAGACCATCCGCGTCACCGTCGGTGCGCTCGAGCGGATCATGATCCTCGTTTCCGAGCTGGTCTTGACCCGCAACCAACTTCTGGAAATCACCCGCCACAACGAAGATGCGACCGTCAAAGCGCCGCTGCAGAGACTCTCGAGCCTTACGACCGATCTTCAAGACGCGGTGATGCGCGCCCGCATGCAGCCGGTCGGACGTCTGTTCGCCAGCTTGCCGCGTCTGGTGCGCGAACTCGCCGTCGATCTCAAGAAGAAGCTTTACCTCGTGACCGAGGGCGCCGACACCGAACTTGATCGCCAGCTCGTCGAGCTCATTCGCGATCCCTTGACCCACTTGTTGCGCAACTGCGCCGACCACGGGATTGAGCCGTCCGACAAACGTCTGGCGCTCGGCAAGCCCGAGGAGGGAACGATCAAGGTCACCGCCACGCATGAGGCGGGCTACATTACGATCGACGTCTCCGATGACGGCCGCGGTCTCGACCTCGAACGCATCCGCTACAAGGCGCAGGCCAAAGGCCTGGTGACCGCGGCTGAGGCGAAGAATCTGTCGGACGACGAGGTTGGACGATTCATCTTCGCGCCGGGCTTTTCGACCTCGCAAAGCGTCACCAGTATCTCGGGGCGCGGCATCGGCATGGATATCGTGCGCGATAACATCGAGTCGATCGGCGGCTCGATTTCGGTTACGACCACGGCCGGGAAAGGCACGCGCTTCTCTCTGAAGATCCCGCTCACGCTGGCGATCGCGCCCGCCCTAATCCTCGAAGCGTGTGGGCATCATTTCGCTCTGCCGCAGCACTCGGTCATCGAAGCCGTTCGGATCGATTCCGACAGCAGCCATTCGCTGGAAAGAGTTCAAGGCAGCCTGGTCTTGCGGCTGCGCGACGAAGTTCTGCCGGTCGCCGACCTCGAACACGTGCTCGACCTGGAAGCCAAGGGCGCCGAGAACGGCGCGCTCGTGATCGTGATGCGCGTCAACTCGCGTGTCTTCGGAATCATCGTCGATACCGTCACCGACGTCCAGGAAATCGTCGTAAAGCCGCTCGGCGCCTCGCTCGCCCACCTTGAGGTTTTTTCCGGCCACACGATTCTCGGCGACGGCTCGGTGGTCTTGATCCTCGACCCGACCGGAATTGCCAGCCGTATCGGTTTCGAGCGCTCCAGCGACTATAGCGTAGGGCGCACCGTCGAAGTCTATGTACCGGCGGAGGAAAATACCCGCTTCATCCTGTTCCGTGCCGGTCCTGGCGCGCTGAAAGCGCTGCCGCTGTCACTCGTCGCCCGTATCGAATCCGTTCCTGCTTCGGAGATCCGCCAATCCGACGGCGGCCTCGTCATGCAGCACCAGAAGCAGCTCATGCCGCTCGTGACGCTCATTCCCGCCGACCAGGCGTTGTCGGAAGACGACAACCCGATACTGGTGCTCGGCATCGGCGGCGAGAGCATGGGCCTGCTCATCGAAAAAATCATCGACGTCGTCGAAGCCCGCCTTGATGTGCAGATTTCCGGCGTTTCCCCCAGCATCATCGGGACGGCGGAGATTCGCGGCGCCGTCGTAGAAATCCTCGACGCGACGCACTTTATGCGCATCGGCAGGCCGAACGCCTATTCCCGCGGCTTTGCCAATCAGTTTCGGATTCTGCTCATCGACGACAAGCCGTTCTTCCGCGACATGCTGGCGCCGCTGCTGATTGCGGCCGGCTATCGGGTTACGACCGCGGATTCCGGCGAGGACGCGCTCGTTCTATTCGAGAAGGGGGCCCATTTCGACGCCGTGGTAACCGACACCGATATGCCCAAGATGAGCGGCTATGCGCTCGCGCACCAGCTGAAGAGCGATTCGCGGCGCGCCGGCTTGCCCATAATTGCGCTCGCCGCGCACGCCGCGCCGAGCGTCGTGCAAGCGGCGGCCGAAAGCGGGATGTGCGGCGCCGTCGGCAAATTCGATCGTCCGGCTCTGCTTGAGATGCTGAGCCGGATTCTGGAAAGCCATCATCTCAACAAGCACGATCTTGAGTCGCACATCATCGGAGCCGCCGCATGAACCGCGACGCACTCCATGTAGAACCCGAGTCCCTCGGCCGCCGCGCGCCGCCCGGCGAGAATGAAGCGCATTGCTTTATTGTTTATGTCGGCAGCGAGGCGTTCGGCCTGCCGGTCGACAGCGTTCAAACGATTTTTCAAATCGAAGCCGTGACGCCGGTGCCGCTCGGCCCGCGAGAGATCGTCGGTCTTGTCAATCTGCGCGGCAAGATCGTGACCGCCGTCAGCCTGCGCCGCCGATTGCAGATGCCGGATGCGCAACCGGCAAAGTCGGCGCTCGCCATCGGCATGGAATATCGCGGCGAAAACTTCGCGTTAATCGTCGATGAAGTCGGCGACGTTATATTTGTCAGTTCACAGATGCAGATTCCTCTGCCGCCGCATCTCGATCAACACAGGGCGAAGCTGACGGAAGCTGTCTATCGCCTCGATCAAGGGGTTCTTTCCATGCTCGACGTTGGAGGCTTATTCGATTTCCAGCGGCGTATTTAGCGAGGAACTATGAAATTGGGTGCGGCAAGATGCAGGAGTTGAACATGAAACAGGTGCTGGTCGTCGATGATTCGACCGTCATCAGGAAAGTGGCGAAGCGGATTCTGGAAGGCATGAACCTTCAAGCGCTCGAGGCGGAAGACGGGCGCAAGGCCCTCAACGCCTGTTCGTTCGTGATGCCCGATGCGATTCTGCTCGATTGGAATATGCCGGTGATGGACGGCTTCGAATTCCTCCATGAGCTGCGCAAGATGCCCGGCGGCCTGAAGCCGAAAGTCGTCTTTTGCACCACCGAGAACGACGTTGCGCACATCGCCCGTGCCATTCATGCCGGCGCCGACGAGTACATCATGAAGCCGTTCGACAAGCAGATTCTACAATCCAAGCTTGAAGAGATCGGTTTGCTCGACACCGTCGCTTAGTCGGCAATTTTAGTCAGGTTTAGTAGGATCGGCTCCATGTCGAACGCAGTTACGCTCGCAGACCCAGTACTCGCGCCAGCGGCCGAAAAGTTTCCGAAATCGCCGGAGATTGGCGGGCTCGGCACGCCATACCGGGTACGGCAGCGGGCGATCGTCATCGGCGCCTCGACAGGCGGCCCGCAAGCCGTGCCTATCGTCCTCAAAGGATTGCGGCCGGCGATTTCGCACATCCCCGTGTTCGTCGTCCTGCACATTCCTCCCCAGTTCACCTCGACGGTCGTCGAATACGTCGAAAAGGCCACCGGGATGCCGACCCACACCGCCCGGCATGCCGAGGAGGCGCAAAACGGGCACATTTATATGTCGCCCGGCGACCTTCACCTCGCCGTCACACGCATCGGCAGCTCGGTGGTGACAGTGCTTTCGGACGCACCGCCCGAAAACTTCTGCAAACCTTCCGTGGACGTACTGTTTCGTACCGCGGCGCATACGTATGGCGCAGCCGTGATCGGGATCGTTCTCACCGGGATGGGCAGCGACGGGCTCGCGGGCTCGCGTGCAATCGTCGAGGCCGGTGGCGCCGTGCTCGCGCAGGACGCGGCTACCTCCGCCGTATGGGGAATGCCGCGCTCAGTCGCACAGGAAGGCTTGGCACATTCGGTGCTCTCGCTGGAATTGATCGGTCCCACCGCCTGCCGTCTGCTTCGCCGCCGCACCTCCGGTGAGACGCAATCATGACGTCCGATTTCGACGCGCTTCGTCAGCTTCTCCGTCGGACCTCGGGACTGTTTCTCGACTCCGATAAGGCCTATCTCGTCGAGAGCCGTCTTCAGCCGCTCATCGAGCGAACGGGCCTGCGCGATCTCAGCGCGCTCGTCAACCAGCTTTCCTGCGGAAACAATTCCGAACTGGAGCGCGATGTGGTCGAGGCAATGACCACAAACGAGACCTTCTTCTTTCGCGACCGCCTGCCGTTCGATAATTTCCGCAAGTTCATCCTGCCGTCTTTGCTGCAAGCCAGGAAGGACGTACGGCAAATCAGGATCTGGTGCGCGGCCTGTTCGACCGGCCAAGAGCCCTACTCCATCGCCATGCTTCTGGATGAGGAAGCACACCGGCTCAGCGGGTGGAGCGTGGATATTCTAGGGACGGATTTGTCACGCGCCGTCATCGCCGCGGCGCGCGAGGGCCTCTATACCCAATTCGAAATGCAGCGCGGCCTGCCTATCTCGCAGCTATTGCGCTATTTCCGGCAAGAAGGCGACCGTTGGCGCATCAACGAACATCTGCGCTCGCGGGTTCGCTTCCAAGAATTCAATCTGCTTTCCGACTATCGCGAACTCGGCCGCTTCGACGTGATCTTTTGCCGTAACATACTGATCTACTTAGATGTTCCTGCGAAACAGGATGTCCTGAACCGTATGGCGAAAATCCTTCTTCCCGACGGTTTTCTCATACTCGGGGCCGCCGAAACCGTAGTCGGACTGACCGCCGCGCTCGTTCCCCATGAAGAGTATCGCTCGGTCAACGTCTTGCGCGGCGCCGCGCGGGCGCGCCCGCCGTTGATGCTGGCGTTGGGTTGAGCGATTTGTGGCGTACGGTGCGACGCCGGCGCGCAAGCGTTCTCAGGCCGGCATCAGCTCGTCGTCTTCGCTCGGCTCGCGCAGAACATAGCCGCGGCCCCAGACCGTTTCGATGTAGTTGCGGCCGCGGCTCGCATTGGCGAGCTTCTTGCGCAGCTTGCAGATAAATACGTCGATGATCTTCAATTCCGGCTCGTCCATGCCGCCGTAAAGGTGATTGAGGAACATCTCCTTGGTCAGCGTCGTACCCTTGCGCAGCGAAAGCAGCTCGAGCATCTGATACTCTTTACCGGTGAGGTGGACGCGGTTGCCGGCTACTTCGACCGTCTTTTGATCGAGATTGACCACCAGATCGCCGGTCGTAATCACCGACTGGGCGTGGCCCTTGGAGCGGCGGACGATCGCGTGAATACGGGCGACGAGTTCGTCTTTGTGGAACGGCTTTGTCAGATAGTCGTCGGCCCCGAAGCCGAGCCCCTTTACCTTGTCTTCGATGCCGGCGAGGCCGGAAAGAATAAGGATGGGGGTTTTGACTTTGGCGACCCGCAGGGTACGCAGCACTTCATAGCCCGACATGTCCGGCAGGTTGATATCGAGAAGGATGATATCGTAATCGTAGAGCTTGCCGAGATCGATGCCCTCTTCGCCTAGATCCGTCGTATAGACGTTGAAATTCTCGGACTTGAGCATCAATTCGATGCTCTGCGCCGTCGCGCTGTCGTCTTCAATGAGTAGCACGCGCATCTGAGGCTCCCAGCCTTGCCTTGTCTGCCCGGCAGGCGCGGCAGGTTCTCCTACGTGCCGCTGCGGCGCAACGTACGCGTAGCCGCGGACGGCAAGGGCGATCCAGCCGAACCGATTTCTTAAAGTTAACGATCATTGGTTAATAAAATCATTCCAGGGAGCTCTGTGTGGCCTGGCAGACGATTCTCCTTGGGAGCAACTTGCCGGCTACCCCTTCGCCGGCATCCGCCGCCGCTTAGCCCCCGCAGAACTGGTTCGGCGGCGCGAATCAGCAAAGGTCGATCATAATGAACCCGACGCTCGTCGCCCAGCCTCGGAACCGGGCAAGGGTAAGGAAGCAGCAACTTTGCTCGGGCATATTCGACGAGTCTCGCGGTGGAACTCATCAAGGGTTGCGGATGGCCCCGCGTTGCGGAGAGTCGATCGTATGAAGTCGCGGGATACGCTCATTCGCCTCAAACAATTCCACGTCGAGGAACGGCGCCGCAAGCTCGCGCAGATCGAGGCGATGATCGCCGAATTCGCGCGTATGGCGGCCGACCTCGACCGCGAGATCGCGGTTGAGGAGCAGCGCGCCGGCATTTCCGATACGGCCCACTTCGCCTACCCGACCTATGCCCGGGCGGCGCGCGGGCGCCGCGATAATCTGTTGCGGTCCTCGGAGGAATTGTGCGGCCAACTCGAAGACGCCAGAAGCAAGCTTGAAAATGCGGTTGAGGAACTCAGCAAAATGACGAGTCTCGATAGCCGCGAAAAAGGCGCCGGCCCCGAGGTCGCCGACCGCAGCTTGACGATGGTCGACATCGGGCTGCGCACGGCGCGCGCCTGAC
>JBOHJJ010000136.1:0-3164 GCA_050728495.1 Methylovirgula sp.
CGGACGATCTCCTCGGCAAGCGGCTCGTCACCCTGCAGACCGGTCCCGAGGGACAGCCGGTCAGTCGCGTCTACATCGAATCCGCCGCGCCGTTCGAGCGCGAACTCTATCTGGGTTATGTTCTCGACCGCAAAGCCGAGCGCGTCCGTGTCATCGGTTCGCAGCATGGCGGCATGGAAATCGAAGAGATCGTCAAGACCGATCCCGACGCCATCATGCAGGTGGTGGTCGAACCTGCCGTCGGTCTCCAGGCCTTCGAGGCGCGCGAACTCGCCTTCCAACTCGGCCTCAGCGGCAAACAAGTGCAGCGCGCCGTGGAGACTATTCTCGGCGCCTATCGCGCCTTCCGCGATTGCGACGCCTCGATGCTCGAGATCAATCCGCTGGTCGTCACCAAGGACGACCGGGTGCTCGCCCTCGATGCGAAGATGTCGTTCGACGACAACGCGCTGTTTCGCCGCCAAAACGTCGCCGCCATGTATGACTCGACCCAACAGGATCCGCGCGAGGCGCAGGCGGCCGAACACAATTTGAATTACATCGGGCTCGACGGCGAGATCGGCTGTATCGTCAATGGCGCCGGCCTTGCCATGGCGACGATGGACATGATTAAACACGCCGGCGGCAGCCCCGCCAATTTCCTCGATGTGGGCGGCGGCGCTTCGCCGGAGCGGGTTGCGACCGCCTTCCGCCTCGTCTTGTCAGACGACAAGGTGCGCAGCGTGCTGGTCAATATCTTTGCCGGCATTAATCGCTGCGACTGGGTTGCCCAAGGCGTCGTGCAAGCCTGCAAGGAAACCGCCATCAAAGTTCCCTTGGTCGTTCGCCTCGCCGGCACCAATGTCGAAGCGGGCCGCAAGATCATCAAGGAAAGCGGTATTTCAATCATTAGCGCAGAGACGTTGGGAGAGGCCGCCGCCAAGGCGGTCGCCGCGTGCCGCGGGAATGGAATCGGCATCAAGGCGGCGAATTAGGAAAATGGCGCGTGTCTAAAACACCAGAAGGTGAGCCATGAGTATTCTCATCGATGCAAGGACCCCGATTCTCGTGCAGGGCATCACCAGCGAGAAGGCAACCTTCCATACCAAGGAAATGATCGCCGCGGGCAGCAAGGTCGTCGCCGGCGTTACGCCTGGCAAGGGCGGCCAGACCCATTGCGGCGCGCCGGTGTTCAACACCGTGAAAGAAGCGGTCAAAGCGACCGGCGCGACCACCAGCATCGCCTTCGTCGCGCCGGCCTACGCGGCCGATGCCATCATGGAAGCGGCCGACGCCGGCATCCGGCTCGTCTGCTCGATCACCGACGGCATTCCCGCGCAGGACATGATGCGCGTCAAACGCTATCTCAAGCGTTATCCGAGAGAACGGCGCACCATGCTGGTAGGCCCCAACTGCGCCGGCATCATCAGCCCCGGCAAGGCCATGCTCGGCATCATGCCGCCGCATATTTACATACAGGGCTCCGCCGGCCTCATCTCGCGTTCCGGCACGCTCGGCTACGAGGCCGCCTCGCAAATGAAGGCGCTCGGCATCGGCATTTCTACGAGCGTAGGCATCGGCGGCGATCCTATCAACGGCAGCTCCTTCATCGATCATCTGGCGCTTTTTGAAGAGGACGACGAAACCGAAGCGGTGCTGATGATCGGCGAAATCGGCGGCCCGCAGGAGGCGGAAGCTGCCGCCTGGGTCAAGGAACATATGTCGAAGCCGGTCGTCGGCTTCGTCGCCGGGCTTACGGCACCGAAAGGCCGCCGCATGGGCCACGCCGGCGCGATCATCTCGGCGGCCGGCGACAGCGCCGCGGAGAAGGCCGAGATCATGCGCTCTTATGGACTGACGGTCGCGCCGAGCCCGGCCGAGTTCGGCTCGGCCGTGGCGCAGGTACTCTCGCAAGGCCAAGCGCGCCGCATCTCGGCGTAAGCCGGGCGATGATCGCAAGGGCACGATCATGAGCTTCACCTTGGTCGAACAGGCGCGGCCGCGGCTTCAGCGCTCCGAGCTCGCGGTTCCTGGCTCGAATCCTTCGATCTTCGAGAAGGCGGCGAAATCGCGCGCCGACATCGTCTTCCTCGACGTCGAGGATGCCGTGGCCCCCGACGATAAAGAGAAGGCGCGCTCCAATATCATCGCCGGCCTCAACGACGTCGATTGGGGCACAAAGACGATGATGATCCGCATCAACGGGCTCGATACGCATTACATGTATCGCGACGTCGTCGACATCATCGAAGCCTGTCCGCGCCTCGACATGATTCTCATTCCGAAAGTGGGCGTACCAGCCGATGTCTATGCAATCGACATGCTGGTCACCCAGATCGAGACCGCCAAGAAACGCACCAAGCGCATCGGTTTCGAAGTGCTGATCGAAACGGCGCTCGGCATGGCCAACGTCGAGGCGATCGCCCAATCGAGCAAGCGGCTCGAAGCGATGTCCTTCGGGGTGGCAGACTACGCAGCATCGACCCGCGCGCGCACTACCGTGATCGGAGGCGTTAATCCGGATTACGGCGTGCTCTCCGACAAAGACGCGCACGGCAACCGGACGTTCTTCTGGGCCGACCAGTGGCACGCGGCGCAGACGCGCATGCTGGTCGCCTGCCGCGCCTATGGGCTCAGGCCCATCGACGGACCGTTCGGCGACTTTTCCGACCGCGACGGTTATCTCGCGGCGGCGCGCCGCGCCGCGGTCCTCGGCTACGAGGGCAAATGGGCGATCCATCCCTCGCAGATCGAGCTCGCCAACGAAGTGTTCACGCCCTCGGACGCGGAAGTTACCAAAGCCAAGCGCGTCGTCGAAGCCATGCAGCAGGCGGCGAAAGAGGGCAAAGGCGCAGTTTCGCTCGATGGGCGTCTGATCGACATCGCCAGCATCCGCATGGCGCAGGCGCTTCTCGACAAGGCCAAGGCCGTCGCCGCTGGCTAGCGACGCGCGGCTCGTTTGCGCGCCAGTCCGCCATCCGGTACAACCCGCCGCGATTCGGAGAGTGCGGCATGGCCGATGACACCGAGAGCGGATCGGCAGACGCGCCGGCGCGTCCTAGCGCCGTGCCGCGCGACAAGCCGGTGATCGAGGGCCGCGCCGAAGAAATCGCGGCGGACGAAGCGACGCGCCAATCCGACCTGGACCCATCCAGCGGAGATGTGCCTCCCGAAGATCCTTGGGC
>JBOHJJ010000137.1:0-6167 GCA_050728495.1 Methylovirgula sp.
CTACGACCCCTCCGTCATTTCGCGCGATCACGGCCAACGTGTCTTCAAGCAGTCGTTCGAGGAATTCTCCGGACGCATGGTGAACGCCTACCGGATCGTCCACGGCACGCGCCTGTTGCACCAATACGCCGGCACGCTGGCGAGCATCGAGCAGAAATACGGCGTGCCCGGCGCGGTGATCGTCGCGATCTGGGGACTGGAAACGGACTTCGGCGCGGTAAGCGGCAATTTCCCGACCGTGCAATCGCTTGCGACACTTGCCTACGATTGCCGCCGCTCGGCGATGTTCAAGGGCTATCTTTTCGATGCCTTGCGGCTCATCGCGCGCGGCGATCTTACGCCCGGCGAGATGCGCGGCGCCTGGGCGGGAGAATTGGGGCAGACACAGTTTACGACTTCCGCCTATCTCAAATTCGGCGTCGACTTCGACGGGCGCGGCCGCGCCGATTTGATCCACGACGTGCCGGACGTGCTGGCCTCGACGGCTAATTTTCTGAAGAGCTACGGCTGGCAGCGCGGCGCCGGCTGGCAGCCGGGAGAGCCGAATTTCCCCGTTCTGCTGCAATGGAACAAAGCGGAAGTCTACGCGAAGACGATTGCCCTGCTTGCCGAGAGGCTGCAGGAGAGAAGCTGAACACTCCCTCTCCCTCCGGGCGGAGAAAGGGGACTAAGCCTGACGGTTCTGCAGCGAGAAGCGGATCAAATCGGTGGTGCGTTCGAGACCGAGCTTTTCCTTTAGCCGGCTGCAGGAATTCGCCACCGTCTTGTAGGCGATCCCGAACGTGTTGGCGATTTCGAGCAGGCTCTTGCCTTCGCCGAGCAGGCGCAGGATCTCCATCTCGCGATTGCTGAGTTTTTGCAACGGATCCTCTTCCCCCGAGGCTGAGAAGACGAGCTCGTTGGCGGCGTCGCGATCGACGTAGCGCTGTCCCGCCGCGACCCGCTTGACGGCGGTGATGAGTTCGTCGGCAGGCGCGCTCTTGCTGACGTAGCCCGAGGCCCCGCCGCGCAGCGCGCGGGCGACATAGCCGGCTTCCGAGTACATCGTGAACATCACGATGCGGGTGGTCTTGTTCTCGTTCTTCAGTCTTTGCAGAAGTTCGAGGCCGCTGCTGCCGTTCAGATTGATGTCGAGCACCACGATGTCGGGCGATTCGGCGCGCAATTTCGAGAGGCCCTGCTGTGCGGTGCCGGCTTCGACCACTTCGGCCCCCGGGATCGAGCCGAGTAGCCGGCGCACGCCTTCGCGCACGATGCCATGATCATCGATCACCAAAATCTTCATTGCGCGGCGATCTCCTCGACGGCCGGATAGCCGGGTTCGTCGGTATCGCTGGGCAGCGGCAGGCGCGCGGTGACCGCCACGCCCGACCGATCGCGCCGGTTCTCGACGACGAGCGTGCCGCCGAGCAAAGCGGCGCGCTCCTTCATGCCGATCAGCCCGAAGCCGCCAGTCGCAACGCCCAAATCGAAGCCGCTACCGTCGTCGAGTACGCGCACGACCAGCACGCCATGATGCGTCTCCTCGATCAGCACCTCGATGCGCGACGGTTTGGTGTGCTTGACCGAATTGTTGAGACTCTCGCGGATAATGCTGTAGAGCGCGCTGTCGATGCGCGAACCCCAGCTCTTGTCGGGACATTCGGCGCTGAAGACAATCTCCGGACGCCGGCTCTTCCAATACGAAATGAGATTCTCGATGGCGCTCGCCAAGCTCAGGGCATGAAGACCGGAGGGGCGAAGCTGACCGAGCAGAGCCTTCACGTTGCGTTTCATATCGGCGACCGCGCTGCGGATCGCGTGCGCCCGCTCGACGATCTTTCTTAGGTCTTTCGCCTGCACGAGTTCCCGGATGGTCATCGCATCGACGTCCACCGAAAAGAGCAGCGGGCTTACTTCGTCGTGGAGATTGCGGGCAAGTTCGATGCGCTCTTCTTCCTGCACGGTTTCGAGCTGTTCGTGGAGCCGCAGATTGCGATGTTCCATCTCGGCGAGCCGCATGGCCATTTCATTGAAGCCGGAACTCAGTCGCGTCAGTTCGCGCGGCGCGAAGGCCGCGACCCTCGCCCGGTAGTCGCCGTTGCCGATCCGCGCGAACGCGAAAGTCAGATCTTCGAGGGGCTTTAACGCTCGGCCGAGCGTGAAATACAGGACGAGCAGGATGAAACCGCAGAACACCGCCAGGATCGTGAGCGGCAACGCGGCCTCGTTCCAGGCGTCGGCGACCTCATTATGGGCGTCCGATTCGAGCATCAACGTGCCGAGATTCTTGAACGCCGGCGGCAGCTGGACGGCTTCGACCGTCGGCGGTCCGGCCAGCAGATTGAACAGGAATGGCGAGACCAGATGCTCGGGCGGCTGAAGATAGGAATAAGCCGCGAGGCTGTTGTCGGGATTGAACAGGACGGCGCGCAGATTGCGGTCACCGTTGAAATCCGCGACCAGCAATTCAAGACGGCGGCGTGGCAGAGCCACTTCGTCGGAGTCGTCGACGGCGTTGTCGACGATGCGCCGGCCGACGGCCATAGCGGCGCGCATATCGGCGTTCACCTTTTGAACCGCATGGAGATAAACGAGGAGTGCGCCGAACGCGAGCGTCGCGAGAAGAATGAGCGCGATCGAACGAACAAGCAGCAGACGCAGAGACACGTAACCGACCCTCGAAGGTCCCCGCCGGATGCGGCTTTAGGCGATTGACCGCCTTATAGCAGGTCAACCCGTCTCGGGTCTCCGAAATTCGTCTGCTGCGGGCGAGGACCTGCCGTCAGCGTTACCGCAGCACGATATCGGCTATGTTGTCGGCGAGCGTGTCCAGCCCGTCGAGCTGGTCGTAATTGCTCAAAAGGATGATCGATATCCAGTCGCCGTTCTTGAGGCGGATAATGGCGTTGTAGGACGTATAGCCGGGCACCGCACCGGAGTGGCTATAGATATCCCGGTTGTCTCTGTGCTCGCAGAACCAGCCCATGCCGTAATAGACGTATGGGGACACGCGCGAGCTATCCGAGAACATCTGGTCGCGGACGTCGGTGGGGACCACGGCGCCGCTCATCAGCGCCTTGTGCCAGGCGAACAAATCGAGCGCGCTGCTTACCATATCGCCGCTGCCTTTCAGCCAATCGGGATTGGTGAAGGGCGGCCGGCGGCGCATCCGGTAATCGGGGGAGGCAAGCACCGCGCCTTGCGCGACGGAATCCGTCGAGATCGGCTGCGATTGCGCCTCGAGCGCGTAAGGATTAGGTGGATCGAGGTCGTCACGCAACTCGCCGATGAAGCTCGAGTTGTGCATGTCGGCCGGTTCGAAGAGCCGTTTGCGCAGGAAATCGTGATAGGATTCGGGACCCGGATCACCGGGCACGACAACCTGCTCCATGATCTCGGCCAGCAAGAAATAATTGGTGTTGCTGTAGTCGAAATCGTTCGAGGGGTCAGGTGGCGGCCAATTCTCGATATCCCGGAACAAATGCTGGGCGGTGACCGGCTCCCATGGGTTCGTATCGGCCGGCGGATAACGGGTGAAGTTCGGCAGATTCGAGGTCATGGTCAGCAGCCGCCCGACGGTCAGCCAAGGCTGCGCCGCCCAATAGCTATTCTTGCCGAGAATATCGACGAGCGGGGTGTTCAAGGTAAGTTTCTTCTGCGTTTGGATGCTCGTCGCGCCGTCGTGAATCAGCTCCAGAATTGCCGCCGCGGTGAATTGTTTGGTGAGCGAGCCGACCTCATAGAGGGTGCGATCGGTCACTGGCCGGCCGTCGCTCGCCCCATAGCCTTTCGCCATGGCGAGCCTACCGTTGACCCCGACCGCGATGCTGAGCGTCGGCGGCGTCGCGCCGTCGCTCTTGAGGCTGCGGAAACGTTCGACGAGCTGGTCGACCTGCTGGGCTTTGTCCGCCGACCAGGATTGCGCGCCGGCGGCGGTGGGAAGGGCGACGAGAAGCACGGCCGCGAAAGCCGCCCGCGCCGTTCCGCCGCGCAATTTGCGCGGCTCGATTTGCGGTTCGGCACGCCCCACCGAAGGGCGATATGCCATTAGTCGCGTGGCGAGGATGCGCCGAAAAAGTTCAATTCGCCTGCTCATGAAGCTTGCCAGATCCTATGACCTCGTCCGATCCTCGCGCTCCGGCTCCCTTCGTCTTCTTATGGCTCATCGCAGAATGACTCGGCTCCCACGCCGGCACAAGCCACAAACATGTGCGAATCCACGCACTTCTTCAAGAAGCATAATTCAGGCCTCACAGACCTGCCTCGCTGCCGAGCGTGTACACACGCCAAAACCCGTGGGAGAAAAGTCACAGGCGAGATGCCGGAATAAGGTGCGCCCCCCGCGATCTCATGCGCGCAACGTCCGTGCGGGAAGGAAGTTCGCGGAAGAATAGCTGCAAAAGAGCAATTAGTCCCGTTTCCGTCGGGGATATTTACAAGCTAAAACTAAAGATAAATTCCCGAAGAATTCTTCCAATTTTCTAGACCAGATAACGCCAATTGAAATTCTCACGAAAACCTCCGGGTGCTATGGATGCAAACCTGGAGTAACGCGAGAACATCTACTTGGTGTCTACTTCCTGCGCCCCCGTAGACGCCTCGCGTTTTCGCAGCCGCACGATTGCCGCGGCAGCGAAAACATCCGGTAAGACCGGACATCTTGGGGGTGTTTCTCGCGTCTGCGGAAACACCCCTTTTTTCGCGCCATTAGGCTGAGCGCGGCGCGTTGTGCGTCGCTTCCGCCAGGAACCAGGTGCGGCGCTCCGTCTCGTCGATATAGACTTCGAGTTGGCTCGTCGAAGCGACGTCGCCGTGTTCGTCGCAGACTTCGTGCGCGGCGCGCATGCGCTTGGCGAGCTCGCTATTGTCTCCGCGCAGTTCCGCGAGCATGTCCTGCGGATCGACGTAGAACGCGTCGTTGTCGAGGACGCGCGTCGTGCGCGAAATCTCGCCGATCGAATGCAGGGTCGTGCCGCCGACCTTGCGGACGCGTTCGGCAAGCGGGTCGGTCATCGCGAAGATCTGGTCCGATTGCTCGTCGAGCAGCAGGTGATAATCACGAAAATGCGAGCCGCTCATGTGCCAATGAAAATTCTTGGTTTTGACATAGAGAGCGAACGTGTCGGCGAGAACGAGATTGAGCGCCGCCGCGATGTCGCGGGTGGCGTTGGCACCGAAGCCGGACGGGGTCGTCAATTGTAACGGTACGGTGTCACGATCGAGCTTGCTGGACATGGTGCATCTCCTCTGGACAATGAACTGAATTGGCAACGCGCAATATGCGCCCCGCCCATCTAGACCTAAACTGGTGGCCCGGCGCTTCGGTTCGAACCCTGTGCGGCAATCGGCAGCTCACGCCTCGGTCGGCGCACGCACCTGATCCAAGTGGGCAATTTGCTCCCTACAGCGTTGAAGATCCTTAAAATTCTGGTGCAATTGCTCCACTGCGAAGCCGAACGCGAAGATTTGTTCCGCTACCTCGGCCGATAACGTCCGCGTGAGTCCGTCGCGGCGCGTCTGAGCGAACGCGACGGTATAGCTATCGAGCGCCGCCTCAAAACGGGCAAGCGGCGGCGGCGGCCGTCGCGCCTCGATCGTGGCGCCGGTGCCGCGCAAGTATTCTGCCGCAGTTTCGCTAAGTTCGGCAATTGTCCCTCCGAGGCGTTCGAGAAAGGCCGGGGGAGACGGCGTGACGGATGCGCGCCCGATCATGAGGAGATCGTGACGCAGCCGTAGCAACGAATCGACCAGCGGTTGCGGGTCGGGTTCGCCGTAAAGATAGGGCACGCGTTCGCGTCTGGCCTCGGCGGTGGTCGAATTCAACTCGATGAATGCCTTGCTAACGATGACGGCGGTCAGAACCGCCCAAAGTAGCAAAAGAAGATGCAAGGCCTGCGAAAGGACATAGGCACCGCGGCCACCGACATCCACAGACATAGACGCAGCTGCACGCGAAGCCCGCGAATTCGCGCCGCGAGCTTCGCCCCGATTGCCAAGATGCGATTCATCGACTCATGGGTTATCCGCGCTGCGCCTGCAATTTCCGACTCAGGTCGGTGGCAGAAGTTGGCGCGCGTCGAGCGCCATCACGATGAGCGTTACGCCGCCAAAAACCATATTGATGCCGAGCAGAAGGCCGAGCGCCCAAAGCGCCGAACCCGGGAGCCCCAGGAGAATGATCGCGG
>JBOHJJ010000138.1:0-3732 GCA_050728495.1 Methylovirgula sp.
GCTTGGGCGGCGATGGCCGGCGTCTCCTATTGGCTGACGCCCAATCTGAAACTTGAGTTCGGCTATCGCTATCTCGATCTCGGCGATGTTAGGAGCTATCCCATCGCTTGCGTCGGCGGTTGCGGCGGCAATGGCGCCGAGAGCGAGAAATTCCACCTGGCGTCGAACGACATCCGGCTGGGTCTGCGCTACATCTTCGCCGAGGCGCCGCCGATGGCACCGCCGCTGATCACCAAATACTGATCTATTCCCCGCTCGTGGGGATGGAAGAAAGCGGGCCGCATGGCCCGCTTTGCCTGTAAAGGCCCCTCTCCCGCGGCGCGGCGCGGAAGTCCAGCGACTGCGTTATGGTTAAGGGGCGCTTAAGAAATGTCCTTTACGCTTCCTTTCGATCGAGACCCGAAAGGAAGCATCGATGCCCTCCCGTAACATTCTGCTGCGCGCCCTCATCGTCGCCGCGGCGCTTGCGGCGAGCGCCGGAAAGCTCGATGCCGCCGATCTCGGGAGCTGGTTTTCGGGCGCGCCCCAAACCAATATTCCGGCGGTTCAACTCGGCACCGGCTGGTATCTGCGCGGCGACGCCGCCTTTGCGGATGATTCGATTCCGAATCTCTCTCCGGACTTGAGCCAATTTCTCTCCAACGCGCGGCAGGCAACCGTCAACCTCGATCTCGGCTTCGGCTATAAGTTCAATAGCTGGCTGCGCTCCGACGCGACCGTCGATTGGTGGAAGCCGAACATCGCCTCGGGCATAGGCACGGCGCAGGGATGTACAATCGGAGGCACGGCGTACACCTGCACGCCAAATTACAGTTCGAACCTGCAAAGCTGGGACTTGCTCGGCAATCTATACGCCGATGTCGGCACCTGGTACGGCATCACGCCCTATATCGGCGGCGGCGCCGGGCTCAGCCTCATGCATGCGTCAAGCAGCGTCAATTGGACCACGAACGCCGGCGCGCTTTATGAAGCGACGAGCTTGAGCAGCACGCGCTATCAATTCGCTTGGGCGGCGATGGCGGGTTTCTCCTACGCCATTACGCCCCACATCCTGCTCGACGTTGGGTACCGCTACATCAATCTTGGCAAGCTTTCGAGTCTGCCCGACTTTTCCGGTACCGTCGTCACGAAGACGATGGATGCGCATGAACTGCGGCTTGGCGTGCGCTACATGATCGACTGAGCGAGGGAACTTGCGCCGCCTCGTCCGATCGATCTAGAGGACGCAGGTGACAACGATCCCCAGGCCGCAGCGCCCGTTCTTTGCCTCCGGTCCCTGTGCCAAACGGCCCGGCTGGACGCCGAACGCTCTCAACCATGCTCTGCTCGGCCGCTCGCATCGCAGCGCCGCCGGGAGAGAGAGGCTCAAGCGCGCTCTTGAGCTAACGCGCGAAGTCCTTGATATCCCGAAGGACTATCGCATCGCCATCGTGCCCGCTTCCGATACCGGCGCGGTCGAACTGGCGCTCTGGTCGCTGCTCGGGGCGCGCGGCGTCGATGTCCTCGCCTTCGATGCGTTCGGCGAAGCCTGGGTCGAGGACATCGTCCGACACTTAGAGGTCGACCGTGTGCGCGTCCTGAAAGCGCCGGCCGGCGAGATCGCCGATCTGCGATCGGTCGATTTCGATCGCGACGTGGTCTTCACCTGGAACGGGACCAGCACCGGCGTGCGGATTCCGAACGGCGATTGGATCGATGCCGGCCGCAAGGGCCTGACGATCTGCGATGCGACCTCGGCCGCCTTTGCGCAGCGGCTCGATTGGGCAAAGCTCGACGTTGCGACGTTCTCCTGGCAGAAGGCACTCGGCGGCGAGGCGGCACACGGAATGTTGGTGTTGGGACCTCGCGCGATTGAGCGGCTGACGACATATGCCCCGCCCCGCCCGCTGCCAAAAATCTTTCGATTGACCGAAGGAGGCAAGCTCATCGAGGCCATTTTCGAGGGCTGGACGATCAACACGCCCTCGATGCTCTGTCTCGAAGATTATCTCGATGCGCTCACCTGGGCGAAGTCGATCGGTGGCCTTCCTGCGCTCATCGCCCGCACCGAGGCGAACGCGAACGCCCTCGCGGCTTGGGTCGGCGCAACCGCGTGGATCGACTTTCTCGCTAAGGACCCGGCCATCCGTTCGAACACCAGCGTCTGCCTCGAGTTTGCCGATCCGGCCGTTGCGAGGCGCCCGGCGGACGAACGGCGCGCCTTCGCGAATAAGATCGTGGAGCGGCTCGAAGCGGAGAACGTCGCCTACGACATCGGCGCCTACCGGCTTTCTCCGCCCGGCCTGCGCATCTGGTGCGGCCCGACGGTTGAGACGCGCGACATCGAGCTGCTGACGCCATGGCTTGATTGGGCCTATGCGCTGGCGCGGCGGGAGCTCAGAAGCTGATCGATTGCTACGTCATTGCGAGCGAAGCGAAGCAATCCAGAATCCTCGGTAACTTTTGATTGCTTCGTCGCTGCGCTCCTCGCAATGACGCGCCGCCTGCTTCCAGAGGGAGAAGGTACGTGGACCTCCGGGAGAGGGTCTACTTCGCCAGCGCCCGCACCCGGTGCGCCAGGCGCGAGACTTTGCGGGCCGCGGTATTCTTGTGGATGATGCCCTTCTGGGCGGCCCGCACGATGAGCGGCTCGGCCTCGGAAAGCGCCGCGGCGGCGGCTTTTGCATTGCCGGCGGCAATCGCCTCCTCGACCTTGCGCACGAACGTGCGCATGCGGCTGCGGCGCGCGCGGTTGACTGCGGTGCGCCGGGCAATTTTACGCGTCGCCTTTTTGGCCGAACTTGTATTCGCCATTCTAATGTCCTGGATGAAGAAGAACTTGCTGTCGCGCCGATAGCGCCGAGCGAAGCCCGCAAGAACTTGGAAGGTGGGCTTATAGTTCGCGCCCGCCTAGGCGTCAATGCGAGCGGGTTTCAGGGAGTGCCTCATCTTGAATTTTCAGAAAACCAGCCGGACTTCGCCAATGTTTTCTCTAGGAGGGCTTTCATTGTCTGTGGATAGGCGTCCACCGTCATTTGACTGGCGTATTGCCAATTCGCCTCGCCACATCGGCGTCGATAATAGGCGAGCCGAATTGACCGGAGGCCGAAGTCCCATTCAATAAGTTGAGCGCAAAAAGCGTAGTCGCCCCAGCATCGGCCATCTCCTTGGCCCTCTCCATTCGGAACACCTGTACAACCAGGCGAATGCACAGGTGTCTCATCTAGCCCCGGTTCTACCCACACCTCATCAACAATTTTGCCGCTACGCACTACGCCGCCTTTAGCTTTGATGTCGCCAGGCGGTCCATAGTTGACGGGGCGGTCAATATATCCGAGCATTACCTTCTCCTCGTTTTTTATAGTGCCCACGTTTCGTCGGCGTTGGCTCTGGCAAAAGTTTTCAAAATGCGTCACTACCGGGTTTCAGCGGTTCTTGAAGTCCGGTTTGCGCTTTTCCAGAAACGCCGCCATCCCCTCCTTCTGGTCCTGCGTCGCGAACAGCGACTGGAAGAGTCGACGTTCGAATAGAATTCCCTCTTCGAGCACGCTCTCCGCTTGGCGAATGCTTTCCTTGATGAGCATCACCGCTTGCACGGGCATGGCAGCGATTGTCGCGGCGATGTTCAGCGCTTCGGCTTCCAAAGTCTCGGCCGGAACCACGCGCGCGACAAGCCCGGCACGCTCCGCCTCCGCTGCGTCCATCATCCGGCCGGTGAGGCAGAGGTCCATGGCCTTCGCCTTGCCGAGCGCC
>JBOHJJ010000139.1:0-2499 GCA_050728495.1 Methylovirgula sp.
GCCCGGCTTGGGCGCACGTGGGCGGCGAAAATCCGGCCGCGCCGGTCAATGCGCGGGATGGAGAATCGCGAATCCTTGGTCCTGCAGGACCTTCACGGCGGCTGGCGTGGCGAGAAAGTCCAGAAAGGCGGCGGCCGCGGGGTTCTTCGATCCGGCAATGATCGCCGCCGGATAGATGATCGGGCTATGACTCGCGGCCGGGAAAACATCAACCACTTTCACTCTGGGTTCGGCCTTGGCGTCCGTCAAATAGACGATGCCCAGCTTGGCCTCGCCGCGCGCCACAAGGTTCAGTGCATCGCGCACGTTCGAGCCTTGCGCCAGCTTCGGCTGCACCGCCCCCCAAACGCCAAGTTTTTGTAGCGCCTCCTTCGCATAGATGCCGGCCGGGCAGGATTCGACGGTGCAGACCGCAATTCTTCCGTCGTCGGCGGCACCGGCAAGATCGAAGCCTGGCGCAATTTTGAGTTGCAGCCGCGCATCGGCCGGCTCGATCAGGACGAGGCTGTTGCCGAGGAGATCGCGCCGCGTTCCGGGCGCGAGGAGTTTTCTCGCTTCAAGTTCATTCATCCATTTTACATTGGCGGAAATGAAGACCTCTGCCGGGGCGCCGTGTTCGATCTGTTTGGCGAGGATTCCCGAAGAGCCGTAGGAAATGGCAGGTGTCGTGCCGCTCTGTTTGGCAAAGAGCGGAGCAATGGCATCGAGCGCCGTCTGCATGCTAGCGGCGGCAAAAACGATAAGCCGGGAGGAAGTTTGCGCCGCCGCGCCTTGCGTCAGCAGCACAAGGCCGAGCAAAATGCTGAAAATCAGACTACGCTTCTTCACAATGGCCATGGATTTCCCCTCGATGCGCTCTCTTCAGGTGTGGCGACCGCGCAACGTCCACCAGAACTTTCTCGGCGGCAATTTTTTAAGGCCTTGCTAACGAGCGAAATGGCCACTCTCATAGGCACGGTCGGCCAGCCGATTCAAGAGGGGTTTCCTGTGGACGAACGCTGCACGCCGATCGCGAGCCATGGTTCCCTCGCCCGCTTCGTTGGTGCGCGGCCTGACGCGAGGATCGGGCTGAAATCGGCAGAAATTCTTGCTGTATGCGCATTTGTCCTGGCCGCTACGTCAGCCTTGGCTGCGGATCTTCCCAACACGAAGGAGGCGCCCCTTGCGCCGCCTGTCTCCGCTTTCGATTGGACGGGGTTTTATGTCGGCGTCAACAGCGGCTATGGGCTCGATCACGTCTCTCTTCCCTACATCCTGACGTTGCCGGGGGGCACCGCAAGCGGCGTATCGGCAATGACGGAGAGAGGCCCTTTGTTCGGCGGCCAAGTTGGCTACAACTACGAACTGGAGAATGTGCCGCTTCTCGGTCACGCCGTCGTGGGCATCGAGGCGGATAGCGATTGGGCGGACATCAACGGATCTGCGGGGGCCGCGACGCCCTTCGGGTCCGCCGTCTTCGGTACGCGGATTGAGAATTTCGGCACGTTGCGGGGCAGGGTTGGCTACAACTTCGATCGCCTGCTGCTCTACATCGGGGGCGGCATCTCGTATGCGACCGTGGAGAGCTACTACAGCGGTCCGGGCTATTCGAGCGCGACCACGACCACGCGCCTGCCGTTGCGCTTCAGTGCTTACACGATCGGCGCGGAATACGCTTTGTCCAACAATTGGACGATCAGAGCCGAGTATATGTGCGATTATATCCGGGCCGATTGGAACGACTACTATCCGGCACCGGGCGTGGTCGTGAACTTTCCTTCGCGAGCGACATTTCACATGGCAAGGATCGGTCTGAACTATAAGTTCGACCTTTTCGCGCCGACCTCCATCCTAACGAAGTAGCGAACGGATTCGGCGTTTGTCCGATGCTCGCGGCGGGACCGCCGAAGTTCTTCTCGTGAGCATGGATCTGGGCTAATTCTTCGGCATGAGAAAGCCGAAGGGCAAGCCCAGCCTGGCCGAGGCCCGCCGCGAGCATGAGCGCCTAGGCACGGAGATCGCCCGCAACGACGAGCGCTATTATCGCGAAGACGCGCCGACCATTTCCGATGCCGAATATGATGCGTTGCGCCGCCGCTACGAGGCTCTGGAAAAGGAATTTCCCCAACTCGTCACGAAACAGTCGTTGAGCGAACGCGTCGGCGCCGCCCCGGGGGAGAAATTCGCCAAAGTTCGCCACAAAGTGCCGGTCTTGTCGCTGGGCAACGTATTTATCGACGCAGAGGTCGAAGATTTCGTCGCCCGCATCCGCCGCTTTCTGGGGCTTGGCCCCGACGCGCCGCTGGCGATCACCGCCGAGCCCAAGATCGACGGGCTTTCCTGTTCGCTGCGCTACGAAGCGGGAAGGCTCGTCCAGGCTGCCACGCGCGGCGACGGTTATGAAGGCGAGGACGTCACCGCCAACGTGAAAACGATCGGCGAGATCCCGCATATGCTTCGGGGAAAGCCGCCCGATGTCCTCGAAGTGCGCGGCGAGGTCTATATGAGGCACGCGGATTT
>JBOHJJ010000140.1:0-14389 GCA_050728495.1 Methylovirgula sp.
CGCATGATCTCGCGCGGATAGACAGGGGCATGATCGACGGTACCGATGCTTTGTACTTCGTCGGCGATCAGGCCATTCTTCTTGTCGAGAAAAAGAATGCGGAACTCCTCGCGATCGAGAAAAGCCATGGCGGTGCGGCAATAATCGAGTACCGCCGAAAAGCTTCCGGTATTAGGTAGCAACCGCCACAAGCGTTGCGGGATAATTGTCCCCGTCGCACAATCCAAAGATGGCGAACCCCAAGAAACCCCAACTTGGGACCGGCGACACGCTCACCATTGTCGGCGTTCTCGTGGGGATCGCCGTCTTGTTTGACTTCGGCTGGGAAGTCAAAGCAGGCTTGGCGCTCTTTGGGATTGCGCTAATTGTCTATGCCGCTCGGCGGCATCCCGCTCATGCATCCCTGCGATTTCCTATAGCTGTTCTTGCAATCTCTTTTTTTGCTTTTTATCCGTGGGCTGCCATTTGGCGGGATTTGCATAAGGACTGTCCGGACCTTTCCTGGCCAATAATAATCACTTGGCCGTGTTTTCACTGGTCGCTGGCCATTGTCGCAACGCTCGCACTAGTATGGGAACTGGAGCCTTTTGCGAGGCTTCGGCATCCGCTCAGACTTTGGAGATCTGCTTTGGGCGAGCAAGTCTGGATTGACCGGGAGGCAGCTCTTGGGTTGATTAGAGCCTCTGATTGGGCAAAAACGCGTGAGCCGCCAAGAGGATTCGCCGCCTTTGTTATTGCGAATGTTTATAATTTTGAAAAAGACAGGATTCAGTTCGATCGCTTCATCCAATTGACTCTAGAGAGCTTTGAAAATCGTAGCACGGCCTACACCCGCATTATCGAAGGTCGAAAGCAGTACGACGAGACGGCATTGCGAAACTTTCTGGACAACGCGCTGACCAACGACGTCATAAAGAGGTTTGGAGACCTTCCGTAGTCATAAGTCTTCCAGCCTCACACCATCCAATTCGAGCGCCGCAAGACACCCCAAAAGGAACGTCGCCGAAAACGTCCCGCGTTTCAGCTTGGCTGCTATTGAATCCCGTGTCTCAGATAGTCCATGTTCTTTCAGCCGCTCGGCCAATTGCTCATAGGTCATATTCGCCCGCTTTAGCTCCGCCTTGAGAAAGCGAGCGGTGCGGTCAGCTAATTCCTCTTCCGAGCTGGCGAGACCCATTCGTGTCACCTATGACCTAAAACGATCATATACGACGTTTTTGCTGTTGACAAGACGCCTATTTAGTGTCAAATATGACCCTACAGGGTCGTTTGCGACACAGGCCAATGTCTCAGCATTTCCTCCTCTCAGCTGCCGCCCGGACGCTCAGCGTCGGGAAGGTCGCGCGGATGAGCGAGCAAGAGGCCGAGACGACCTTCGCCGCGATCCGCTGGGCCAACACTCACGGCGAGCCGGTTTGCCCGCATTGCAGTTTGCTAGAGGCTTACGACTGTCGCCGTCCGAACGGTGCGCCCCGCTGGCGCTGCAAAGGCTGTAAGGGCGATTTCTCGCTTACGTCGGGCACGCTGTTCGCCTTCCACAAACTGCCGCTGCGCAGCTACCTTATGGCCGTGGCGATCTTCTGCAATGAAGTGAAGGGCAAGTCGGCGCTGGCGCTCTCACGCGATCTCGGCGTGCAATACAAAACCAGTTTCGTGCTCGCTCACAAAATGCGCGAGGCGATGGGTTCCGAAGATCGCAATATGAAGATCGGCGGCGAAGGCCGCGAGGTCGCGGTCGATGGCGGTTATTTCGGCGGCTACATCAAGCCCGCGAACCTGAAAGAGCATCGCCTTGATCGCCGCTTGGCCTACAATCAAAACGGCAAGCGCAAGGTCGTGGTCGTGATCCGCGACAAAGATGGCCGCACGCTGCCCGCGACGTTCGGTTCGGAAGCAGCGTCGATCAATTTCATCAAGTCGCACGTCGAGCACGGCACGACGGTGCAAGCCGATGAAGCCTCAAGCTGGGATGCGCTCAGCCTGGCGTACCCGATGAAGCGCATCAATCATCAAGAGGCATATTCGCTCGACGGCGCTTGCACGAATGCGGCGGAGGAATTTTTCAGCCGGATGCGGCGCGCCGAGATCGGACACTATCATCACTTGGCCGGTATTTATCTTGAGCGGTATGCGCGCGAAGCCGCCTTCCGGGAGGATCGGCGGCGCATGGCGAACGGGGAACAATTCAGCACGGTTCTGGCGTTAGTCGCGAAGAACAAGCCTAGCCGCGATTTCTGCGGATATTGGCAGCGGAATAGCCAATAGGATTTCCTTCTGATTGCCACATATAGCCGATTTAAGCAGATGGCCACCAAAGATGGGGCGTCAGTTCAACGCGCATTGCGCGTTAGTTAATAGTCGTGGCAATCTGATACCGTCTTTGGCTGGATCATTTGGGCTTCCAAAGAGTTCATGATTTTCCTCTAGACACCGCAAATCAGCTTCCCCTTCCGTGTCGGATCATGGCCAATCAAATTTTTGTTGTCGTCGCTCTCACAGGCATTCCTGAAATCCATCAGGAACTTAAAAAACTTGCGTCTGATGGATTTTATACGATCAAAGAAGGCGTATGGTTTGTGCTATTTGATGCAACCTCGCAGGAGCTTGCCGAGAAGTTAGGTATACGCGACGCGCGCAATGGCACTGGGGTCGTGACCCCTATAACCAACTATTCAGGGCGCGGTCCGACTGACATGTGGGAGTGGCTTAAGGTTCACTGGCCGAAAGAAATACCTCGATGATAGGTAAGCAACGGGGACCAGCCGCCACTTCTGAGTCTACTCCGTCCCAGCCCTTGGATGTGCCTTCGCCGATACCGCCGACGTATGAGCCGTCCCATGTCATCCAGCTGCTCGTAATGATGCAAGGCGAAATTAAGGGCCTCTGCACTAAGACTGACCGCCTTATCAGCGATGTCGAAAAACTCGACGGCCATGTAGGAAGGCTCAACACTACTTATAATCGCGCTTGGGGATTCGGAATTTGCGGTATTATGTAGCACCTGCCACAAGAATTCAGGCCGTTAGCCGATTATCTTCCGGCAATGGCCGATCCGACTACACTCGTAACCCTTCGCCGCAAGCTCAAAGAAATAGCTGCCATCATCAAGCTCTATGACCAGCAGCTAAATCAGGCCAAGGCCGATTACGCCAGTGTCAATGCGGCAATCCGAATCTTTGAAGCCGACGACCCGGCCCAAGCAATGCCTCGCTATATGGACGTGCTGCGGCTATTCGGACGCAAAGAGAAGATGGACCTTTGCAAAGCTGCCTTGGCCGAACTCGGGCCGCTCAGCACAAAGGAACTCGGCCTGGAGGTCGTCCGCCGCAAGGAAATGAATACCGACGACAAGGTGCTGGTCGATGCGATCACGCATCGGCTTGTCCATTCGCTCAGGATTCAGGCGACGATGAACAAGGTCGAGATGATCGGGAAGCGGGCTGGGGTTTGTGTCTGGCGGCTGCCGGAAGGCTAAGCTCTACCCCTTGCCATGGCTTGCTCATCCCGAATAGGAGTTTTGAGGGAGGCGAGCCGTGACCGATCAGCCGAACAGCGGCATTGAGATTTCCACTCCGTTGGGAGGAAAAATCTCCATTTCGGGGTCGGCCGTCGATCATATTTTGGCGTCATTTGAACGCGTGTGGCGGGAATCTCTTGAATGGGCGCAGCATAACCCCATATTATTTCTAGCATTTCTTATTATTGTAGCGGCGGTAATTGTGGCTTGGCGCCGGTCAGTGGTGGATATTGAACAAATGAAACTAGAATACGATAATGCTCGTTCTCAAGCGAGGACACAGTTGCCTCTGCCGCTTCCGAATAATGATGATTTGCCGCGGTCGTGAGGAGAGCAAACGTGACATATCTAACGCCGCTTCTGATCCCAGCAATTTTTTTCTTATTTATAATGGCCTCGTGGCGCTTAAAGCGCGCTGCGCAACCATTGCGTCTCGAAATGGCTGAAAAGGGCGAAAAATTGCTCGGCGAAAAAGGCCTTTCCGAGGCTGCTAAAAATCAAATTCGAATGATGCTGAGCTCTGCATTCGGTTTTAGAGTCATGTTGCTTGTATCTATAATAGCCACTCCCTTTATCGCGATCCTCGTTTTTGTCAGGCCGACATTGCTCGCAAATGCAGACAAAAAACTCGCTATTTCTGATCCAATTGCGAAGGCCGAATTCAATGAGCTCGGGCGACTGCATTTTCGTATTACGCTCGCCAATAATCCCATTCTGATGATTCTGGTTTGCTTAGAGTTAGCCGTCGTCATGCCATTTATCGCCGTGGGACAAATGCTTGTCCGCGGTAAACCGCTCCCTGACACAAGTGTGGAGTCAGCAGTGATGATCCTGCTCCAGGAACCGAAAAGACGGCTGCACAACGGGTGGCTAAAGGCGGCTTAATCATTGCGCTGCCAATATCCGCAAAAATCCCGGCTCGGCTTGTTCTTCGCAACCAGTGCCAGCACGACCTCGAATTGTTCGCCGTTCGCCATGCGGCGGCGATCCTCGCGGAATGCGGCTTCCCGGGCGTACCGCTCCAAATAAGCACCCGCAAGGTGATGATGGTGTCCGATTTCCGCGCGGCGCATCCGGCTGAAAAATTCCTCGGCTGCGTTCGTGCAAGCGCCGTCGAGCGAATACGCCTCTTGATGATTGATGCGCTTCATCGGGTACGCGAGGCTGAGGGCATCCCAGCTTGAGGCTTCGTCCGCTTGCAATGTCGTGCCGTGCTCGACGTGCGACTTGATGAAATTAATCGAGGCTGCTTCCGAGCCGAACGTCGCTGGGATCGTGCGGCCATCCTTATCGCGGATCACGACGACCACCTTGCGCTTGCCGTTTTGATTGTACGCCAAGCGGCGATCAATGCGGTGCTCTTTCAAATTTGCGGGCTTCACGTATCCGCCGAAATAGCCGCCATCGACCGCGACCTCGCGGCCTTCGCCGCCGATCTTCATATTGCGATCTTCGGAACCCATCGCCTCGCGCATTTTGTGAGCGAGGACGAAACTGGTTTTGTATTGCACGCCGAGATCGCGCGATAACGCGAGGGCCGACTTGCCCTTCACTTCATTGCAGAAGATCGCCACGGCCATGAGGTAGCTGCGCAGCGGCAGTTTGTGGAAGGCGAACAGCGTGCCGGACGTGAGCGAGAAATCGCCCTTGCAGCCTTTGCAGCGCCAGCGGGGCCCACCGTTCGGCCGGCGACAGTCGTAAGCCTCAAGCGATCCACAATGCGGGCAAACCGGCTTGCCGTCAGTCTCGGCCCAACGGATCGCGGCGAAGGTTGTCTCAGCCTCTTGCTCGCTCATCCGCGCGACCTTCCCGACGCTGAGCGTCCGGGCGGCGGTTGAGAGGAGGAAATGCTGAGACATATCTTTTACGCCATGTTTATGGCATATAAGATATGATAGGCCTATACCCTTGTCAACAGGAAAATATCATATAAGATAGATTTATGGCCACAAAGAAGCATGACAAGGGCTGGGAAGATCGGGTTCGCCTGTATCTAAAAGCCGAGATCAAACGTGCCGATATTTCCTATGAGGAACTGGCGGAACGGCTAAAGAAACGCGGTGTCAATGAGAACGCCGCATCCATAGCGAACAAGCTGGCGAGGGGAACGTTTGCAGCGACGTTCTTTATGGCGTGCCTTGCAGCGCTCGAATTAGACGGCATAAGATTGGAGGACGTTTAGCTTACGTCCAACTTGAGACCGGCCTGATCGTCGCTTTCAGCTTTTCCCTGCACGAGATGCAGAGCATCTCGGTACAAGAATGGTACCCAATAGGTTGGGTTTTCGCGGGTGCCCTTTTCTATAAAGAATCCGATTTCAACAAGCTCTTTTGCCTTCGCCGTTGTCTCCTCTTTGGAAAGACCCCACAGCTCTCCAAGGCTTTCTATAGTTTGCTCGGCTTTCTGATTTTCAAGCTTTGAAACATAGGGGCGGAGCGAAGCATATTCGGCATACAAAAATTGATTCAAACGTGAGTCCGAAACCGTGGGAAGCGCAAGTTTAAAAACTGAACGATCAAACAATTGATCGTCAGGAGCAGGCGCACCTCCATGTTCCAGTCTTTTTGTCTCTTGTTCCAAAAGACAATTCAATAGCTGGATTAACTCTCGGGGTGCCGTTTTTTCGCTGCCATCGGCACATCGCGTTAGGAGCCACTTGTAAGTCGGTGCTTTCTGAGGGCCTTGTTCCACCTGTTTAGGGAACACCCTATAAAACAAACGTTCTTGCTCTTTGAAATCTTTGAGGACAGCGTCTTTATCAATGCCAAATTCCTCCACGAAGGCAGCATTATTTAGAAGCCTGCGCATTATCAGATTCAAAAGGGCTGATTGCGTCCATTCCAACTTGACGAAACGTGTTAAGTGGCTTGCTTCTCGAAGGCCTTCTGTAATTCTCTTCCAAATATCCTCTCGCAAAAAAATCTTCAATGCGATCCGGTCGCGGTTCCGAAGATCCGCATATGCACGAAGTAGCGCCCGTAATGCGTTTGCCTCAAGCTCATGATTTTCAACAAAAGCAACATCCAATCGATCAAGTAATACCCACACTTTCAGATCGGCTGCCTGTAGCGCAGTATTTAGCGCCGCATACAAATTTTCTACCGAAATCAGTCCTTTTTGTTTTTGATCTGAGGATGGCTCTTTTAAAACAATGCGCCCCGCAACCCCGTTTGGCATTCCAGTAAGGGGGTCAATCGTGATGCCCCCTCCAATGCTTCGGCTTTAATGATGCGACGCGCGTAATCATGCACGCTGCGGAGCAGCCCCGCCAGGTTGAATCCTTTTTCGAGTAATTGAGCATCTTCTAAAGCTCGATAAACTTTTTCGGCCGCGGTTCCTCGAATATCGAATTCCCGCATCTGCTGCGCGACAATCCCAAGCAGATACAATTTCCAAAGGACAACGAACTCCTGTTCCGTAGTCGGCGGATCGGCGGCTAAATCGGCAAAAACTGTAGCGCCGCGCGGGCTTTCAGCCGCCACCAGAAGAACGCCGTTGTCAAAAAAATGATCAATGCGTGTCGTGAGCAGAGCATAAATGGCGCTTTTTCCCGCTCCCTTATCGCCTCGAACAATATCAATCTGGCCATTGGCAATTTTCTGCCATTGGTTCGTTTCCACGAAATAGCTAGCAAGCGCATTCACCTCGTCCTCGGCTATTTGAGAGCCGAAAGACATTTGCTTAAGTAGGTCGAGGCGCTTCATGATTGCCTCACGCTCAGCCAGACTGACAGATCGCCAGATTTTTCTCTCGGTAGAAAATCCCATTGCTCACCCTTTCTAGGATGAGCGGAATTATGTAGATGTGCCAATAAGTTATGACTTAGTGGCAGGTGCTACATAATACCGAAAGCTTCCCATGCTCGACCGCTTTTCTACTTTGATCTTGGCGAAACGCTTGGCGGCCTCCGCGACGATCTTCAATTCGACGATAGCTGCCATGCCCAGCCCTTCGATCTCCTTGAGCCGCTCGGGCCTTGCCGCGACGACCTCGGCGAAAGATCCGAAGCGCGCGAGCAGCGCCTTGGCGAGCGCCTTGATGTCGCGTCGCGGAATGGCGCGGAAGAGCACGAGTTCAAGCAGCTCGTAGTCGGCGAGAGCCATCCCGCCGGCCTTCATAAATCGCTCCCGCAGCCGCTCGCGATGGCCGATATAATGCGCCACATCCGCGGATGGGGAGGCCGGCTTCATGTTTCCGCCGTTTGGTAGGGCGGCCGATTCAGCCCTTTCGGGGAAAGGGTGAAGATCTCGTGGCCTGTCTCGGTGACGCCGATCGTATGCTCGAATTGCGCCGACATCGAGCGGTCGCGAGTGACCGCTGTCCAGCCGTCGGAAAGAATCTTCACGTGCGGTCGGCCGAGATTGATCATCGGCTCGATCGTGAAGAACATGCCGGGCTTCAGCGCGATGCCGTCGCCGCGCCGCCCGTAGTGAAGAATATTCGGTTCGTCGTGAAACAGCCGGCCGACGCCGTGGCCGCAGAAATCGCGTACCACCGAGCAGCGCTCCGATTCGGCATAGTCTTGAATCGCGGCGCCGATGTCGCCGGTCATCGCCCCGGGTTTCACGGCGGCAATGCCGCGCATAAGCGCCTCGTAGGTCACATCGACGAGGCGCTGCGCCCGCCGCGATACTTCGCCGACCAGATACATCCGGCTCGAGTCGCCGTGCCAGCCGTCGAGGATGAGCGTGACGTCGATGTTGACGATGTCGCCCTCGCGCAGCGGCTTGCGTTCGGGAATGCCGTGGCAGACGACGTGGTTGATCGACGTGCAAATCGACTTGCGGTAGCCGCGATAATCGAGCGGCGCGGGAAAGGCGCCATGCGCGATCGCAAAATCGAAAACGAAATTGTCGAGAAACTCGGTGGTGACGCCGGGCCGAACGTGATCGACGAGCAGGTCGAGTACCTCGGCCGTCAGCCGCCCGGCCTCGCGCATGCTCGCAAATGCCGCCGGCCCGTGCAACTTGATTTGCCCGGTTTTCCGGCCAGGCACTTCCAAAGCGTCAACAAACGTCATTGGCAAAAGCGGAAATCTTCCGCGCTCCGCATTTCACTCATAATTTAAGCCTTTGTCACGACGAGGCAAGACCGTTGCGCGGCAAAGCGCCCGCGGCTGCGGATCGGGCGGCGGCCAACCGAGATGATCTGCTGGCGGGGATCTGGCCAGAGGCGACCGGCCCCACTACAATAACTGCCGCACAAACCGCTTGGGAGAGAGATTCTGTCGACCGAAGACTTGGACGAGAAACCTCCCAAAGGCCCCCCAGCGAAGCCGGAACGCAAGCTCCATCCTTTGGCGTACGGGATCGAGCGCCTCGGGCTCATCTCGTTGCGTTGGCCCTATGCGGTCGCCGTCGTGCTCGTTGTCGCGGCAATCCTGGGCGGCTTCGGGATCGCGCGGATCAAAGTCGACGATTCGCTTAGCCAGCTGTTCCGCTCGAACACGCCCGAATTCAAGCAATACGAAGAAGTGACGAAGCGTTTTCCTTCGAGCGAGTTCGACGTGCTCGTCGTGATCGAGGGCCCCACCCTCCTGCGGCGCAGCTCGCTCGAGAAGCTGCGTGATCTCGTCACCGATCTGCAGCTCATCGACGGCACGCGCGGCATCATCTCGCTGTTTTCGGCGCGCCAACCGCCCGAGGGCAACCACATTCCTGCGCCGCTCTTCCCGGAGAACCTGCCAACCGGGCCGGCCTATGATGCCCTCATCCAGAAGGTGATGAACAACGAGATCATCCGCGGCAAGCTCCTCTCAGCGGACGGCCGGCTGGCGTTGGTCGTGCTGGCTCTCGATCCCGACATCGTCGAGAGCAATAAGCTCGGCAGCGTGGTCAGCGAGATCCGCGGCACGATGGCCGAAGATCTGGCGGGTACCGGGCTTTCCGCCGACCTTTCCGGCGTTCCGGTCATGCAGCTCGCGATCCGCAACGCGGTCGAGCGCGACAGAGTGCTCTACAACGCGCTTGGCTTTTTCGGCGGCTGCCTGATCGCCATCCTGTTTTTCCGCCGCATCTCCTTCATGATCATCGCGGCGGCGCCGCCGCTGCTTGCCATCCTGCTGGCGCTCGGTACGCTCGGCTGGCTCGACTTCCGGCTCAACACGTTCCTCAACGTGATGACGCCGCTCATCATGGTCATCAGCTTTTCCGACAGCATGCAGTTGACCTTTGCGACGCGCGATCGAATTCTTGCCGGAGACAGCAAAGTCGATGCGCTGCGCACCGCGATCCATGTGGTCGGTCCGGCCTGCGTGCTGACGCACGCCACTGCCGGCTTGTCGTTTATCGCGCTGACTTTCTCCGATTCAGACCTGATCCGCAGCTTCGGCGAGGCGGGATTTATCTCTACCGTCATCGCGCTCGTATCGGTCTTGACCGTCATCCCGCTGCTCGGGCTGTTTCTGCTGCGCCGCGAGGCCGCCTTCGTTGCCCGCATCCACGGCGCCGACGTCGCCGTCGACGCGCTGCGCCGGTTCTGCGGCTGGATCGCACATCGCATGGTGAGCCGGCCCGGCCTCTACAGTCTCTTGAGCCTTATCGTGGTCGTCGGGCTGGGGATGATCTATGCCGATCTTCAACCGCGCTATCACTTAGCCGATCAGGTTCCGAACCACGAGAAGGCCGTGCAGGCGAACCGCGAACTCGACAAGGAGCTCACCGGCGCCCAGCCGATCGACGTGTTGATCGAATTTCCGAAAGGTCAGTCGCTCTATTCGCCCGAAACGCTGGCGACGATCGCCGCAGTGCATGCCGACGTCGAGGCGCAGGCGGGAGTCGGGAATGTCTGGTCGCTCGAAACGCTGCGCCGCTGGCTCGCCGAGAGGCTCGGCAAATCGGACGTTGCCACGCTGAAACAATACGTGAATATGCTGCCCAAATATCTCGTGCGCCGCTTCATCTCGGCCAATCAGGACGCGGTGGTCGTCGAAGGCCGCATTCCGGATGTCGATTCGAGTCAATTGCTGCCGATCATCAATTCGCTCGATCACAAATTGAACCAGGTGCGGGCGCAACACCCGGGCTATGATATCGCGGTCACCGGCCTCGCCGTCATCGCGGCGCGTAACAGCGCGCGGATGATCGAAAAATTAAATCACGGTCTAACCTTCGAGATCATCTTCGTCGCCGCCTTCATCGGCGCCGCGTTCCGGTCTCTCGCCGTGATGTTGGCGGCGATCATGCCGGCGATCTTTCCGGTCTTCGTCGCCGGCGCGGTGCTGTGGATCTTGGGTCAGGGATTGCAATTTGCGAGCGTGGTCGCCTTAACGGTTTCCTTTGGCCTTGGGCTCAGCGCAACGATCCATTTTTTGAACCGCCTGCGGCAAGAAGATAAACCGGAGCAGGACCCGGCGATCGCCGTCGAACGCGCAACCATTCTCATGGGCCCCCCCTTGATTCTCACCTCCGTCGTGCTGGCCTGTGGCCTCGCCATGACGGTCTTTTCGCGGCTCCCGTCGCTCCAACTGTTCGGCTGGCTGAGCTCCTTTGCCATGCTCACGGCGCTCATCGCCGATCTGTTCATCTTGCGGCCGACGATCACCTTCCTGCTGCGCAGGCGCAAAGGCAGGCAATGGACCTGACCATCTTCGGCGGGGAGGAATCCCGCGCCAGGCGCTCCTCACTTCGGGCGAAGGCCCGGACGCCCGAGTCCGGGACTTCCTTGCCAATCACAATCTGTGCAGAGTGACCGTCACGTCGGCAACGTCGGTACCGCCTTGCGGCTTGATGGCGACTGCCTGCGCTGCGCCGCGTGTCAAAATTGAGATGCCCGCCGAAAAGCCTACGCCCGTAACCAGGACTTCGATGACCGGACCCCTGACCCGGCCGGTTACGTTGCCCGTAGCGTTGCGTGTCGTCTCCGTCCAACTGCCGGAGATCGCGCCGCCTTGTTCGGTGACGGTGCTGTTCACGTCGAATTTGTAGCTGTCGCTCGCGCAGAGCAGAACTTGGGTTAAGGTGTCCCCGCCCGAGGCAACGGAGTAACTGGCACGACAGCGAATTCTCTCGCGCGTGCCGTCCCGCATGGAAATCGCGCCGCCCCCGACCCACTTCCCCTGCAAAGCTGTGAAAGGCCCGGCAAACGCGTTGCCGGCGTTGAGCGTAATGGCAGCGAATATTGCCGCAGCGAGCGCGTACGGCCTATGTCTTGGTGACGGAAGCGGCATGAAAATGCGACCCTCCTTAGTTATTCTCGCCGCGCGCCTCACGCGCGAGTTGAATTTATCCGACCCAATTCGACCTGGACACCGCGCGATATATGATCGATCGCGGCGATGGGAAGTGGGGAATTCTAGCGATCTCCAAGTCGATCGCAACATTCGATCGCGGCGGCAGACTCGGTCGCGGTGTTGCAACGCGGCTGCGAATCCGCGCCTGCGGGTGGCGCGGCGACCCTGCCCCCGAGCGCCCGAACCGCACGGCCGTTCAAGGCCCTAGCTGATCTCAACCGGCGCAGCGGCGACTCGAGGCCCCGCCCTTCAGCCTTTCCAATGCAGCGCCGTGACTAAGGTAAATATGCGCCGCGCGGTATCCATGTCGCAGACGATCTTCCCGTTGAGCCTTTCCTTGAGCAGCGTCGCCGCCTCATCGTGAAGCGCCCGCCGCCCCATATCGATGGCCTCGATCTGAGCGCGGGAAGCGGAGCGGATTGCGTCATAATAGCTTTCGCAAATCAAGAAATAATCCTTGAGCAGAGTCCGAAACGGCGTCAGCGACAGGACATGCGCGCAGAGGACCGCGCCCGCTTCGTTGCACACTTCCAGCGCGAGTTTGGAATCGTGCAGCGAGATCTTCAGCCCATAGGGGCCACCATCGCGATCCGGCAGGCCGAATTCGTTCTCCTCGATCAGGTCATAGACGGCGATTTGCCGTTCATGCTCTTGATCGGACGTGCCGCGGCCGATCGACGCCTCGTCGAGAACCACGGAGACGAGACGATTGCGCCGGCTGGACCCGCTGGCGTTCATGATCGACCAAGACGCAAGGCGACGGACCGCGCGTGCGCGTCGAGCCCTTCGGCGTTGCCGAGCGCGACCGCCGACGGACCGAGCGCGGCGAGGCTCGCGGCGGAGCACTTTAGGACCGAGATCCGCTTTAGAAAATCGAGGACGCCGAGGCCCGAGGAGAAGCGCGCCGAGCGCGCCGTCGGCAGAACGTGGTTCGAGCCGGCGACGTAGTCGCCGATTGCCTCGGGGGTATAGGCGCCGATGAAAATCGCTCCGGCATTGCGGATGCGCCGCGCCAGATCTTCGGCGCCGTCGGCGATGATTTCCAGATGTTCGGGCGCGATCGCGTCGGCGAGCGGCAGAGCGTCGGCGATAGCGCCGACCAGAATGATCGCGCCGAAGTCGCGCCAGCTCGCGCTCGCGATGTCGCGGCGCGGCAGACGCGCCAATTGCTCTTCGAGCGACGTTTCGACGGCACTCGCCAGCTCCGCGTTGTCGGTCACGAGGATCGATTGCGCGGCTTTGTCGTGCTCGGCCTGGGCGAGAAGATCGGCGGCGATCCAGGCCGGATCGGCGCTGCTATCGGCGATAATCAGCACTTCCGAAGGCCCGGCGATCATGTCGATGCCCACTTTCCCGAACACTCGGCGTTTCGCCGCCGCCACATAGGCGTTGCCGGGGCCGACGATCTTGTCGACCGGCGCGACACTCGCCGTTCCATAGGCGAGCGCGGCGATCGCCTGGGCGCCGCCGATGCGGTAGATCTCGTCGACTCCGGCGAGCTCTGCCGCGGCAAGGACCAGCGGATCGATATGGCCGCCTGGCGCCGGAACGACCATCACTAGGCGCGAAACGCCGGCTACTTTTGCGGGGACCGCGTTCATCAGAACCGAAGATGGATAGCTCGCCGTGCCGCCCGGCACATAAAGCCCCACGGCTTCGATCGCCTGCCAACGCCAGCCGAGCTCGACGCCGAGCGCGTCGGTAAAGGAAAGATCCTGCGGCCGTTGCCGTTCGTGAAATTCGCGGATGCGTCGATGCGCGAAGCGGAGCGCCGCGAGCGCCTGCGGCGCGGCGGCCGTCCGCGCGGCGGCGATCTCCTTCGCCGAAACGGAGATGCCCGCGGCAGCAAGATCGACGCGGTCGAATTTTCGAGAATAGTCGACGAGCGCCGCGTCGCCGCGCCCGGCCACATCGGCGATGATCTCTTGAACCGCCCGATCGACGTCTTCCGCCGCCTCGCGTTTCATCGCGAGAAGAATCCGGAACGCCGCGTCGAAATTTGCGCCCTTCCGGTCAAGTTTCAACGGCATGATCGTTGCCCGCTCCTGTTCGCCACGCGGCGGCGCCACGGGTCCATATTTCACAACCTCAAAGGAGGCGCAGGATCTCCGGATCGATGTCCGAAGGCCTGGTCGTCGGCGCGAAACGTGCGCCCACCCGCCCCTCGCGATCGACGAGGAACTTGGTGAAATTCCATTTGATCTGCTCCGTGCCGGCGACCCCCTTCCGCTCGTTTTTCAGGTATCGGAAGAGCGGATGGGCGCCAGCGCCGTTGACCTCCACTTTGCCGAACATCGGAAAGGTCACGTTGTAGGCCTGCGAACAAAAGGCACCGATTTCGGCGGCAGCGCCCGGTTCCTGGCCGCCAAACTGATTGCAGGGAAAGCCGAGCACCGTAAAGCCTGCCGCGGCGTGTCTGCGATAAAGAGCCTCAAGCTCCGCGTATTGGGGCGTGAAACCGCATTTGCTCGCGGTATTGACGATGAGCAAAACTTGGCCACGAAAATCGCTTAGCGGCTTTTCTTCGCCACGCAAGGTCGTCGCGGAATAATCATAAACGCTCATACACTCTCTCCGCCGGCCGCCGGGCGTTTTGTCTTGGTCTAATGCGAAATCGCCTGAATTCGCAAGCGCGAATGCGC
>JBOHJJ010000141.1:0-5166 GCA_050728495.1 Methylovirgula sp.
CATCGGCAATTCCCAAACGCGCCGCATCTGCGGGATGGATTTCGGCAAAAGGCTCGGCGAGATGTTGCGACAGTCGCGGGCTTTTTCCCGTCCGCGTCATCGTGTGCCAATGATCGCGCACGCGGCCAGTGTTGAGGATGAAAGGGAACTCGGCACTGGTTCGCGTCTCTGCAATCGGCCTGATTGCGATAAAGCGCGCCCTTTGATCCGCGGTGAAAAACCGCCCATCGGAGAAGAACCGTGTCTCCGTCGACGCATTTGTAGACGGGCACGGCCATTGGAACGGGATCATGTCATCGAATTGTGCGTCGTCAATTCCCGCGAAAGCGCCGATATCGAAGTCACGCGCCCCACCATTCTCGTATGCGGAGAGGGCGGCGTGCTCGGCGAAGATTTCTGCCGGTGAATTGTACGAAAAGGCTTCGGCAAAACCCATTCGTTTCGCCACGGCGCAGATAATCTGCCAGTCTGGCCAAGCTTCGCCCGGGATCGGCAGAAAGCGGCGCTGGCGCGAAATGCGGCGCTCGGAATTGGTGACCGTCCCGTCTTTCTCACCCCAGGCCGCGGCGGGAAGCTGGACGTGCGCGTAGCGCAGCGTGTCGGTCTCGGCCACGACATCGGAGACTGCCACAAACGGACAGGCTTTAAGAGCCGCCTCGACCATGCCCGCTTCCGGCATGGAATCCGCCGGATTGGTCGCCATGATCCAAAGCGCTTTGATGCGGCCGTCGGCAACGGCGCCGAACATGTCGACTGCCTTCAGTCCGACCCGATCGGCGATGAGGGGAGATCGCCAAAATCGTTGCACACAGTCACGATGCGCGGGGTTTTCGATCTCCATATGTGCGGCAAGGGTGTTGGAAAAGCCGCCGACTTCACGGCCTCCCATGGCGTTGGGTTGGCCGGTGACGGAGAATGGGCCCATCCCGCGCCTTCCGATTCGTCCGGTCGCAAGATGGCAGTTGATGATCGCATTGACCTTGTCCGTGCCCGACGATGATTGGTTGACGCCCTGGCTGAAGACCGTGACGACCTTCACGGTACTGGCGAAGAGCGCATAGAAGGTACGGAGTAGGGTGATTGATACGCCAGTCTGTTCTGCGATTTCGTCAAGATTCGCCGAACGTGCGGCGTCGAGCACCCCGTCGAACCCGTTTGTATGCGCGGCGATATAATCATGGTCCAGCGCATCGTGGTCCGCAAGCCAGACGAGCAATCCTATAAACAGCGCAACGTCACCGTCGGCGCTGACCGCGATGTGCAGGTCAGCAATGTCCGCCGTCATCGTACGACGAGGATCGACGAGGACGATCCGCATCTCCGGCCGTATTTCCTTTGCGGCGGCAATACGCTGGTAGAGAACCGGGTGGCACCACGCGAGGTTTGATCCGACCAAGACAATCAGGTCTGCATATTCGAGGTCCTCATAGGTACCTGGAACGGTATCCGCGCCGAAAGCACGCCGATGTCCGGCAACCGAAGAAGCCATGCAAAGGCGCGAATTGGTGTCGATGTTGGCTGAGCCGATGAACCCCTTCATCAGTTTGTTGGCGACGAAATAGTCTTCGGTCAGCAACTGTCCCGACACGTAAAACGCCACGGAATCGGGGCCGTGCTCGGCAACCGTTCGCGAAAAGGTCGATGCAACGAGATCGAGTGCGTCGTCCCAACTCGCTCGACGTCCATAAATCTGCGGATAAAGCAGCCGCCCATCAAGATCGATCGTCTCGCCGAGCGCCGACCCTTTGGAGCAGAGTCGTCCGAAATTCGCCGGATGGTCGCGATCACCACGGACAATGACCCGCCCGTCAGCGCTCATATTCGCCAACACGCCACAACCTACGCCGCAGTAAGGACAAGTGGTCCGCGCCGCTTCTTCCATGTCAGCCCGCCCGGCGCGCCGGCGCGTCGAACGCGATGTAGAGCCGATCGCCGTCGAGCCGGAGCGGGATCGTGCGCACCGTCCCTTCGTCCACGCCGAGCACACTGCCCGTCTCGAGCGAGATCACCCAATTATGCAGCGGACAGGTGACCGACGTGCCATGCACGATGCCTTGGCTTAGGGGTCCGCCTTTGTGGGGGCAACGATCTTCTGTGGCAAAGACCTTGTCGTCGATCGTGCGGAAAACCGCGATCTTGCCGTGTGGTATCGCCACGCAACGCGCGCCGCGACGCGGAATGTCGTTGATGGAACCGATTTCGATCCAATGCATGGCCGTCACTCAGCCGCGTTCGCGAAATCGACCACGGCCATTGGCCGGAACTCATGTTTGTCTTTGCCAGAGGCGCGCTCCGACCACGGATCGACCTGGGCAAATTTTTGGGAGAATACGAATTGCTTGAAATAGGCCCTGCGCCTATCTACGTCGTCGAGAATCGGACGGCGGATTTCGGCGATCCCGACGCGTTTCGCCCATTTATAGATGCGTTCCAGGTAGCGCGCCTGTTCGCGATACATCTGAACGAGGGCGACGATGACCTCCAGCGCCTCATCGGGTGTTTTCACGAGGCCAAGTACTTCCGTTCCCTTGATGTCGAGACCGGCTGCACCGGCGAAGTGGATTTCGAAGCCCGAATCTACGCAAATGACGCCGACATCCTTGCAAGTCGCCTCGGCACAGTTACGCGGGCAGCCCGAGACGCCCATTTTAACTTTGGCCGGCGTCCACGAACCCCACATGAATTTCTCGATGCGGATCCCGAGCGCCGTCGAATCCTGCGTGCCGAACCGACACCATTCGGAACCAACGCAGGTCTTCACCGTTCGGATGCCTTTGGCGTAGGCGTGTCCGGAGACGAAGCCCGCTTTTCCGAGATCGGCCCATAAAGCCGGGAGATCTTCCTTTCTTACGCCCAACATATCGATGCGCTGACCGCCGGTAACTTTAACTGTCGGTATCGCGAATTTCTCGACGGCGTCGGCGATGGCGCGCAATTCGGCGGCACTCGTCACGCCCCCCCAAATGCGCGGCACGACCGAATAGGTGCCGTCCTTCTGAATATTGGCGTGCGCCCGTTCGTTGACGAAACGCGATTGATAGTCATCGGCATATTCGTCCGGCCATTCGCAGACGAGATAGTAATTGAGCGCCGGGCGGCACTTCGCACAGCCGCACGATGTCTTCCATTCGAGTTCCTGCATCGCGGCGGGAATCGTCTTCAGGCGCTTCACCTTGATGAGACGGCGAACATCGTCATGGCCGAGCACCGTGCATCCGCACATGGGTTGGACGGCCGCAGGATTATAGGCATCCCCCAAGCTCAGTTTCAGCAGTTGCTCGACGAGGCCCGTGCACGAGCCGCAGGAGGCCGAGGCTTTGGTATGGGCGCGGACATCGTTGAGCGACGTCAAGTTCTTCGAGGAAATAGCGCCGGTGATCTTACCCTTACATACGCCGTTACAGCCGCAGATCTCCGCATCATCCGGCAAGGCTGCAACGGCCGCCGTAGGGTCCAGTGGGGCACCCCCTTGGTAGGCCTGGCCGAAAATGAGCGTTTCGCGCATCTCCGAAACGTCGACCTCTTTTCTCTTGAGATCGTTGAACCAGGCGCCATCGCCGGTCTCGCCGAAAAGGACCGTGCCGATGATGCGGTTTTCTTTGAGCACTAGGCGCTTATAGACGCCGGCCGAGGCGTCACGCAGCACGATCTCCTGGCGATCATCGCCCCCAGCGAAATCGCCGACTGAGAACACATCGATGCCGGTGACCTTGAGCTTCGTCGGCGTATCGTTATGGACGAAGCCCTGAGTCCCTCGTCCAGCAAGCCGGGCGGCCGCGACGCGGGCCATCTCGTAAAGCGGTGCAACGAGACCATAAACGAGCCCACCGACCTCGACGCATTCGCCGAGGGCGAAAATATCGGGATCGGATGTTTGCATGTTGGCGTCGACCAGAATTCCGCGATTGACATCGAGTCCAGCCTGCTTCGCCAAAGCGGCGTTCGGTCGAATGCCGGCGGCCATGACGACGAGCGTCGCTTGAACGATCGTGCCGTCCGCGAGCGCGACTGCTTCGACCTTGCCGTTACCGAGGATCGCCTTCGTATCGGCTTTGGTGAGAACTTTGATGCCGCGTTCCTCCACTGCCTTCTGCAAGAGGTAACCTGCGGCGGCATCAAGCTGGCGCTCCATCAACGTTGGCATGAGATGCAGCACCGTGACGTCCATGTCGCGGGCCTTGAGCCCCGCCGCCGCTTCAAGCCCCAAGAGACCGCCGCCGATCACCACTGCCTTGGCGCGCGATTGCGCAGCGAGCAACATCGCGTTCACGTCGTCGAGATCGCGGTAGGTGAGAACGCCCGCCAGGTTGTGGCCACGCACCGGCAGAATAAGCGGCATCGAGCCCGTGGCGATGACCAGTTTGTCATAGTTCTCCGTCACGCCGTGGTCCGAAGTGACGGTCCTGGCCACGCGGTCGACCGCGACGACCTTGTGCCCCTTGTAAAGAATGATGTTGTTTTTGATGTACCAGCCATCGCCATGGATGATGATCTGCTCATAGTCTTTCTCGCCTGAAAGTAGGGGAGAGAGCATGATGCGGTCGTAATTGACGCGGGGCTCGGCATTGAAGATCGTGACCTGGTAGAGATCCGGGGCGTCTTCGAGCAGATGCTCCAACATGCGTCCCGGCGCCATGCCGTTGCCGATGATGACGAGCCGCTGTCGCTCGCCTGAGAAGGTGGGTGGATGGCTGTTGTTCGATTTGTACATTATGCTTGTCCGCGTTTAGACCGCAGAGTGGGAATAGGCGGCTTTAATCATTGCGGTGCTGAGAAGGCCGTAGGCGGCACGCCATGCTTCGGCGGTGTCCGACGTGAAGTCCTTGCCCAGCCCCTGTTGAAGCGTCCAGAGCAATGCGGCGCCGACAGGCTCATAATGTTCTGGACGCACGCCGTAGGCGACGTGACGGGTTGCGAGTGCCGTCGCGGTTGGCAGCACGGCCTCAAGGCGATCGAGGTTGCGTACAACGGTGCCAAGCGTCGCCATCAGCTTGCGGCCTTGCTCGTCCATGTCGCGCTTGAACAGCGGTTTGACCTCGGGAAGCGCTTGAAAAAGACGCTCGTAGAATAAGGCGGCAGCGTCAGCCGCGATGGGCGCGACCTGCTCAAAACTGGATTGAACGAGTGTGATCTGTGTCGGGGTCATACGAGATTCTCCAATTCGGT
>JBOHJJ010000142.1:0-2939 GCA_050728495.1 Methylovirgula sp.
CGCCGCGGCCGAGCCGCAACGCTGCGTCATCGTCGACGCGACGCGCAGTGAGGATGATGTCGCACAGGCGATCTGGGATGCGGTCGCCTATCGCCTGCTGGGACGCACGCATGCCGCCTAGAGCGAACGAAGCCACACCGGAAGCAGACCGGTTCGAAGATGCCCCGCATCCGCGCGAGAGCTTCGACCTCGTCGGCCATGCCGAGGCTGAGCGCAGTTTGCTCGACGCCTATCAGGCGAACCGTCTGCCGCACGCGCTCATCATCGGCGGCGAATGCGGGATCGGCAAGGCGACGCTCGCTTGGCGGCTGGCGCGATTCATTCTTGCCAATCCCGATCCCGCCGCGGCGCACGCGGCGCGAGATCTCCACGTCGATCCACACCATCCGGCGGCGCGGCAGATCGCGGCGCTTTCCCATAGCAATCTGTTTCTGTTGCGGCGCGAGTGGAACGAAAAGACACGGCGTCATTTCAGCGAGATTCGCGTCGATGACGTACGCCAAGCGATGCATATGTTCCAGCATGCGAGCCAAGGTTATCGCATCTGCATCGTCGATTGCGCCGACGAATTGAACCGCTCGGCCGCCAACGCGCTCTTGAAGCTCGTCGAAGAGCCGCCGCCGCGCTCATTGTTTCTTATCGTCGCGCATCGGCCGGCGCTAGTCCTGCCGACCTTGCGCTCGCGCTGCCAAATTTTGATTCTGCGACCGCTGTCCAACGAGGAAGTCTTCGCGGTGCTCAAACGACTCGGCGAGGAGGACGCTGCCGCCTGTCGCAACGCCGCCGAACGGGCGCAAGGTTCGGTCGCAACCGCCTTGCATCTGCTTGCCGAAGGCGGTCTCGAACTTGACCGGCTTATCGGCGGCCTGCTCGACGGTCTGCCGGCCATCGATTGGCGTGCCGTCCATTCGCTTGCCGATCAGGTGGCGGGCCGCGACAATGAAGCGGCATTCGAGCGGCTGATGGTCTCGATCATTGCGTGGATCGATGCCAGATTGCACAGCGAGGCGGGGCGCGGGGCAGGGCGCCTTGCGCGCTTGGCGGAGGTATGGGAAAAGGCCGCGGAAGCGGCGCGCGAAACCGAGGCCCTGAACCTCGACAAGCGACCCTTAATCCTGTCCATTTTTGCCGATCTCGCGGCTGCCGCCTGACCACTGCATGATCCTTTCGCAAAGATGCTTCTAGATCTTGCGGATCACGAGAACCGATCATGGCCGGCCGACCGAAGTTCTACATCACCACGGCAATCCCTTACGCCAACGGCGCGCCGCACATTGGCCACGCCTACGAGCGGATCGCGACCGACGCGATCGCTCGCTTCAAGCGCCTTGACGGCTATGACGTGTTGTTCGTCACCGGCATGGACGAACACGGCCAGAAGATGCAGCAGACTGCGGCGCGCGACGGAATCACGCCGCAGCAACTCGCCGACCGCACCGCCGCGCAATTTGCCCGCCTGGGTGCGGCGCTCGATGCGCCGACCGACGACGTCGTGCGCACCACCGAGCCCAGGCATCGCCTCGCCGCTCAGGAGATGTGGCGGCGCATGGGGCAGGCCGGCGACATCTTTCTTTCCAAATACCCCGGCTGGTATTCGGTGCGCGACGAAGCCTTCTTCGATGAAGGAGAACTTACAAAAGGGCCGGACGGCGCCTATCTTGCTCCCAGCGGCGCGCCGGTCGAATGGATCGAGGAGGAGAGCTATTACTTCAAGCTCTCGGCCTACCAGGAGAGACTGCTCGCTCATTATCGCGCCCACCCCGAATTCATCGTGCCGGAGTCCTATCGCAACGAGATCGTTGCCTTCGTCGAACGCGGCCTTAAGGATCTCTCGATCAGCCGCTCGACGTTCAATTGGGGAGTTCCGGTCCCCGACGATCCGAATCACGTCATGTATGTTTGGGTCGATGCGCTGACCAACTACGTCACGGCGACCGGCTTTCCCGATCCCGACAATCCGCGGGCGCATTTCTGGCCGGCCGACGCGCATGTGATCGGCAAGGATATTACGCGCTTTCACGCGATTTATTGGCCGGCCTTCCTGCTTTCGGCCGGGCTCGCCTTGCCGAAGCAGATTGTCGTGCACGGATTTCTGTTCAACCGCGGCGAGAAAATGTCGAAGTCGGTCGGCAACGTCATCGATCCCTTCGCGCTTGTCGCCCATTACGGTCTCGATCCCTTACGTTATTTTCTGTTGCGGGAAGTGCCGTTCGGGCAGGACGGCAATTATTCGCACGAGGCGATCGTCGCTCGGATCAACGCCGATCTCGCCAACGATCTCGGCAATCTTGCACAGCGCTCGCTATCGATGATCGCCGTGAATTGCGCAGGCAAAATGCCGGAACCCGCGCAATTCACGCAGGCTGATCTTGCGATTCTTCACGAGGCGGATGGGCTTCTCGGCAAGGCGCAGTTTGCGATGCGAAGCTTTGCCTTGCACGTCATTCTCGCCGACATCTGGCGCGTCGTTGGCGAAGCCAACCGCTATTTTGCAACCGAGCAGCCATGGGTCAAACGCAAGACCGATCCGGCACGCATGGCGACCATCCTGTACGTAACCGCGGAAGTTTTGCGCAAGATTGCGACCCTCACGCAGCCGTTCATGCCCGGCGCAATGACGAAACTGCTGGATCTCTTGGGCGTCGCGCCGGAACATCGAAGCTTCGAGCAGCTCGCCCGGAAGGGCGCGCCGCAGCGGCTTTTACCCATGCCTTCCGCGATATTCCCGCGCTACGTCGAAGCGGAAGCGGCGGACTGAGGACGCGATGCTGATCGATTCGCATTGCCATTTGGATTTCGAGGATTTCGCCGCCGACCGCGAAGCGGTGATTGCGCGGGCGCGCGCGGCGGGGCTTGAGCGGATGATTACGATCTCGACACGCGTCAAGGAATTTGCGACGGTTTGCGGCCTCGCGGAAGCTCATCACGACGTGTTCTGC
>JBOHJJ010000143.1:0-4941 GCA_050728495.1 Methylovirgula sp.
CCATACACGAGAAGGCGACGGGAGATTGAACAATGAAAATCGTCATGGCCATCATCAAGCCTTTCAAGCTCGACGAGGTCCGTGACGCTCTGACTGCGGCGGGGGTGCACGGTCTGACCGTCACCGAAGTCAAAGGTTACGGGCGTCAGAAGGGCCACACTGAAATCTATCGCGGCACCGAATACGCCGTGAACTTCCTGCCGAAGATCAAGATCGAAGTCGCGGTTCCGAGCGAGCAGGTCGACAAGGTCGTGGAGGCCATCACCACGGCCGCCAAGACCGGTCAGATCGGCGACGGAAAAATCTTCGTCTACGACCTCGACCACGCTGTCCGCATCCGCACCGGCGAAACCGACGCCGCGGCGCTGTGATTCCAGCCCCAACAACGCTCGCGAACAGGAGTTCAATCATGACGTACAGAAAAATATCTCGTGCTGGGCTGGCGGCTTTCGCATTCAGCGCCCTCCTCGGCATTTTCCTCAGCATCGCCGCGATCGGGCCTTCGCACGCACAGGCGCCGACGGCGGCGCCACCTGCTGCGGCGGCCCCCGCGGCCGCTCCGGCGCCGGAAGCCGCAGCACCGCCGCCGGCGTGTGCTGCCGACGCCGATCCGAAGAAGGCCGTGCTCACAAACTGCACGCCCAACTCCGGCGACACCGCCTGGATGATGACCTCGGTGGCGCTCGTGCTGCTGATGACCATTCCGGGTCTCGGACTGTTCTACGGCGGCATGGTGCGCAAGAAGAACGTCGCCGACACCGTGATGACGAGCTTCGCCGTCACCTGCGTCGTCACCGTCGTCTTCGCGGTGGTCGGCTACAGTCTGGCGTTCCGGGCCGGCACGCCGTTCATCGGCGGGTTGGATCGAGCCTTTCTGCAAGGAATCCTCAGCGACGTCTCGAACAACACCGGCAACCCAAATCCCTTGGCGCCGACGATTCCCGAAGACGTTTACATGTGCTTCCAGATGACGTTTGCGATCATCACGCCGGCGCTGATCGCCGGCGCCTTCGCGGAGCGCATGAAATTCTCCGCGATGTTGATCTTCATGACGCTCTGGGCGATTTTCGTCTATGCGCCGATCGCACATTGGGTCTGGGGGCCTGACGGCTTCCTGGCGAGCGGCAATCCGAAGGCGCTCGTTCACGTCCTCGACTTCGCCGGCGGCACCGTCGTGCACGTGAATTCCGGCGTCGCCGGCTTGATGTGCGCTTTGATGCTCGGCAGGCGCAAAAATACCGGACCCGCGCATAACGTAGTGCTGACCTTCATCGGCGCGTCTTTGCTGTGGGTCGGTTGGTTCGGCTTCAACGCCGGCTCGGCGGTTGCGGCCAACATGCAGGCCGGCATGGCGATGACGGTGACCCAGATCGCAACCGCAGTTGCCGCGCTGACCTGGATGTTCGTCGAATGGGCGCACCGCGGCAAGCCGACGCTGGTCGGCATTTGCTCCGGCGCGGTCGCGGGACTCGTCGCCATTACGCCGGCTTCGGGTTTTGTCGGCCCGGTCGGCTCGATGGTGATCGGCGCCGCGGTCGGCGTCTTCTGCTACTTCACGGCGACGGTCGTGAAAGGCTGGATCGGCTACGACGATGCGCTCGATTGTTTCGGCGTGCATGCCTGCGGTGGAGCTTTGGGCGCGATCCTGACCGGCGTCTTTGCCATCAGTCAGTACGGCGGCACGCCCGGATTGATCGAAGGCAATCCCGGTCAGGTCGTCAACCAGCTGATCGGTGTCGGCATCGTGATCGCCTATGACGCGATCGTCTCGCTGATCATCCTGTTCCTCATCGACGTGACGGTCGGTCTGCGCGTCAGTCCCGAAGTCGAACGCGACGGGCTGGATCTCGCGCTGCACGGCGAGGTCGTCCAATAGCCTGCGGTTCCTCCCCGCTGGACAAACTTAGGGGCTCCTTCGGGAGCCCCTTTTTTGCTCGCAGCATAGATCTTGCGGCGCCCGGCTGAGGGTTAAGCCGCCCTTAACCACGCCTCTTTAGCTTGAGACCGATCGCCGGTTGCCGCAGCCCGGGCTTCGATGACTGGCTTCGACCGGCGAACCTCCGATGTTCGATGCGTTCGCCGATCGCTGCGCTGCTGCCATAGTCAACCGGGGTGGTCCCTCAGGCGCGAAGTGATGCGGACGACGACCAGCTTCACGGCCCTGGATCGCATCCCCGATCCGTTGCGCGCCTTCGCCGTGCGGCGGGCGGCGGAATTGGCTGGCATAGCGCTGGTCGTCGGTACGGGCGCGCTGGCGCTGGCGTTGCTCACCTGGTCGGTTCAGGACCCGAGTCTAAATCACGCGACCGACCGTCCGGTTCACAACCTGTTGGGCGTGCCCGGCGCGATGACCGCCGATCTCATCATGCAGATGCTGGGGCTCGCAGCGCTGGCGCTGCTTGTGCCGCTTGCGATTCTCGGCTGGCGGCTCATGACGGCGCGCCGTCTCGACCGGCTCGGGCGGCGATTGGTGCTCTGGCTCGTCGGCGGCGTGGCCGCGGCCGGGTTCGCCGCAGTCCTGCCGGTGACGAGCCGCTGGCCGCTGCCGACCGGCCTCGGCGGCGTGCTGGGCGACGCCATCCTTTTTGTTCCGCGCCGCATTTTCGGCGGCCATGCCGCGATCCTGCTCGTCTTTGCGATCGGCTTCGCCGTGGTAGCGATTTTGGCGCTTACCGCCAGCGTCGGCCGGCCCAGAGAAGAACCGGATTTCGATGACGATGAAGAAGCTCCGCGCTCCCGGGCTGGGGAAGACGAGGATCAAGTCGGAGAACCGAACTTCGCGCTGGTGCTCGTCGGCGGTCTCATCCATGCAGCGTTGGCGTTGAAAGCGGGCGTTGCCCGCGGCCTTCTGGCACGTTCGCGCCAACGCGCAAGGCAGACGCCCGCGCCGTGGCAAGATGCAGCTCGCCGCGTCGGCCCCGCGCTCGATCAGCGTTTCCTGCGCGAAGATCCGAACTTCGATTCGAGTTTCTTCGATGCAAGCACCTACGCGCCGCCCGCAGCGCGCGCTGCCGCGCAAAGCGCCTACGCCGCGCCTGATGCGGAGGTAAGAAGCCGCGTCACGCCGAGCATCGGGACGCTGAGGAGCGGCGAGCGCTTGGCGCGCGAGGTCCAACCTTCGATGCTGGATCGTTTCGGGCAGGGAAAATATCAGCTCCCGCAACTTCTGATGCTCAGCGAGCCGAAACGGCCGGCGGCTGGAAGAGTCTCGGAGGAAGCCCTGCAGCAGAACGCACGATTGCTTGAAGGCGTGCTCGAAGATTTCGGCGTCAAGGGCGAGATTATCAACGTGCGGCCTGGGCCGGTCGTGACGCTTTACGAACTCGAGCCGGCGCCGGGCATCAAGTCGGCGCGCGTCATCAGCCTCGCCGACGATATTGCGCGTTCAATGTCGGCTGTCTCGGCGCGCGTTGCCGTCGTCCAAGGCCGCAATGCGATCGGCATCGAATTGCCGAACCAGCGTCGCGAGATGGTGTACCTGCGCGAACTCCTGGCCTCACAGGATTTCGAGAAGACGAAATACCTGCTCGCCGTCGCGCTCGGCAAGACGATTGGCGGGGAGCCGATCATCGTCGATCTCGACCGCATGCCGCACCTGCTCGTCGCCGGCACGACGGGATCGGGCAAGTCGGTCGCCATCAACACCATGATTCTATCGCTGCTCTATCGGCTGCGGCCGGATCAATGTCGGCTGATCATGGTCGATCCGAAGATGCTCGAACTCTCCGTTTACGACGGCATTCCGCATTTGCTGACCCCGGTCGTCACCGATCCCAAGAAGGCCGTCGTGGCGCTCAAATGGGCGGTGCGCGAGATGGAGGAGCGCTACAAGAAGATGTCGAAGCTCGGCGTACGCAACGTCGACGGCTTCAACGCGCGCGTCACCGAAGCCGCCGCCAAGGGCAAGAGCATCACGCGGACCGTGCAGACGGGTTTCGACAGCGAGACCGGCGAAGCGATCTACGAACGCGAGGAGATGGAGCTTTCGGTCCTGCCCTACATCGTCGTTATTGTCGATGAAATGGCCGACCTGATGATGGTCGCCGGCAAGGATATCGAAGGCGCCATCCAGAGGCTTGCGCAAATGGCGCGCGCCGCCGGCATTCATCTCATCATGGCCACGCAGCGCCCATCGGTCGACGTAATCACCGGCACGATCAAAGCGAATTTTCCGACCCGGGTGTCCTTCCAGGTGACATCGAAGATCGACAGCCGTACGATCCTCGGCGAACAGGGCGCGGAACAACTGCTCGGGCAAGGCGACATGCTCTACATGGCGGGCGGCGGCAGGATCATTCGCGTGCACGGCCCGTTCGTTTCCGACGGCGAAGTCGAAAAGGTCGTGGCGCATCTGAAGAGCCAAGGCCAGCCGGAATATCTCGACGCAATCGTAACCGAAGACGAATCCGATACGGAGGAGGCCGGCGGCTCGCCCACCGAAGCAGAAGCGCAGGAAGGCGGCGATCTCTACGACCGCGCCGTCGCCATCGTGCTGCGCGACAAGAAATGCTCGACGAGCTATGTCCAGCGGCGGCTCTCGGTGGGTTACAACAAGGCGGCATCGCTGGTCGAACGGATGGAGAAGGAGGGCGTGGTCAGTGCGCCGAACCATTCCGGCAAGCGGATCATTCTGGTCGACGGCGGCGTCGATCGTGGCGCCTTCGATCTCGACGACTGAGACAAACTCGCCAAAACATCCGGCACCGCGCGCAAGCGTCCAATTGCCGCCACATCGGCCGACTACGGCGTTCGGAGGCGATTGCGGACAAGTCGCATTCACGCTTAAAGTTTCCTGCGCATGATCTCGCCCGAATCGGCGCCGCGGTCATGGGTGAACCGGTGCTGCGATCGAGCGGCGCGCGAGGTCGATATGAGCGGCAGAGAATTCTCGCTTGCCTTGCTGTTGTCCTTCGGCTTTGCCGCGGGATTTGTCGACGTTGC
>JBOHJJ010000144.1:0-6540 GCA_050728495.1 Methylovirgula sp.
ACCAAGACCTTCTTTCTCGAAACGCCGACCAACCCCTGCCTCGAAGTCTACGACATCGCGGCGATCGCCGATATCGCGCACGAAGCCGGCGCCACGCTCGTCGTCGACAACGTCTTCGCCTCGCCGGTTCTGCAAAAGCCGCTGCGGCACGGCGCCGATTGTACCGTCTATTCGGCGACCAAACACATCGACGGCCAGGGCCGATGTCTCGGCGGCGTAATTCTCGCCAGCCGCACGTTCATCGAAACGCACATTCATAATTTCCTGCGCCAAACCGGTCCGGGGCTCTCGCCCTTCAACGCTTGGGTCTTGCTAAAGTCGCTGGAAACCTTGCCGCTGCGCGTCGCCCGACAAACCGCCAACGCCGAGAAGATCGCCGCGGCGCTTGCCGGCCATCCCTCGATCAAGCATCTCGCCTACCCCGGACTTGCCAACCACCCGCAAGCCGAAATCGTGCGCCGCCAGATGACCGGCGGCGGCACGCTCATCGCCCTTGCGGTCGCTGGCGGCAAACGCGCCGCCTTCGGCTTCGCCAACGCGTTGTCGATCATCAAGATTTCCAACAATCTCGGCGACGCGAAGAGCATTCTTACGCACCCGGCGACAACGACGCACCAGCGCTTGAGCCCGGAGGCGCGCGCCGCCTTGGGGATCAGCGATGGGCTCGTGCGGCTCTCGGTAGGGCTCGAGGATGCCGACGATCTCATCGAGGACCTGCGCCAGGCGCTGGTCGGCATTGACCGGGCGCACCTTGCGGCGGAATGAACGGATTGCCGCAAATCCCTAATCATTCCGGCGTAGGCGCGGCGGCTGCCAGCCGCCCGTTGCCTTGTTCCTGCGAGACCAAAGAACGGCTCAGCTGGCTGCGCAGCGTTGCCTGCAATGAGGCGCAGGGCTATCTGTTCAGCCCGCCCGTTCCGATGCGCGAGATCCCGCGGCTGCTGGCCAAATGGAGCCGGTTAAAGCGGACGGCGGACTGGGTGGCGCCGGCAAGCGTCGGCGACACCCTACCCGCATCCTGGACTTGCGCCGTCGCGCCGTGCTAAAGCGCGCCGGTAACCCCGCTTTTCGGCGCGAAACGCCGCGCGTTTCCTCGCGGCAGGCGCTCGTTTCGCCGCAGCGTGCGCATCTCGGAACGCCACGAGGACCAACATGCGCCCCTTGGCCATTCTGCCTTCCGTTCTGGCCGCCGATCTTGCTCACATCGGCGAGGCCGTGAAGGACGTGATGGCGGCGGGCGGCGACATCGTCCATATCGACGTAATGGACGGGCATTTCGTGCCAAACATCAGCTTCGGCCAGGAGACGGTGCGGGCGATCCGTAAAATGACGGATCGGCGACTCGATGTGCATCTGATGATCGCGCCGGTCGATTGCTACATCGAATCCTTCGCCGCAGCGGGCTCCGACGTGATTACCGTTCATCCCGAAGCCGGGCCGCACCTGCACCGCTCGCTGGCTTTGATTCGCCAGCTCGGCAAGAAGGCGGGCGTCGCGCTCAATCCGGCGACGCCGGTCGCGACGATCGAACCCGTCCTCGACGACATCGATCTCGTAGTTGTCATGAGCGTCGATCCCGGCTTCGGCGGACAGGCTTTCATTCCCTCGAGCATCGAGAAGCTCAATATCGTCCGCGCCATGGCTGCGGGCCGCGATATCGAAATCGAGGTCGACGGCGGGATCACCGCCGAGACGGCGGGCGCGGTCGCCGCCGCGGGCGCCAATTGGCTTGTCGCCGGTTCGGCCGTATTCAAGGGCGGGCCTGCCGCCTACGCCGGCAATATCGCCGCAATCCGCAAGTCCGCCGAGCGGGCGCGCGGCGAATTGGTGTGAGAAGCGATGATCCCTCGCTATTCCCGTCCCGAAATGGTCGCTCTCTGGGAGCCGCAGACCAGGTTTCGCATCTGGTTCGAGATCGAAGCCCACGCCTGCGATGCGCTCGCCGAGCTTGGCGTCATCCCCAAAGCGGCGGCGAAGACCATTTGGGAGAAGGGCGGCAAGCTCAAATTCGACGTGGCGCGGATCGAAGCGATCGAGAACGAGACAAAGCACGACGTCATCGCCTTCTTGACCTATCTCGCCGAGGCGATCGGACCCGAGGCGCGTTTCCTGCATCAAGGGATGACTTCCTCCGACGTGCTCGACACCTGCCTCGCCGTGCAGCTTGCGCGCGCCGCCGATATCCTCATCGCTGATGTCGATGCGGTTCGTGCGGCGCTGAAGCGCCGCGCCTTCGAGCACAAATTCACCCCGATGATCGGCCGCTCGCATGGCATTCATGCCGAGCCCGTGACGTTCGGGCTGAAGCTCGCGCAGGCTTACGCCGAATTCGGCCGTTGCCGCGCGCGGCTCGCTGCGGCGAAGGACGAGATCGCGACCTGCGCGATTTCCGGCGCGGTCGGCACGTTTGCCAACATCGATCCGCGCGTCGAAGCGCATGTCGCCAGAAAACTCGGGCTTTCGCCCGAGCCGGCTTCGACGCAGATCATCCCGCGCGACCGGCATGCGATGTATTTCGCAACGCTCGGCGTCGTCGCCTCTTCGATCGAACGCCTCGCCGTCGAGATCCGCCATCTGCAACGCACCGAAGTGCTGGAGGCAGAGGAATATTTTGCGGAGGGCCAGAAAGGCTCGTCCGCCATGCCGCACAAGCGCAACCCCGTGCTGAGCGAGAATTTGACCGGACTCGCGCGCCTGGTGCGGGGCATGGCGCTGCCGGCGATGGAGGACGTGGCGCTTTGGCACGAGCGCGACATTTCGCATTCTTCCGTCGAGCGGATGATCGGTCCCGACGCCACGGTGACGCTCGATTTCGCGCTCGTGCGGCTGGCGGAGATCATCGAAAATCTGGTGATCTATCCCGCCAACATGAAGAAGAATCTCGAGGCGCTGGGCGGCCTCATCCATTCGCAGCGCGTGCTGCTTGCGCTCACGCGGAAGGGTTTGAATCGCGAGGCTGCGTACGGAATCGTACAACGCAATGCCATGGCGGTCTGGCGCGGCGAAGGCGATTTTCTCACACTGCTCAGAAGAGATCCGGAGGTCGGAAAGGCGCTGAGCGATGCCGAACTCGAAGCTCTCTTCGATCTCGACTATCATCTGAAGAGCGTCGATTTCATCTTCAACCGGGTGTTCGGCGGCGTTGCAAAGGCAGAGAAATGAAATCAGATGACCGGCTTGCGGCGGTGATCGCCGCCGTCGTGAAGGACGACCACGTCCATGCCCGTTGGCTAAATACGTTCTCCTTTCTCGAATACATCGGCTTTCGCAAGATCGTGAAAAGCCAGCGGGCCGAAATTCTCAATCGCTCGCTGCTCATGCACGCTCTGGAAGAAGGCCGCCACGCGCTGCTTTTGAAGAAGCTCGCGGTGAAGCTCGGCGGTCAGTCGTTCGATTTCTATCGGGCCGAGACGATGTTCTGCCCCGAGGCGGCGAAAACCTATTTCCAAGAACTCGATCACCAATGCGACGCGAAATTCGCTCATCTCGGCGATCTCGAGCGCTCGACGCTCGTCTATCTCTATGTCACATGGCTCATCGAGCGCCGCGCGCTCGACGTGTACGGCTGTTACAAGAGCCTGCTGGGCGATTCCGATCTCGCGCCAAAGCTCGACGCGCTGCTCGCCGAAGAGGTTGGCCATTTGCGCGCCGTCGAATCGGGCCTTGCCGCCAAAGATCCGGAGCATGCGAAGCGCTCTGCGCAATTCGAAGCGCTCGAATTCGCTCTCTATCAGGACTTCGTCGGTGCGATGGCGCACCAGCTCGCGGCGCATCGCGCCGAGGTCTGACGGCTTAGATGCGTGCCAGCGAAGCGGAAATCCTGATTGTTCCCGGGCTCGGCGGCTCCGCGCCGGAACATTGGCAAAGTCGATGGCAGGCGAAGCTCTCGACGGCGCGGCGCATCGTGCAAAAAGACTTCGAGCGTCCGCGCCTCGAAGAATGGCGCCGCCGTATCATCGCCGAGGTCGAAGCCGCCCGAAGACCGGTCGTGCTCGTCGCCCATAGTCTTGGCGTCATCGCGGTTGCGCACGCGGCGGCGGAACTCGACGGCAAGGTGCGCGGGGCGTTTCTCGTCGCGCCGCTTTCGTCGCGCGCCATCGCCGAGGACGATGTGATCGATGCGGATTTCGGCGCCGTGCCTATGGCGCCGCTTCCTTTTCCCGCGATGCTCGTCGCGAGCCGCGGCGATTCGTATGCGCAGTATCACGAAGTCGAGGAGTTCGCCCGGGCCTGGCACGCCAAGCTTTTGGACGCCGGCGCCGCCGGGCACATCAACGCGGAAAGCGGCTACGGACCTTGGCCGGAAGGGCTGCTGCGCTTTGCGAAGTTTCTCGGCACCCTGTGACCCTGCTCAGCGCGAATAGAACTCGATGACGAGATTGGGTTCCATCAAAACCGGATAAGGCACTTCGCGCGGCAGCGGAACGCGGGTGAGTTTCGCGGTCATCTTGGTGTGATCGGCTTCGCAATATTCGGGCACGTCGCGCTCCGGCAGCCCTACGGCTTCGAGAACGAGCGCGAGCTGGCGCGAGGCGTCCTTTACCGCGACGAGATCGCCGACCTTCACCAGATAAGATGGGATGTTGACGCGCCGACCGTTGACGCGCACGTGGCCGTGGTTGACGAACTGCCGCGCCGCGAACACGGTCGGCACGAATTTGGCGCGATAGACCAGCGCGTCGAGACGGCGTTCCAGAAGGCCGATGAGATTGTCGCCGGAATCGCCCTTCATGCGGATCGCCTCAGCGTAATATTTGCGGAACTGGCGTTCCGAAATATTCCCGTAATAGCCCTTGAGCTTCTGCTTGGCCTTGAGCTGCGTGCCGAAGTCGGAGAGTTTTCCTTTGCGGCGCTGGCCATGCTGGCCGGGGCCATATTCGCGCCGATTGATGGGGCTCTTTGGGCGGCCCCAGATGTTCTGCCCCATGCGGCGATCGATTTTGTACTTGGATTCCAGGCGCTTGGTCATCGCGTCCTCAGATGTTGCGCCGACGGACACGAAACGCGCCCACGCCCAAAGCGTGCCGCAAACCGCGTCTTCCGCCGGCAGGTGGCGGAGGTACGCGCCCTCCTCTGCAAAGCGATGCTTTGCCGACAGGCGGTTCGTCGGGAAGATCCGAGAAATCGCCGCGGGTGCGTCATGGGGGACAAGCCCGCCATGATCACGGCCGCCAAAGGCGACCGAAGCGGCAGGCTGTAGAAAGAGCGCGCCATAATGTCAAGCGCAGACCGAATCGAGGATTTCGATCCGGTCTCCGACATGCAGCGATCTGCCGCCTTGTTCGCCATGCGGGCGCGTATTGATCGCCACACGATAGAAGTGGTTGAAGCGCTCGCGCGTCGCCCAGGAAGGGAGCGTCCGAACGCGGAGCTCGGTAAAGCGGCGAACGAACGTGTCATCGAGCGCGCCGGTCCAAGGATTCCGCGGCGGGACGATGCAGCGTTGACAGGGGTTGACGCCTTCCAAGACGGCCTCGCCGATACGAAAGCGCACGACTGTCCCGGCCGGTCCGAACAGATGATCTTCCCTACGGAATCGCAAGCGAACCTCCTCGATCGGCAGGTCGAACCAGCGGCCAATCTCGGCGAGAGTTGCGACACTGATGATGGTTGGCCCGGGGGACGCGGTATCGTCGGGAAAACCGAGCGCCATGTTCTTTCGAAAGGAGACAGGAAAGCCGAAATATTCGGCTAACCAGCGCTCGAGCAAATCTCCATCCTGATCGAGCGAGAAGGTTCGGTCGCCCAAGCCCCTGCCGTTCTCGTCACGCAGGGTTACGGTACTTGCCCCCAAATCGACGCGCGCGCGCAGCCGGTGTACCGCCGCGTGGCGTTTACCGTTGACGAACTTGCTACCCGCATCGAAGAGCCCCCAGGTGCGGTCATGTTCGAGGGCGCCGCTGGAGAGCATCCGTGCTTGTGCGATCTCGACGGCAACAAGCGATTTGATCGGAAAAATAAGAATGCGGGAGAGAAAAGCCTCGTTCTCGGACATGATTCATTGCGAATAGCGAAGATCAGGCCAATGCATTGTTCGCGCCTTCAGGCGTCAACGGGCGAATGCGCAAGCCTCTGGGGATCGCCGGCAATCGCCGAATAGGAGCGCGGGGTAACCACATCCAACTGTGTCGTTTAGGCCAGGACTCCGCAATGGGTTGGCAGACTTATCTGCACCATCGTGGTCCCCGAAAACGTCCAGATTCGCCTTTGCGAAGGGTCCAGAAGACCTGAGCGAAGGGGGCGCATTCCAGCGGAGGCGCAGCGGTTGGATTGCGAGATGCAACGCTATGCCTGCGCGCAACCATCCCGCCTCTGCGCCGGCAAATCCTGGCGCGCTGCCAAATTGGTAACATTCTGCGCTTCACGAACTACAAGGATTGTGTTGCGCGCCATTGATAGGGCCGCACGATCGCCATACGTAGCGATCAATTGGCGCTTCGGCGCAACGAACGCGAGTACGTCATCGCTGCAATGCCAGCGCCGTGACGGGGGAGTATCAAGGAGGAGCTTATGGCTAAGATCATCGCGGTTCTCTATGAC
>JBOHJJ010000145.1:0-15389 GCA_050728495.1 Methylovirgula sp.
CCGCCGTCCCGACTATGGACAGCGGCCGTGGAGCTTGTTAACGGCTCGTTACCTGGCATCGGATAAATTAAGTTATGATCCGACGTCGTTGTATTCCCCTGCCGATTTGCCGGAGTCCCGGATCGGATTTCGGGATCTCCCGTCTCGCCTTTTTGTTCTGTCTCGCCGTTCCTCTGCTGCTGGCCGGCTGCGCCGGGACCATGGAGGACGTCTATCCGAGCGCCGCCGACTTCGAAATCCACGGCATCGACGTCTCGAAATACCAGGGCGACATCGATTGGAACGCGGTGAAGGCCTCGGGCGTCAAGTTCGCCTGGATCAAGGCGACCGAGGGCGGCGATTACGTCGACGAGAAATTCGCCCAGAACTGGGCGGAGGCGAAGGCGGCGGGCGTGCCGCGCGGCGCCTATCATTTCGTATATTGGTGCCGCCCCGCCGAACAACAGGCGGCGTGGTTTATCGCGAACGTGCCGAACGACCCGAGCGCACTTCCGCCGGTTCTTGACGTCGAGTGGAATGCCGCCTCGAGAACCTGCCCGCAGCATGTGCCGCGCGACGAGGCGCTGGCGACCATCAAGACGATCCTCGACGCGATGCAAACGACCTACGGCAAGCGCCCGATCATCTATACGTCGATCGATTTCTATCGCGACGTTCTGGAGGGCGAATTTCCCGGCTATCCGATGTGGGTGCGCAGCGTCAAGGACTATCCGGCGGTCGCATATGGCGACCTTCACTGGAATTTCTGGCAGCATACGGCGCAAGGCCAGGTGCCCGGCATCAACGGCTACGTCGACCGCAACTGTTTCTACGGCTCGGCGCAGGATTGGCAGACCTGGCTCACCGCCGAAGCCGGCCTCACCACCGAAGCCGACGAGTGAGCGCTTTCTCTTGACGCAAGCTCGCGATCAACGATGCGATTGCAGCGCAGGTCCCAAACGTCCTGCGAATTGCGGACGCTTGCGATTGCCTCCGGAATGGCAATGCACAAAGTCGGCGGCAGTTCCTTGCCGAGGCCGCGCTCTCGGGTGCGAAAATGTCGCGCGACTAGCCGCTGAGACTCGCTTTGGCGCGCTTCCACCAGCCGGTTCGCTTCGGCCGGTTCGGATCAGGCGCCTCGCCCGGCTCCGACTCGCCGGCGTGCGGCTCCTCCGCCTGCGGTTCAACGGCCGCGGGCCTTGCTGGCTTCTCGCGGCGCGATTCGAGCGGCGCCGAAACGGCCGGCATCCGCGCATGCCGCGCGGGGTGCTCCGGGCTGCGCAGCGCTTCCGCGGATTCGGCCGGCTCGCTGCGGCTGGTTTCAGCCTCGGTTCTGCCGCCGCGACCTTTGCGCCGCGACCGCCGTCGGCGACCGCCTTCGCGTTTCGACGTCTCGGCGCCGTCGTCTTCCGTCGGCCGGTCGCCGAACGTGCCGATACCGGCGACCAGCGCTAACGCATCATCGGAAGGCTGGGTCGCGGGGGGGCCTGCAGCCGGGACGCGCTCGCTGTCGCGACCGCGCCGCCGCCGCCGCCGGCGCTTGCGCCGAGCTGCCTCGTCTTCGCCGCCTTCGGCGTTCTGCTCGGGTTGCTCGGTCTCTTCGGGATATTCTTCGAGATCCGGACCGGCCTGATCGATAGGGATGGGCACCTCGAGACGGGGTTCCACCACGCCAGTCGCCGGCTCGCCGCGTTCCATCGCGTGATAGGCCGTCCCGGTCAACGTGTCGTCCGCCATGATGATGATGCTGACGCCGAAACGCTGTTCGAGATCGCGCAGATTGGCGCGCTTCTGATTCAAGATGTAGAGCGCCACTTCGGAGCGCGTGCGCAACGTGATGTTATGCGCGGCGCTCTTGATCAATGCATCTTCGAGCAGGCGCAGCACGTGCAGCGCGACCGACGAGGTCGAGCGTACCGTTCCCGAACCGCCGCAATGCGGACAGATGACGGTGGAACCTTCGAGAACGCCGGTCCTGATCCGCTGCCGCGACATTTCGAGCAGGCCGAAATGCGAAATCCGGCCGATCTGAATGCGGGCTCGATCGTTCTTCAATGCCTCCTTCATCCGCCGCTCGACAGAGCGGTTGTTGCGGCTCTCTTCCATATCGATGAAATCGATGACGATCAGCCCGGCGAGATCGCGCAGCCGCAACTGCCGGGCAATTTCGTCGGCCGCTTCGAGATTGGTACGCAGAGCGGTGTCCTCGATGTCGTGCTCGCGGGTCGAGCGCCCGGAGTTGACGTCGATGGCGACCAGCGCTTCCGTCTGGTTGATGACCAGATAGCCACCCGACTTCAGCGTCACCTGATTGGTGAACATGGCGTCGAGCTGCGCCTCGACTCCGGATTTGGCGAAGATCGGCTGCGGATCGCGATACAGGTGCACGTTCTTGGCATGGCTCGGCATGAGCATGCGCATGAATTCCTTGGCCTCACGGTAGGCGGCGTCGCCCGAGACGGTCACCTCGTCGATGTCTTTGTTGTAGAGATCGCGGATGGCGCGTTTGATCAGCGAGCCTTCCTCATAGACGAGCGTGGGTGCGGTAGACTTCAGCGTCATCTCGCGCACCGTCTCCCACATGCGCAGCAAATACTCGAAATCGCGCTTCACCTCCGCCTTGGTGCGCGAGGCGCCGGCGGTGCGCAGAATGACGCCCATTCCTTCCGGCACTTCGAGATCCTGGGCGATGACCTTCAGCCGCTGCCGATCGGTGGTATCGGTGATTTTGCGGGAAATGCCGCCGCCGCGCGCCGTATTCGGCATCAGCACCGAATAGCGGCCGGCGAGCGAGAGATATGTCGTAAGCGCCGCGCCCTTGTTGCCGCGCTCCTCCTTGACAACCTGGACCAGCAGAACCTGCCGCCGCTTGATGACCTCTTGGATCTTGTACTGCCGGCGTAGCCGGTGCGAGCGCACCGGCACTTCTTCCATGGCGTCGCCGCCGATCTGTTCGATTTGCTCGTCGTCTTCGCCGCTCTCTTCGTCGTCTTCAGCTTTCTCGCGACGCCGCGCCTCGACTTCGGTCTCGCCCGGCGCGGCCGTCGGCTGCTCGTCCTCGACAATGGCAAATCCTTCCGGATCCGTCGCCAGTCGATGATGTTCAGCCTCGATGCTCTCGTCGTCGGCCGAAATGGGCGTTGGATCGCGGCGCTCGACCGGCGCAGCCTCGGCATCCTCGCCAACGACGAGAAGTGGTGCGACCGCATCCGAATCGAGCAAATGTTCGGATGCAGGCTCGGTCGAATCTTCGGCTTCAGCTTGGTTCTCGGCGTTTTCCGCCTCGCGCTGCGCAATTTCGATTTCGCGCTTCTCGCTTTCGAGTTCGGCCGGTTGCCTATCGGCGAGCTTCTCATCGTTGCCGCCGCGGCGTTTTTCAGCGCGTCCACCGCGCTGCCGGTGCCGGCGGCTGCGGCGGTCTTCCTCTTCATCCTCGCGATGCGCCGCCGCATCTTCCTGGAGCAGTTCCTGTCGATCCGAGACCGGAATCTGATAATAGTCCGGGTGGATCTCCGAGAAGGCCAGGAAGCCGTGGCGGTTGCCGCCGTAATCGACGAACGCCGCCTGCAGCGAGGGTTCTACGCGCGTGACTTTGGCGAGATAAATATTGCCGCGAAGCTGTCTCTTATCCGCAGACTCGAAGTCGAATTCCTCGACACGGTTGCCGCGCAGCACGACCACCCGGGTTTCCTCTGGGTGGGAAGCATCGATGAGCATTTTGTTGGGCATGTGGAACTCGTTGAGGCGTGGCCCCCGCCGTGCCGCTGCCGCCAATGGCGCTCACGAAGGAGGCCGGGGGACGACGTAGCGGCGCCGACGGCGCCCATTCGCAAAGGGTGATTGAGGGCACGCGATTCGCGGTACACGAATGCATGCATGGTGGAACGCCGGGTCAAAGAACCGGGCGTCGGCATGCGCAAAGGCGTCCGAACTCGACGACGCAGGCGCGAAGCTTTGGGCTCGGGGTAATCGGAAGGGCAGAGCATGTTCTCGTGACCCGCGCACTGGTCTCCGCAAGCGGAGCCTGTCAAAAATTCCCGTCCGGGTGGCGGCGGCACACCGCGTGCCGTTCGGACGCGCTCTCGCAAACGTTGCCGCTGCAAGAGCGACCGGAACGTGCGGAAAGCCCGAAATTCCTGCGGATCACGCGATCGCATCGACCCGAACACAGCCCTTGTATCGGGTTGCCAAGGGATTTGGCAAGTTTCCCGCGTTCTGTTGCCGATTGGCAACAGAGATACAGCCATTCTTCTGGCATGGTCATGTTACGTTAACCGCGCAGATTCATTCTGGGTTCGGGCGATCTGGGCGGGCGGCGGCTAAGGGAATTGCCAAAAAACATGGCAGAGCACCATTCCGGGGCGTGGCTCTGGGCTCCCGCGAAGCTAGCTATGCTCTTGGTGAGTCTAGGCTTATGGGCTCTATTTGCCCCATATAGCGTTGCCGAAAGCCAGGGGCTAGTCGCACCGCACACGGCGGCTGCAGCCGTCGCTGTCAGCGTTGCGACCGCCGTCAGGATCGAAAACGGCCCCGATCATGCCAAGCTGACGTTCGACCTGACGCGGCCGGTGGCGGCGACCTCCTTTGTCCTCGCCGCGCCGGACCGGATCGTCGTCGACATACCGGACACCGATTTCCACATCGGTCCCCAGGTCGGCGCACGAATGCCGGTGCATGACCAGGCGCTCGTCGCCTCCTTCCGCTTCGGCCATTTCGCGCCCGGCAAATCGCGAATCGTCGTCGACCTTGAGGCGCCGGCCCGTATCGTGCAGGCGCAAACCGTCTCGTATGCGGCGCAATCCCATCTCGTCATTGAACTTGCGCGAACCACTCGCGCCGCCTTTCAGGCTGCCGCGCATGATTCTTTCGTTGCCGCTGAGACGGCCGCCGCCGCCACCGAACACGCCCCTCCCGTCCAGCAAAACAAAAGCGCTTTGCCGCTCATCGTCGTCGACCCGGGGCATGGCGGCGTCGATAGCGGCGCGATCGTCAACGGCCTCGTCGAGAAGAACATCGTCTTCGATTTCGCCAAGCTGCTGGCCGCCAAGCTCAGGGCGAGCGGCCATTATAAGGTGATGATGACGCGCGACAGCGACGTGTTTGTATCGCTCGCCGAGCGCGTGCGGATCGCGCAGGATTCGGGCGCGGCGCTGTTCATCTCGATCCACGCCGATACAATCTCTAACGCGCCACACGTCGCGGGAGCAACCGTCTATACCGGCTCCGAGCACGCGACGGACGCAGAAGCCGCGCGCACGGCGGCGAATGAAAACCAGGCCGATGCCGCCGCCGGAGTCGCGGCCAAGAACACGGCAAGCGGCGTCTCGGATATTCTGGCCGACCTGACGCGCCAGGAAACGCGCGCCTATAGCCACGTGTTTGCGCGCACGCTCGTCAATTATTGGAGAGTCGCGGGGCGACTGAACAAGAATCCAGAACGCGCCGCCGGCTTCTGGGTGCTGAAGGCGCCGGACGTACCCTCGGTACTTGTCGAGCTCGGCTATCTGTCGAACGCGAAAGACGCCGCTTCGCTCACCTCACCGGCATGGCGCGATAAGACCTCGACGAAGGTCGCCGCGGCGATCGATGCCTATTTTGCCGTTCTCGGCGGCAATTTCGGCGCAGAAAAGCCGCCGGCGCCAACGGCGACGGCGCTCGACGCCCCGGCGCAAAACAAATAGAGGCGAGGCGGCGGCCTGCCATGGCGGCGGCTGCACGCCCCAGGGTTGCCGCCGGCGGCCTGTCAAACTATCAACACAAACCCCCCCCACCACGTGGCCAGATAGTGCTCCGGCCCGACACCGCCCTTGGCTTTGTCGCGCAATCGTTCTTGCGAGGCGTGAAAGAGCCGTGAATTTGGGGGTTGCAAAGGGCTAATGCCATCATGCGGTTGATCGCCCGGTTCCTCGGTTTTGCCTTCGCGACGTGTGCAATCGCATTCGTCGTCGTTGCGGGCGTCGCCGGGGCCGTGATCTGGAAGTTCGAGCAGGATCTGCCGGACTATACCCAGCTCAAGAACTACGAGCCGCCGGTCATGACCCGCGTGCACGCGGGCGACGGTTCGCTGCTTGCCGAATATGCGAAGCAACGGCGTCTCTATTTGCCGGGCTGGGCCATTCCGCCGCTCGTCAAAGAGGCGTTCATCTCCGCCGAGGATAAGAATTTCTACACCCATTCCGGCGTCGATTTCGAAGGCATGATCCGCGCCGGGATCGTCTTCCTCGAAGGCACGCATCACATCCAGGGCGCCTCGACCATCACCCAGCAGGTTGCCAAGAATTTCTTCTTGAGCCGCCAACGCTCCGTCGCGCGCAAGATTCGCGAAGTGCTGCTGTCGTTCCGGATCGAGGCGACCTATTCGAAGGAGAAGATTCTCGAACTCTATCTCAATGAAATCTATCTCGGGCTCGGCAATTACGGGGTCGCGGCGGCGGCGCTGAACTATTTCGACAAATCTGTAAACGAGCTCGATGTCGCGCAAGTTGCGTATCTGGCGGCTCTGCCCAAGGCGCCGAACAATTATCAGCCGTTCCTTGAGCGCAAACGCGCGATCGAGCGCCGCAATTGGGTGATCGACCGCATGGTCGAGAACGGCTACGTCGCGCCTGCGGCGGCCGCCGAGGCCAAGGCGGAGCCGCTTGGCGTGACGGTGCGCGTGGTTTCGCCAACTGCCTATGCCGCCGGCTACTTCACCGAGGAAGTGCGGCGCGAGCTTTTGGACCGCTACGGCGAGAAGAAACTCTACGAAGGCGGCCTTTCGGTGCGCACCACGCTCGATCCGAAAATGCAGCTGATGGCGCGCCGCGCTCTCGTCGATGGGCTCGTGCGCTACGACGAGGCGCACGGGTTCCGCGGCCCGATGCGCCACATCGAGATCGGCCAGGATTGGGGTCCGCCGCTCGCCGCCGTACCCGCCTTGGACGACATCGCGCCGTGGCGGCTCGCGGTGGTGCTCGACGGCAACGATCAGCAGTTGCGTATCGGCCTGCAGCCGAAGCGCGAGCCATCGGGCGATATCAGTCCCCAGCGCGACACGGGCTATCTGGTTCCCGTCGGACTTCGCTGGGCGCGCAAGGGGGGCCGATCCGCACTGGTTCCCGGCGACGTGATCTACGCCGAGCCTTTGGACGGCAAACCTGGTCTATATCGGCTGCGGCAGATTCCGGAAGTGAGCGGCGCAATCGTCGCCATGGATCCGTTCACCGGCCGCGTCTTGGCCATGGTCGGCGGGTTCTCCTTCGACCAATCGAAGTTCAACCGTGCAACGCAGGCGCTACGCCAGCCGGGATCTTCGTTCAAACCCTTCGTTTATGCGGCGGCGCTCGATAACGGCTATACGCCGTCCTCGATCGAGCTCGACGAGCCGGTCGAGATCGACCAGGGGGCGGGGCTCGGCATGTGGCGACCCGCGAACTTCGAGGGCAAGTCGAGCGGCCCGCATACGCTGCGTTACGGCGTCGAACACTCGATCAATCAGATGACCGTGCGGCTGGCGCGCGACATCGGCATGCCGCTCATTGCCGAATACGCGAAGCGCTTCGGCATCTATGACGATATGCCGCTTTATCTTTCGATGTCGCTCGGCTCCGGCGAGACCACGCTGATGCGGATGACCACCGCCTATTCGATGCTCTGCAACGGCGGCAAACGCATTATTCCCACCTTGATCGACCGCATCCAGGACCGCTGGGGGCATACGATCTATCGCCACGATCAACGGATCTGCGTAGGCTGCAATGTAAAGAAATGGGAAAATCAGGACGAGCCGACGCTGATCGACAACCGCGAGCAGGTCCTCGATCCGCTGACCGCCTACCAGATCACCTCGATCATGGAAGGAGTCATCCAGCGCGGCACGGGCCAGGCGATCCGGGCGGTCGGCAAACATCTTGCCGGCAAGACCGGCACGACCAATGACGCCAAAGATCTTTGGTTTGTCGGCTATTCGCCGAATCTGGCCGTCGGCGTGTTCATGGGCTACGACCGGCCGCGCTCGCTCGGTAATTCGGCGCAGGCCGCTCTTTATACGGCGCCGATCTTCCGCGACTTCATGAAGATGGCGTTGAAGGGCAAGCCCGACATACCGTTCCGCGTGCCGCCCGGCATCAAACTCATTTCGGTTGATTACGAAACCGGCGTTCGCGCCACCGGGCCCGGCACGATCCTCGAAGCCTTCAAGCCCGGCACCGCGCCGCCCGACACGTTCAACTACGGCGGTACGGGCACGGAGGCGCCGAGCGCGCTCTCAGTCGATCCGAATGCGGATCAGCGGCTCGGAACCGGCACCGGCGGACTTTACTGATCCTCGCTTTCTAGCCGGCCGCGGCGCGCCCGACGCGTGGCCGTTTACATACGCGCCGTTGCTCACTATCTACATTCGACCGGACGATTCCGTTCCCTCCGCGAGAACCCTCATGCGCGCCGAAGCCGATGCGCTCACCCAATCGATCAAGCAGTCCATGGGATTGCTGAGGAGGCATCTTTGACGTCGATGCCGCCACGCGCCGGCTCGCGGAACTGAACGCCAAGGCCGAAGACCCCCAGCTCTGGAACAATGCCGAGGCGGCGCAGAAGATCATGCGCGAACGCACCGAGCTGGAAGATCGGCTGGGTTCGCTCGCCCGTTTCGAATCCGAGCTCGAAGACGCGGTGACGCTGATCGAACTTGCCGAGGCGGAAGACGACGCCGTCGCCGAGTCCGAGGGCATCGGCCAGCTCAAGAACTTGAAAAGCGAAGCCGAGCGCCGGCAAATCGAGATCCTGCTTTCGGGCGAAACCGATCCGAACGACACTTACATCGAGGTCCATGCCGGCGCCGGGGGCACCGAAAGCTGCGACTGGGCGCGCATGCTTCTTAGGATGTACATCCGCTGGGCCGAGCGACAGAAATTCAAAGTCGAGATCATCGAAGAGACAGCGGGAGAAGAGGCCGGTATCAAGTCCGGCACGCTGCTCGTCAAAGGCCGCAACGCGTACGGCTGGGCGAAAACCGAATCCGGCGTACACCGGCTGGTGCGCATCTCGCCGTTCGATTCGAACGCGCGCCGGCATACGAGCTTTGCTTCCGTTTGGGTCTATCCGGCCATCGACGATAGGATTAACATTGACGTGAAAGAGTCGGATTGCCGGATCGACACGTATCGCTCTTCGGGCGCCGGCGGCCAGCACGTCAACACCACCGATTCGGCGGTGCGCATTACGCATATTCCAACGGGCATCGTCGTCGCCTGCCAAGGCGAGCGTTCGCAGCACAAGAACCGGGCGACGGCGTGGAATATGCTACGGGCGCGGCTCTATGAGCGGGAGATCGAGAAACGCGAAGCCGCCGCCAGTGTGACCGAGGCCGCCAAAACCGAGATCGGCTGGGGCCATCAAATCCGCTCCTACGTCCTTCAACCCTATCAACTCGTCAAGGATCTGCGCACCGGCGTCACTTCCGGGACGCCGAGCGACGTGCTCGACGGCGATCTTGAACCGTTCATGCAGGCGGCGCTCGCCCAGAAGGTTTATGGTAGCGGCCCAGCCGAGGTGGAAGACGTAGAGTAATCGTGGCTTGGAGTGTCCCGCGCGAACGCGCCGCGGAGAAGGGAATGGCGTGCGAAGCCGACGAGAGAAGATCTTCAACATTCCCGTCGTGGTCGTTGCGCTCGTCGTCCTGCTCGTCGGCATTCACGGTCTGCGCGAACTTCTGCCGGCCGAGCAGAACGTCGCGCTGCTCGCCAATTTCGCCTTCGTGCCGGGCCGGTTCACGTTCGCCTTCGATCCGGACAGCATTGCGCGGGTGCTCGACGCGGCGCAGAGCGCCGGCACCGCGCAGGTCGAAGTCGACCAGCTGTTCCTCGGCAACGGGCAGCCGCTTTGGTGGACGCCCATCACCTATGCGTTGCTGCATGCGAGCTGGGCGCATGTCGGATTGAACTGCCTATGGTTCATTCCGTTCGGGGCGGCGGTGGCGCGGCGCTTCGGCAATTTGCGTTTCGTGTTGTTTTGCCTTGCCACTGCGGTCGCCGGCGCGCTCGTCCATTTTCTCACCCACGTCGACGATCTTCAGCCGGTGATCGGCGCTTCCGCCATCGTCTCGGGTACGATGGGCGCGGCATTGCGCTTCGTGTTCCAGGCAAACGCGCCGCTTGGGATCGGCTTTGCCGATCCGCAGAATCTCGCCTACCGTCAGCCGGCTCTGCCGCTGCGCGCTGTCTTCACCAACCGGACCGCGCTGGTTTTTTTGGTCTTCTGGTTCATCGCCAATCTTCTGTTCGGCATCGGCGCCGGTTCGCTGGGTTTCGTCCATGAAACCATCGCATGGCAGGCCCATATCGGCGGCTTTCTGCTCGGGCTTCTAGGTTTTCCACTGTTTGATCCGCCGGCCGCCGCGCCGCGCCCGCCGCCAGGCCATGCGTAAACATCTGTCCACCTGCCGAAGGATTTCCCGCCGCGCAACTCTGTTGCCGCGCCGCGGGGGAACTTTGGCATCGCCGTGACGTTAACATTTTAGAGAAGCGGCTCTCCGTCCCCGCGCGGAAGTGCGTGAAGTTGCAAGCAATCCGATCCGGTTGCGAAAGCAATCCATTGTGGTGCGCTGCGCCAACGCGTTTCGGAGCGGGGTCAACCTTAAGTTTGAGACGTAATTACATGACATACCGGAATCTTCCATGGAAGGGCGCTGGTTGGAGGCAGTTCAGACGAGCGGCAAGCAGCGGCATACGCCGAAGCTTGAATCTTGCGCCTTCGCTGGAAGAAGAGCATTCTTCATCGCTCCAATCGCCGCAAAAGAGCGATGGAACGGGAATGGGAAACGTCACTATGGCGATCAAAGAGGAGGGTGAAATGACTGTGGCGCGGATACTCGCGACCAAAGGCCGTGAGGTTCTGACGGCGCAGCCGCACAGAACTTTGAAGGAGGTTGCGGAAATCCTCGCTGCGCGGGGCATCGGCGCGGTCGTAATCGCCGATGTTCAGGGCAGCGTACTGGGAATTCTTTCCGAGCGGGATATCGTGCGGGCGGTCGGCAGGCGCGGCGCGAAAGCGCTCGACGATGCCGCCTCGATGCACATGACGACGCAGGTCGTTACCACCAGCGAGGAAGAAACCGTGCTGGCGACAGTCGAGAAGATGAACGCCGGCCGTTTTCGGCATGTCCCGGTGTTAAAGGACGGCAGGCTTGCCGGCATCGTGTCGATCGGCGACGTGGTGAAATATCGCCTCGCCGAGATGGAGCACGAACAGTCGGCGCTGCGCGAATACATCGCCGCCGTCTGAGGAATCGCGACAGCGTCGCGGGCAACAACAAACGCCGCCTACACGAGGCGGCGTTTTCTTTATCCGGGAAATTCCGCGGAGCGCGCGGCGTTAGCCCTCGTCGAAGAGGAGGGTGACGCTCTCCGGGCCCGCGGCGAGCCGGCGGTAGAAGCAGGAGCGTCGCCCGGTATGACAGGCGCCGCCATTCCCGCCCGGTTCGACCTTCAGAAGCAGCACGTCCTGGTCGCAGTCGGTGCGGAGTTCTTTTACGCTCTGGCGCTGGCCGGAAGTATCGCCTTTGCGCCAGAGGTTTTGGCGCGAGCGCGACCAATAATGCGCGATTCCGGTTTCAATCGTCAGGCGCAGCGCTTCCTCGTTCATATAGGCGAACATCAGCACCGCGCCGTCGCGGGCGTCGGTCACGATACAGCCGATCAGTCCGTCGGCGTCGAAGCGCGGTGTGAAGACGCCGCCTTCTTCGAGTTCGGACTTGCTCCCGGCAATCGGGAAGGGCAGGGACATCGTCGCGTCCGGCGGGCTATTTGCCGCGCACCATTGTCAGAAAGCGCACCTGCTCGGCGGGATCGTCGCGGAAGATGCCGGTGAATTGGTTGGTCACCGTCATCGTGCCTTGCTTGAGCACGCCGCGCATCGACATGCACATATGCTCTGCTTCGATCATCACCGCGCAGCCGCGCGGCTTTAAGTAGCGCTCGATCGCCGATACGATCTCGGCGGTCATCGCCTCCTGCGTCTGCAGGCGACGCGCGTAGATGTCGACGAGCCGGGCGAGCTTGGAAAGTCCGACGACGCCTTCTTCGCCGACATAATAAGCGATGTGAGCTTTGCCGACGAACGGCACCATGTGATGCTCGCAATGCGACGAGAAAGGAATGTCGCGGACGAGGATCAGATCGTCGTAGCCGTGCACTTCCTCGAAGACGCGCGACAGCAGGTCGCCAGGGTCGGCGCGATATCCGGAAAAGAATTCTTCATACGCCTTGACGACGCGCAGCGGTGTATCGCGCAAACCCTCCCGCGTCGGATCGTCGCCGGCCCAAAGGATCAACGTTCGGACGGCGGCTTCGGCTGCTTCGCGGCTGGGACGGATTGGCGGATTTGCGGCGGGCTTAAGCTGCTGTTGGCGCTCGAGCAAGGACTTAACCACGTCATCCATGTGGTGCCTCCTGTTTCTGTGATCTAAGGCCCGAACCCTTGCCGAACAAGGCCGTTACGGTCCCTTTGGCAGCAGCAAACCTCTCAAGTCTCGTTCGCCAAGCCTGAAACTCCTATATAGGACTTATTCCGTGCCGTCATCCCGGCCGTTTGCCATGCTGCCCCATGCTGAACGACGTCTATAGCAGTAAGATCCTGGAACTGGCGGCGAATATTCCCCGCCAGGGCCGACTGGCGCATCCCGATGCGACGGCTCGCGCCCATTCCAAGCTCTGCGGCTCGACGGTGATCGTCGATCTCATCATGCGCGATGGAAAAGTCGTCGATTTCGCGCACGACGTGAAGGCTTGCGCGCTCGGCCAGGCTGCGGCCTCGATCATGGCGCGCAACGTCCTCGGCGCCACGGCGCCGGAGTTGCGGGAATTGCGTGATCAGGTTCGCGCAATGCTCAAAGAAAACGGTCCGCCGCCCAAAGGCAAATGGGCGGAGATCGCGGTTCTCGAGCCGGTGCGCGATTACAAGGCCCGGCATGCCTCCATGCTGCTGACGTTCGAGGCTACCGCCGATGCGGCGGAGCAGATCGAAGGAAGAGCATCACATGCCGCAGAATGAAGCGAGCGCAGGTTTGCTGCATCTTGCGCACGTCGGCGCGCGCTTGCTTTCCCGCCGCGCCGCGCATCTCGTGATCCGCGCCTATCAGCTAAGTCTGTCGGCTTTGGTCGGCCGCCAGTGCCGGCATGAACCAAGCTGCTCGGCCTATATGGACGAAGCAATCGCCCGGCACGGACTTTGGGCAGGCGGGCTTCTCGGTCTGGCACGGATCTGCCGCTGTCATCCTTGGGGGACGTCGGGCTACGATCCGGTCCCGCAACATCTGCCGGAGCGCGGCCCGGGGGTCTTTCTCTACGGGCTGCGGCGCGGCCGGGCGCTCCGCAAAACGGGCGAGAGTGGTTCGGGGAAAGCGGAATGAGCGATCCACGCCGCGCCGATTATCCGATCGATTCGCAGTTCCTCGAACGCTGGTCGTCGCGCACCTTCACCGGCGAAGCGATCCCCGAATATGATTTGCGCACCATGTTTGAAGCGGCGCGTTGGGCGCCTTCGTCGAGCAATCTGCAACCCTGGCGTTTTCTCTACGCGCTCGCCGGCACCCTGGATTTCGACAAGTTTCTGGCCCTCCTCAACGAAGGCAATCGCGTTTGGGCGAAGAAGGCCGGCGCGCTCGTCATTCTCATCTCGAAGACCACGAAGCCGGTATCGGACACCAATAAGGTCGTGCCTTCGCGCACCCATTCCTTCGATACCGGGACGGCGTGGGGATTTTTTGCACTCGAAGCGATGCGTCTCGGCTGGGCCACGCATGCGATGGCGGGCTTCGACGTAGCGCGCACCATCGTCGATCTTAAGATTCCCGACGAGTATCGGCCCGAAGCCGCGATCGCGATTGGGCGACGCGGTGACAAATCGTTGCTTCCGGAGCATCTGCGCGAGCGTGAGGTTCCGAATGGCCGGCGTCCGCAAAAGGACTTCGTCTTTGCCGGCGGATTTCCGGCGACGTGATCGTTCCTAAAGGACACCAAGGAGAGATGCATGAGCAAATACAACAGGCCGCGCGAAATCATCGAGTTTTGTCTGCAGCCCCTCGGCATTTCCGAGAAAACGCCGGAATATAAAGAGACCTATCGGCGGCTCGAACACGTCATCAAGACGTTCCAAATGGCGGCGGCGCGGGAGAAACAGCCCGTTTCTGTCGATTTTTCGAAGATGAAAACCATCACCATCGACGAACGCGCCCACGGCGACGAGTGAGCGCGCTCGTTGCCGGTTGCACGGCCCGCGTCAATTCGGCGTCGGATTGCCGCCCGGCGCCGTATCGCAGCTGTTCGACATCGTCCACTGCCCGGTTCGATGCATCCCCTGGCACGGGTTGTCTTTCGGATCGAGCGATCCGCCGATCGGATCGATGCAATCCGCGCGATTGGTGACCGGATTGACTTCCGCCACGCGACATTTTACGGGCGGTGCCGCGCTCGTCTGAGCCATGGCGGGCAGGGCGAAAACCGCGCCGCCGAGCAGCGCCGCGCCGATGAGCTTTTTCATAGGTCCTCCGAAGGCGATCCTGCCCCCGCTACGCTGAAGTAGCGGATTATCCCGCAGGCCGCCAGCACGAACGTGGCACACGTTCTAGTGTAGCGCCCGGCGCCGAGGGATCTTTTTTGCCACATTCGCATTGGCCGTCATCACCCCTGCGAATGGGAGATTGAAATGACGAGCAGAGTGAAAACTACGCTTATCGTAGGCTCGGCGGTATTGGCTCTGGCGACCGGCGGGGTGACCTTCGCTTCGGTTGCCGATGCACGCGTCGGACACGGTCATTTTGGTGGCCATCATTTCGCCAGACATTTTGCCGGCCATCATTATGCCGTCCGCCGCTATCGCCACTTTGGTCACTATCATCACTATGGATATGGCTATGGCGGCTATTACGGATATCCGGCTTACGGCTATTACGGGTATCCGGCCTACAGTTATGGCTACGGTCCTTGCGGCTACTATGGCTATTACGGCTGCGGGTATGGCTTCCCCGACGATATCATCGGCGGAATCCTTGGCGCTCTCTAGAAATTGATTTGTAGGCGAGCACAGAATGCCCCGATGCGGCACGCTTTGGCCGCGATCTTTCCAAACTCGCCCGGAGACCGCATCAGGCAGCCAGCCGTTTGGGCGTGAGGCCAAGGCTCGTTGCCACCGCGGCATGGGTGACATGGCCGCAATCGACGTTGAGCCCGGCCAACAGCCCCGGATCTTCGAAGATCGCGGCGCGCCCCTTGGCGGCGAGCGCAAGCCCATATGGCAGCGTCGCGTGGTTGAGCGCGTGGCTCGACGTATGGGGCACCGCACCCGGCATATTGGCCACGCAATAATGGACGATGCCATCGACGACATAGGTGGGATCGGCATGCGTCGTCGGATGCGAGGTTTCGAAACAGCCGCCC
>JBOHJJ010000146.1:0-7657 GCA_050728495.1 Methylovirgula sp.
TTGTCTCGCGGCAGGCTGGTCGGGCGATGCCGCCTTAGCGCGCGATCGTGCCCGCGAGGCGGATAACGGCATCGATATTGGCTATGCGATCCCCCGCGAGGGAAGCGTGCTGTCCCTCGACAATCTCGCAATCCCGGTGGGCGCGCCGCATCCTTCGGCGGCCTATGCCTTCATCAATTTCCTGCTGCGCCCGGACATCGCCGCCCGCAACGTCACTGCCACGGGGTTCGCCAGCGGCGTCGCCGGCGCCGAGGCTCTTGCCCCCACGTCCGTCCAGGCGATCTACCCGGATGCCGAAACCATGCAACATCTTTATGCCGTCCGCGAGCGCGATCCGGAGTTGCAGGAATTCATTGAACGCGAATGGACGCGGATTAAGGCCGGCAAATAGAGCGTCGGCTTCCCTGCGGTCGAGATCAAAAGCGCAGGGACTCCATGACGGCGCAGCCGCCTCTATGGCTTGTTCATCGAATGGAGAGTTCAGCGAGCTGCGCAGGCGGGCAAGCATCGGGGCGGGGCCAGACAGCTTGTCTTATTGTCAGGCGCGCGGCAAAGCAGGCTCATCATCGTCACCCGAGTCGAGCATGCCCCATCTCCTTCTTGAGCACTATTGGGATCGCGTCGCCCGCGGCCAGCTTGAGCGCGATCCGGCCCAGGAACAGGCGCTGCGCGACCTCGAAAAACTCGCGGCGGAACTTGCCTTCTATCGTCCGGCACGCAAATCGGCGGCGCTCGGCTGGCTTGTCGGAGCGCGCGCCGCCTCACCCCCGCGTGGCGCCTACATCTGGGGCTCGGTCGGGCGCGGCAAGACCATGCTCATGGATCTGTTTTTTGAAGAAGCGCAGCTCACCCACAAGCGGCGCCTGCATTTCCACAGTTTCATGGCAGAGGTGCACGCGCGGGTCTTTGCTTTTCGCCAACAGCTCAAACGCGGCGAGGCGAACGGCGACGATCCAATTGCGCCGGTCGCAGAGGCGATCGCTGCCGATTGTTGGCTGCTCTGCCTCGATGAACTGTTCGTGAATGACATCGCTGATGCGATGATCCTCGGGCGCCTCTTCAAGGCTTTGTTTCAGTGCGGCGTCATTCTGGTTGCGACCTCCAATGTCGAGCCGCAGGACCTCTACAAGGAGGGTCTCAACCGATCTTTGTTTCTGCCCTTCATCGATCTGCTGCAAGAACGGCTGGAGGTATTGCATCTTGCGGCTCGCACCGATTTTCGGCTTGAGAAATTGATGGGCGAACCGGTCTATTACGTTCCCGTCGACGCCAAGGCGGACAAGGCGCTAACCCGCGCCTTCGCGGCACTGGCCGGCGTCGAACACGCCGCGAGCGCTTGTCTCAACGTGCTCGGCCGCACCGTCCCTGTGCCGCAGGCGAGGGCGCATGTGGCGCGCTTCAGCTTCGCTGATCTCTGCTTGGCGCCGCTCGGAGCGCAGGACTTTCTCGCCATAGCGGAGAATTTCCATACGGTGGTCATCGACGCCATTCCCATCATTCGCGCCGAACAGGCCGACGCGGCAAAACGATTTATCCTGCTCATTGACACGCTTTACGACCAGCGTGTGAAACTCATCGCCTCGGCCGCCGCCGAACCCGCGGAGCTTTGTCTTGGCAAGCGAAAGCGCGAAGTCCTCGAATTCGCGCGAACCGTGTCGAGGTTGATGGAGATGCGATCGGCAGCCTATCTCGCCCTGCCGCACGGCGGCGGGATCGGCGCGCGGCGCGATCGCGACATTTCCAAGGCCTGAGCCTGCAAAGGCGTCGCCTTCGTTCACGCCAAAGCCTGCCGAGTGTGCGAGCTAATTGCTTGAAAATTAGGCCTCAGATCGCCGCCGCGTCAAAATTCCACCCCTTGCGCATGTCATCTCGGTGGCGCGGTCTTGCTTTTGTATAGCTTCTTCGGCAAAACCGCCGCCGTTCTCCTCGCCGCCGCGGGCGCGTCGAGCGGCCTTGTGAGAGGACAGCCATGTCACGCCAAAAGATTGCGCTGATCGGCGCCGGACAGATCGGCGGCACGCTCGCCCATCTTGCCGCCCTGAAGGAACTCGGGGACATCGCCCTCTTCGACATCGCCGAAGGCATTCCGCAGGGAAAAGCTCTCGACCTCGCGCAGTCGGCGGCGCAGCAGGGCTTTCATATGCGCCTTTGCGGCGGGAACGATTATGCGGTGATCAAAGGCGCCGACGTGGTCATCGTCACCGCCGGCGTACCGCGTAAGCCCGGCATGAGCCGTGACGATCTGCTCAGCATTAACCTCAAGGTGATGGAGTCGGTCGGTCACGGCATCCGGAATTATGCTCCCGACGCCTTCGTGATCTGCATCACCAATCCGCTCGACGCCATGGTTTGGGCCTTACAGAAGGCAACCGGAATTCCGGCCAAGAAGGTGGTCGGTATGGCGGGCGTCCTCGATACGGCGCGATTCCGGCATTTCCTGGCGGAAGAGTTCAAGGTTGCGCTCGAAGACGTCAACGCCTGCGTTCTCGGCGGCCACGGCGACGATATGGTGCCGCTGCTGCGCTATTCGACGCTCGCCGGCATTCCCTTGCCGGATCTCGTCAAGATGGGCTGGACGACGAAAGAACGGCTCGAGGCGATCGTCGAGCGTACCCGCAAAGGCGGCAGCGAGATCGTCGGCCTCTTAAAGACGGGATCGGCCTTTTATGCGCCCGCCGCCGCGGCGATTGCCATGGCGCAATCCTATTTGCGTGACGAGCGCCGGGTGCTGCCCTGTGCCGCGAAGCTCAACGGCGAATATGGCGTAAAAGATCTTTATGTCGGCGTTCCGGTCGTGATCGGTGCAGGCGGCGTCGAAAGAATCGTCGAAGTCGCTCTGGATCCCGACGAACGGCGCATGTTTGAGAAATCGATTGCTTCGGTACAAAGCCTGGTCGAGGCCTGTAAGACCATCAATGCGGCCTTTGCCGCGTGAGCCGCGCATAGCCGGCATCTCCCGCGCCGGCGCGCGGCAGAAAGCGAACGATGAACATTCACGAATATCAGGCGAAGGCGATTCTTCGGGAATTCGGGATTCCCGTTGCCGCGGGCGTGGCCGTCGCAACTCCGGCCGAGGCGGGCGAGGCCACCGCTACGCTTCCCGGTCCGATCTTCGTAGTAAAGGCGCAAATCCACGCTGGCGGGCGCGGCAAAGGCGCGTTCAAGGATCCGCAAGCCGGCGCAGGCGGCGGCGTGCGGCTGGCGCGCTCGCGCAAAGAGGTCGAAGCGCATGCGCGTCAGATGCTCGGCCGGATGCTCGTCACGGCGCAAACCGGGGCGGCCGGCAAGCAAGTCAACCGCCTCTACATCGAGGACGGCTCGGCGATCGAGAAGGAATTCTATCTCGCCGTGCTCGTCGATCGGGCGACGAGCCGCGTCGCCTTCGTCGCGTCGACGGAAGGCGGCGTCTCCATCGAAGAAGTCGCCCGACGCACGCCGGAGAAAATCGTGAGCTTTTCGATCGATCCGGCAACCGGCGTCATGCCGCATCATGGCAGGATTCTGGCCGCGGCTCTGGGACTGTCCGGCGAGCTCGCCAAACAGGCCGAGAAGCTTGCAAGCCGGGTTTATGCGGCGTTCGTCGAAAAGGATATGGCGCTGCTTGAAATCAATCCGCTGGTCCTCGGCAAGGACGGACGCATCCAATGTCTCGACGCCAAGATTGGCTTCGACGACAACGCCGCCTTCCGCCATCCGGAGATCGCCGCGCTGCGCGACGAGAAGGAGGAGGACGCCAAGGAGATCGACGCGGCCAAACACGATCTCTCTTACGTCGCGCTCGACGGCACGATCGGTTGCATGGTCAATGGCGCCGGCCTAGCGATGGCGACCATGGACATCATCAAGCTCTATGGCGCCGAGCCGGCGAATTTCCTCGACGTAGGCGGCGGCGCGACGACGCAGAAGGTGACCGCGGCGTTCAAGATTATCACCGCCGATCTGAACGTCAAAGGCATTCTCGTCAACATCTTCGGCGGCATCATGAAATGCGACGTGATTGCCGAAGGCGTCATCGCCGCGGTCAAGGACGTGGGCCTCGAAGTGCCGCTCGTCGTGCGGCTCGAAGGCACCAACGTCGAACTCGGCAAAGCGATTATCGCCAAGTCGGGGCTTAACGTGATTACCGCCGACGATCTCGACGATGCCGCGCAGAAGATCGTCACCGCCGTCAAAAAAGGATGAATCGTGGCGATCCTCATTGACCAACAGACGAAGGTCATCTGCCAAGGATTTACCGGCAAGACCGCCACGTTCCATTCCGAACAGGCGCTCGCCTATGGAACACGGCTCGTCGGCGGCGTCTCGCCGGGAAAAGGCGGTTCGACGCATCTTGGCCTGCCGGTCTTCGATACGGTTGCCGCGGCGCGCCAGGCGACCGGCGCAGACGCGAGCGTCGTCTACGTTCCTCCCCCCAGCGCGGCGGATGCCATCTGCGAAGCAATCGACGCCGAGATCCCGCTGATCGTCTGCATCACCGAAGGCATCCCGGTGCTCGACATGGTGCGGGTCAAGCGGGCCCTTGTCGGCTCCCGCTCGGGGCTCATCGGCCCGAACTGCCCGGGGATCGTGACCGCCGGGCAGAGCAAGATCGGCATCATGCCTGGCAACATTTTCCTCCCCGGTTCGGTCGGTATCGTGTCGCGTTCGGGGACGCTCACCTATGAGGCGGTGTTCCAGACGAGCCGCGAGGGCCTTGGCCAGACCACCGCGGTCGGAATCGGCGGCGATCCCATAAAGGGGATGGAATTTGTTGACGTGCTCGAGTTTTTTCTTGCCGACGGCAAGACGCAATCGATCATCATGATCGGCGAGATCGGCGGCGGTGCCGAAGAGGATGCGGCCCTGTTTCTGCGCGACGAGCGGCGCCGCGGCCGCTTCAAACCGGTGGTCGGCTTCATCGCCGGACGTACCGCGCCGCCGGGCCGCCGGATGGGCCACGCCGGGGCGATCATTTCGGGCGGCAAAGGTGGCGCCGAAGCCAAAATTGCCGCCCTACAAGAGGCGGGGATCGAAGTTTCACCTTCGCCCGCGCGACTCGGCAAAACGCTCGTCGAGGTCTTGAAGACGTGAACGCCTCGATCGGCAGAAAAGGGTTAATCGCGTCACGAGGGGACGTGAAGAGCGCACCGGGCGCCCATATATCGGGGGTGGATTCGGAGAATGTGATGTCGCGGCGAGACGGCAACAATGGGCAGAATGGTTCGGGCGGCGCCACGGGTCCGCGCTCCACGGCGAACGATTCCTTTGCGCTGACGTCGTTCCTTTACGGTGCCAATGCTGCCTATGCCGAAGAGCTTTATGAGCGCTACGTTCGCGATCCGGCTTCGGTCGCCCCCGAATGGCGGGATTTCTTCGCCAGCTTGCGGGACGACCGTGCGACGGTCGAAAGAAGCGCCGAAGGTCCGGCCTGGAAGAGGCGCGACGGATCGGGCATCGACCACGATGAGTTGATCGCTGCCTTCGACGGCAATTGGCAAGCGGTCGAGACCGCACTCGGCGAGAAGATCAAATCCGCGCACGGCGGCGGCCATTCGAACGCGGAATTGCAGCAGGCAACGCGCGATTCGGTGCGTGCCATCATGATGATCCGCGCCTATCGCATGCGCGGTCACCTGCATGCCAATTTGGATCCGCTCGGGCTGCAGACTCACAAAGATCCCGAGTCGCTGCATCCCGCCAACTTCGGGTTTGCGGAAGCCGACTACGCTCGCCCGGTCTTCATCGACGGAGTGCTTGGCTTACGATTCGCCACCGTGCCGGAGATGTTGGCGATCTTAAAGCGCACCTACTGCGGCACGATCGGCTACGAATTCATGCACATCTCCGATCCGGCGGAAAAGTCCTGGTTCCAGGCGCGAATCGAGGGGCCCGGGAAGGAGATCAACTTTACCCGCGAGGGCAAGCGCGCGATCCTCAACAAACTCATCGAGGCCGAAGGCTTCGAAAAATTCATCGATCTCAAGTTCACCGGCACCAAGCGCTTCGGCCTCGACGGCGGAGAGTCGATGGTCCCGGCGCTCGAACAAATCATCAAGCGCGGCGGGGCGCTCGGCGTGAAGGAGATTGTGCTGGGCATGGCGCACCGCGGCCGGCTCAACGTGCTCTCGCAAGTGATGGGCAAGCCGCACCGCGCCATCTTCCACGAATTCAAAGGCGGCTCGTTCACGCCCGACGACGTCGAAGGCTCGGGCGACGTCAAATATCACCTTGGCGCATCGTCGGACCGCGAGTTCGATGGCAACCAGGTGCACCTGTCGCTGACCGCCAATCCCTCGCATCTCGAGATCGTCGATCCTGTCGTGCTCGGCAAGGTGCGCGCCAAGCAGGATCAGCACAATGATTTCGTCGAGCGCAGCAAAGTCCTGCCGTTGCTCATCCACGGCGACGCGGCCTTCGCCGGCCAGGGCGTGGTCGCCGAGTGTTTCGGCCTCTCCGGTCTGAAGGGGCATCGCACCGGCGGCTCGATCCATTTCATCATCAACAACCAGATCGGCTTTACGACCTATCCGCGCTATTCGCGTTCCTCGCCCTATCCGTCCGATACGGCGAAGATGATCGAGGCACCGATCATTCATATCAATGGCGACGATCCCGAAGCGGTGGTCTACGCGGCGAAAGTGGCGATCGAGTTCCGGCAGAAATTCCACAAACCGGTCGTGATCGACATGTTCTGCTATCGCCGCTTCGGCCACAACGAAGGCGACGAGCCGGCGTTCACCCAGCCACTGATGTACAAGACGATCCGCTCGCATTCGACGACGCTCGAAATCTACGCCGAGAAGCTGATCGGCGAAGGCGTGGTCACGGCAGAGGAAGTCGAGAAGATCAAATCGGAATGGCGGCGCAAGCTCGACGCCGAGCACGAAGCCGGCGGCTTCCACAAGACGAACAAGGCCGATTGGCTCGACGGACGCTGGGCGGGGTTTCGGCCCGCGGACGGCGTTGACGAGGCGCGGCGCGGTCGCACCGGCATCGAAATCGCCAAGCTAAAAGAATTTGGAGTGCGGCTCTGCCGCGTACCGGAAGGTTTCGACCTGCACCGCACGATTCGCCGCGTTCTCGACAATCGGGGGGCGATGATCGAATCGGGCACCGGGATTGATTGGGCAACGGGGGAGGCGCTCGCGTTCGCAAGTCTTCTCGACGAAGGCCACCCGGTGCGTCTCTCCGGCCAGGATAGCGAGCGCGGCACGTTCTCGCAGCGCCATAGCGTCCTTGTCGATCAGAAGACGGAGGCGCGCTACGTCCCGCTCAACCATATCCGCGACGGCCAGGCGCGCTGCGAGGTCATCAATTCGATGCTCTCGGAGGAAGCCGTTCTTGGATTCGAATACGGCTATTCGCTCGCCGAGCCGAACGCGCTAACGGTCTGGGAGGCGCAGTTCGGCGATTTCGCCAACGGCGCGCAAGTGGTGCTCGATCAGTTCGTCTCTTCGGGCGAGCGCAAGTGGTTGCGCATGTCGGGCCTCGTTTGCCTCATGCCGCACGGTTATGAAGGCCAAGGCCCGGAACATTCCTCGGCGCGCCTCGAGCGCTATCTGCAAATGTGCGCCGAAGACAATATGCAGGTCGCCAATTGCACGACACCGTCGAATTATTTCCATATCCTGCGCCGGCAATTGAAGCGCGACATCCGCAAGCCGCTGGTCTTGATGAC
>JBOHJJ010000147.1:0-7941 GCA_050728495.1 Methylovirgula sp.
GAGTTGGTTTTGCGTCTCGCCGAGGCGAAGCATGGTTCGCACGAAGTTTGTGCCAAACGGGCTATAGACCCACGCGGTCCGCAGGATGACGTGTCTTCGCGTCGCTTTTTGCACGGCCTGTTCGCCGGCGAGCTTCGAACGGCCATAAGCGTTGATCGGCTGCGCCGCATCGGTTTCGCGATACGGGCGCTCGAGAGCGCCATCGAAGACGTAGTCCGTCGAGAACTGAACGACCGGAACTCCCAGGCGATCGGCGGCATCGGCAACCTTCCCCGCGCCAAACCCGTTGATGCGCCGCGCCAGCTGCTCCTCGGCCTCGGCGCTGTCGACCGCGGTATAGGCGCCGGCGTTGACAATGACGTCGGGCGCGAGGACTTCCAAGGCAGGAACAATGCTCGCCGGGTCGGCAAGATCAAGATGCGGACGCCCGAGCGGCAAGACCTCCGCTTCGTATTCCGCGGCGCGTTCGAGAAGCGCTCGGACGACTTGGCCCCGCGATCCTGTGACGGCTATTCGCATGTCAGTCGAAATACCCCGGCAGATCGGCGAGCTGCGGATGCTTACGGTCGCGGTCGGAAAGGACCACGCGTTCGGCGTCGATCCGCCAATCTATGGCAAGCGCCGGATCGTTCCACGCCAGCCCGCGCTGGTGCGCGGGAGCGTAGTGATTCGTAACTTTATAAAGAACCTCTGTATCTGGTTCGAGCGTCAGACAGCCATGGGCGAAACCGATGGGGACGAGAACTTGTTTCCAATTGTCGGCGGAAAGTTCGATCGCACTATGCCAGCCGTAAGTCGGCGAGGCTCTCCGCAGATCCACCGCTACGTCGAGAATGCGGCCGCGTGCCACGCGCACCAATTTGACCTGCGCAAAAGGCGGCACTTGAAAATGCAGCCCGCGCAACGTCCCCGGCTTCGCGGAGAAGCAATGGTTATCTTGAACGAAGTCGAGATCGAGGCCGCTGTCAGCGAATTCGCGGCGTGCATAGACTTCCGAAAGGAAGCCGCGCCGATCCTCAATTTTGCCGACAGTGATGATCTTGATATCCGGTATTTCCGCGGTCTCGACGTTAAGCATTAGCGCCCGATCATTAGATGGCCAGACCAAACCGCCGCCCGCGATGATCTTCCGAGCGGATCGCCTCCCACCAATGACGGTTGGCGAGATACCATTCAACCGTCTTGCGCAGACCCTGCTCGAAATCATGTGTCGGTTGCCAGCCGAGCTCGCTTTTGATCCGGCGTGCGTCGATTGCATAGCGTAAATCATGTCCCGGCCGATCCGGAACAAAGGTGATGAGCTCGCGGCGCCGCCCCTCGCCGGCGCGCGGCGAAAGTTCGTCCACGAGATCGCAGATCGCTTCCACGACGTCGATGTTGCGTCGCTCGCTGCCGGCGCCGACGTTGTAGACCGCTCCCGGCGCGCCGCGTAGCGCGGCGAGCAAAAGCGCTTCCGCGTGATCTTCGACAAACAGCCAATCGCGAATGTTATCGCCGCGCCCGTAGACCGGAAGTGCGCGGCCCTCAAGCGCATTGATGATTGTCAGCGGAATGAGCTTTTCGGGGAAATGATAGGGACCGTAATTGTTCGAGCAATTGGTGACGACGGCGGGTAGCCCATAGGTGTGATGCCAGGCACGCACCAGATGATCGGAGCTAGCTTTGGAAGCCGCGTACGGCGAATTCGGCGCGTAACGGGCGTCTTCGGCAAACAGGCCGGTCGCGCCGAGCGAGCCAAAAACCTCGTCGGTCGATATATGGTGAAAGCGAAAACGAACGCGGCGCACAGCCGGCAAAGCACGCCAATGGGCGAGCGCGCCCTGAAGCACGCCGTAGGTACCGACGACATTCGTTTGAACGAATGCGTCGGGGCCGTCGATCGACCGATCGACGTGGCTCTCGGCCGCGAGGTGCATGACGATGTCCGGGTCGAAATCCGAGAATGCGGATTTGACCGCGGCGGCATCGCAAATGTCGCCTTTGCGGAATGCGTAGCGCGGGTCGTGCGCAACGCTCGCCAAGGAGGAGAGATTGCCGGCATACGTCAGCTTGTCGAAGACAAGGACGCTGTGCGCGGTCTTCTCGACGATCCGCCGCGTTACCGCGGATCCGATGAAACCCGCCCCTCCGGTCACCAGGATGCGCATAGTCGCCTCGACGGGCAGCCGCCCCAACGGTGCCCCGCTTAGTACAAGAACAGCTGCCAAGTCCAGCCGCCCCCAGCCAGACGTTGTGTTCCTCTTTCTCGCGAATCTCGCGGCACTGATCGGCATCGCAGACTAGCGGATCGGCGGCATGGAAATTTTCTGAAAGCCCGGGGTGGCGCTCGGCTATTGACCGGAGCGCCGGCTAAGGTTATGCGAACCGGCAGTTCGAACAATTGCTTGGCGACCACGGACACTTTCGCGCAGCCACACTTCCGAAATTCCGATGATCGATTTTGCTCGTGACTCAGCTGCTGCGTGGGAGCGGCATCCCGCCCGTCACGCGCACCGAGCCGCGAGCCAAGCGGCGCGACGCGATTCCGCGAAAGGAACGCGATGGCGATAGAGCCGCTACCCCATCTTCCCGCCGTGCAAACTCCTTCCGAGCCGTCGAACGAACCCGAAGAGATCCGCCCAATCGGCCAAGTGTCGATGGCGATTCTTGCCCTCATCGTCGGCGCGGTCACCGGATTCGGCGCCGTCGGGTTTCGCGATCTCATCGGCCTCATCCACAACGTCCTGTTCCTCGGCGAATTCGTGGTGCGTTACGACGCCAGGGTCTTTACGCCGCCGAGCCCTTGGGGTGCTTTGGTGATCTTCGTGCCGGTGATCGGCGCGGTCGCCGTGACCTTTCTCGTCAAGAATTTCGCGCCCGAAGCGCGCGGCCACGGCGTGCCCGAAGTGATGGACGCGATCTACTACCAGGGCGGCGTGATCCGCCCTGTCGTCGCGATCGTCAAGTCGCTCGCCTCGGCGATTTCGATTGGCAGCGGCGCGGCAGTGGGACGCGAGGGACCGATCATTCAGATCGGTTCGGGCCTCGGTTCGACTTTGGGCCAGATCGTGCGTATGCCCGCCGGACAGCGGATCATTTTGGTCGGCGCCGGCGCGGGGGCGGGGATCGCCGCGACCTTCAACACGCCGATCGGCGGAGTCATGTTCGCAATCGAACTGATGATGCCGGAGGTGAGCGTCCGCACTTTCCTGCCGGTGGCGCTCGCCACCGGGACGGCGACGTTCATCGGCCGTTTCTTTTTCGGCCCGCAGCCCGCCTTCATCGTTCCGCCTCTTGTTCCGGTGGCCACCGATGCCTCCGCCGCGGTCACGCTCCTGCTTTACGCTTTGCTTGGGGCGATCACCGGTATTGCCGCGGCGGCATTCGTGCACGGCCTCCACTTCGCTGAGGATTTCTTCGAGAAGATCAAGGAACCGTACGTCCGTCATATGCTCGGCATGCTCGCGGTCGGCGTTCTGATCTACGGCTTGCAGCAAGGCTTCGGACACTACTACGCACAGGGCGTCGGCTACGCGACAGTGCAGGCGATTCTGCTCGGGCAGTTGTCGGGGGTGGGACTGCTTGCGCTGCTCTTCCTCTGCAAGCTCTTTGCGACCTCGGTGAGCCTCGGCTCGGGCGCATCGGGCGGGATCTTCTCCCCCTCGCTGTTCATGGGCGCGACGATCGGAGGCACCTATGCGGCGCTGCTTTCAGCACTGCTTTCGGCGCTGCATCTGCCGCTCAACATCAACATCCCCTCCTTCGCCATGGTCGGCATGGGGGCGATGGTGGGCGGCAGTACCGGCGCGGCGATGACGGCGGTCATCATGATCTTCGAGATGACGCGCGCTTATGGCATCGTCATGCCGATGATCCTGGCGGTGGCGCTGAGCCTTGGGGTGCGTCGCCTGTTGTCGCGCGAAAGTATCTACACGTTGAAACTGGTCCGCCGCGGGCATGTCATCCCGAAGGCGCTGCATGCGAACATGTTCATGGTCCGGCGCGCCAAAGAGGTGATGGAAACCGATGTGGTGCTGGCGCCGGCGGAAATGAACTTCGAAGCTTTTCTCGCCAAGTGGGGCAGCGCCGGGCGCATGCAGCATGTCGCCTTGACCGACGGCAACCGCGTCGTCGGCGTGCTGCGCATCAACACCGCATTGCGGCACGCGTCGGATCAAGCCCAATCGAGCGTCGCGCTGCGCGACATCGCCAGCCGCGCCTTCACCATCGTGCGCGAAGACGACATCGTCTTCGATGTGATCCGCCGAATGCGCGGCAAAAAAGCGGTTATGGCGTTGGTTGTGCGTGGACGCGGTGTGCCGCGTCCAGAGAGCATCGCCGGTGTCATCAGCAAAGAGCACATCGCCGACGCGGTAGCGAGTAGCATCGGCATGTATCCGGCTGGAGACTGACGCTGACGGTGCAGTATTGCGCCAGTATCTACAAGCAATTCATCAACATTCGTGAACAAAGATTGAGAATTGTGGCATATCAGCCACGATTGGCTGCGACGTTTTGGCCGCCGACCCGGCGATAAACCTCACTATCGCCTGATAGCATCCTTTTTCTCAACATAATACAAAACTTATTACCTGCCCTTCCTGAAACTATCGAAAGGGCGGTACATTGAAGCGACTTACCATTGTAACAGTTACGATAAGCGTGCTGGGGGCGTTATTCGCAAACAGCTCTTATGCAAGTTCTCGTGTTCATGAAGGGGTGTACGGAGGCACCTTAATTCGAGCCTCCTACTACTGTTCCGGATATCGAACCGCTTCGGGGGAACACTTCAATCCGAACGGATTTACTGCCGCACACCGTACCCTGCCATTTGGGACCCGCCTTGCCGTGACCAATCCGGCCAACGGCCGCACGGTGGTGGTGCGGATCAACGACCGCGGCCCCTTCGTGCGCGGCGTGAGCCTCGATCTGGCGCGCGGCGCGGCCTTCGCGCTGGGCATGCACGGCACCGGAACGGTGCGGATCGCGCGCCTCGGCGGCACAGCCGAGGGCGACTGGCAAAGCGAAACATACGCGCCGCGGCAAACCGCCTGGTCGCAGGAGACCAAAGGGCCGAACGATGCGACTCGCTTTTGGGGCTCGCCCTTCGAGCGCATGCTCGACTGACACTCTCGGAGTGTAGGCGCTTGCACGGCGACCGAGTTCGTGACTTGGTCGCCGTTCTCGTTTCTGGCCCAACCGAAATCTGGAACGATTGCAGTGCATGCCCGGGGTCTTCTCATCGCCGCCCCACAATCCGGTGCCGGAAAGACCACGGTAACGTTGGCGCTGCTCGCGGCGCTGGCAAAACGTGGCGTCCGGGTGCGCGCCGCGAAGGCGGGCCCCGATTATATCGATCCGGCATTTCATGCCGCCGCCACCGGATCGCAAAGCGACAATCTCGATACTTGGGCGATGCCGTCCGCGGTTCTCGACAGCCTTATGGCCCGCGCTGCGAGCGCGGCGGAACTATTGGTGATCGAAGGGGCAATGGGATTGTTCGATGGCGCGCCCATTCCCCGACATGGCGGCGCAACCGCCGATCTTGCCGCCCGATTTGGTTTGCCGGTGATTCTTGTGCTCGACGTCGTCGCGCAAGCGCAATCCGCCGCCGCGGTCGCGCGCGGATTTGCTACGCACGACCCGGCGGTGCGCGTGGCCGGCGTGATCCTCAATCGTGTGGCCGGCGAGCGCCATAGGATGCTCGCCGCCGATGCGATCGGGGCCTGCGGCATACAAGTCCTGGGAGCTCTGCCGCGCGACGAACAGATTGTTCTGCCGGAGCGCCATCTCGGTTTGGTGCAAGCCGCCGAACAGACCGATCTTAACGCCCGACTTGCCGCGCTCGCCGATCTGGCCGAGCGGCATCTTGATATCGAGGCCATTCTCGGCGTCGCGACGCCGCTGCCTGCATTACCACCGAGCGACGCGCAGGCGCTGCCGCCGCCCGGTCAGCGCATTGCGCTCGCCTTCGATGCAGCCTTCACGTTCGTCTATCCGCACGTCCTCGAAGGCTGGCGCCGCGCCGGCGCCGAAATCGTGCATTTCTCGCCGTTGGCCGACGAGCCTCCCCCCGACGACTGCGACGCTTGTTGGCTGCCGGGCGGCTATCCCGAACTTCATGCCGGCAGATTGGCCGCGGCACAGCGATTCCGCACGGGCCTTTCTCGCTTCGCGCAGACCCGGCCGGTGCACGGGGAATGTGGCGGCTACATGGTGCTTGGCCGCAGGCTCGAGGACGCGAACGGCGTGACGCACGCCATGTTGGGATTGCTCGGCCACGCGACGAGCTTCGCAAAGCGCAAAATGCAGCTCGGCTATCGCGAAGCCCGGCTGCTGGCGCCGAGCATGCTCGGCAAAGCGGGCGATATTCTGCGCGGCCATGAATTCCATTATGCCACGCTCGTCGCAGCCGGTGGCGATGCGCCGTTCGCCGATCTGAGCGACGCCCAAAATCGCACGCTCGGACCGGCCGGCGGTCAATGCGGGCACGTCACCGGTACATTCTTCCATGTCATCGCGCGGCTTTGAGCGGCAACGAGAAAACCGGCCAAACGGCTGCTTTCAAAACCGCGGGTCGGCGAGTGCGGCGGCGTGCGCTTGCGCGGCAACGGGGTGGAACGCGCCGCTTGCTTCGTCGAGCCCGTAGAGCCGCCCATCGGCAACGCCGAAATAGGCGCCGTGCAGCGAAAGCCGCCCTGCCCGCTCGTTTTCGACGATGTAAGGAAAGCTGCGCAAATTGCCGAGCGTGCCGAGGATCGCCGCATGGCCGAGCCGTTCGGCGTAAACGTCCATCGGCTCGGTACGCGGCCCAAGCTTCGCGGCGGCCGGCGCGAGCAGCGAAATCCATCGGCCGATGAAATCGCCCGGTGCGAGTATCCGGTTCGGATCGGCGAACTGTTCGACATAGGCGCGCACCCCGCCACAGCTCGCATGCCCCATGACTACGATGTGTGCGACGTGCAAAACGGCGATGGCATATTCGAGCGCTGCCGACGTCCCGTGATACTCCGCGTCTGGCGCATAAGGCGGCACGAGGTTGGCAATGTTGCGTACTACGAAGAGTTCGCCCGGATGGGCATCGAAGATCACTTCCGGCGACACCCGCGAGTCGCAACATCCGATCAGCAAGATTTTGGGACTTTGGCCGCGCTGCGCGAGCTGCCGATAGCGGTCTTGCTCGCGCCGGAAGCGGCCGCCAAGAAAGGTTTCGTAGCCTTCGACAAGCCGCGTTGGCAAAAGCGCGTCGTTACGGGAAGCGGATTCAAACGGTTCGGCCATAGCGGGGATCGCTAAAAAACGGGTTCGGAGTGCCGGAACGACGCCGCGAGATTGCCCGAGTGTATACTGCGCTGCAATAGAAATTGCGTCACGTCAGCGCATTTCGCGGCGCGTTTACCTTCGATTGACAACCTCCGTTGTCAAACGTTTCTTCGCGGTGCTCCCTCGCGCTGCGCCTAGCCAGGCGAGGATTGCCGATCGACGGAGGCCGATTCCGCACTGCGAAGAAGCGCATGTCCTGCAACGGATCCGGCACGATCGCAGTTATTCTCATCTGGCGGCAAAGATCAAACTCGGCTAACCATTTAGGAAATCTGCCGCGGCGGGGAGGAGATGTATGGATATCCACGAGTACCAGGCCAAGCAGTTGCTCGCCCAGTTCGGCGTCGCCGTGCCGCCTGGAACCGTCGTCCACACGCCCGAGGAAGCCTCCTACGCCGCAATCGAACTCGGCGGCGCGCGCTGGGCGGTAAAGGCGCAAATTCACGCTGGTGCGCGCGGCAAGGCGGGCGGCATCCGACTCTGCACGAGCTATCGCGAGGTGCGCCAGGCGGCGGACGATCTCCTCGGCAAGCGGCTCGTCACCCTGCAGACCGGTCCCGAGGGACAGCCGGTCAGTCGCGTCTACATCGAATCCGCCGCGCCGTTCGAGCGCGAACTCTATCTGGGTTATGTTCTCGA
>JBOHJJ010000148.1:0-4226 GCA_050728495.1 Methylovirgula sp.
GAAGGCACCGGCCTCGGGCTCGCCATCGTCGCCAAGATTCTTGAGGATCACGGCGGCGGCCTCGAACTCCTCGACTCGACGGAAGGGCGGGGCGCCTGCGTACGGCTTTATTTCCCTCAAGGCGACGATACGCAACGCGCGGCCGAAAGTTCTCAAGAAGAACTGGCGGCCGGCGAAGGCGCCGAGTGAAAGAGCGCAAGTGAAAGAGCGTGAAGGATAGATGGCAAGCGATATTCTGATCGTCGACGACGAGGCCGACATCCGCGACATCGTTTCGGGCATTTTGTCCGACGAAGGTCACGGTACCCGCACCGCCAAGAACGCCGACGAGGCGCTCACCGCGGTCGAGGCACGCCGGCCCCATCTCGTTTTTCTCGACATCTGGCTGCAAGGCTCGCATCTCGACGGACTGCAGCTTCTTCAGGTGATCAAGGGTGCGCATCCGAGCCTGCCGGTGGTGATGATTTCCGGGCACGGCAATATCGAAACCGCTGTCTCGGCGATCAAGATGGGCGCCTATGACTTCATCGAAAAGCCGTTTAAGGCGGATCGGCTGGTGCTCGTCGCCGAACGCGCGCTCGAAGCCTCTCGTCTCAAGCGCGAGGTCAACGAACTTCGGGCGCGCGCCGGCGCCGCCAATCGCATCGTCGGCAAGTCGAGCGCGATCCACCAAATGCATCAGGTGATCGAACGCGTCGCTCCGGCCAATTCTCGCGTGCTGATCACCGGTGCGCCGGGCGCCGGCAAGGAACTCGTGGCGCGCTGCATCCACGCGGCCTCGGGGCGCGCCTCCGGACCGTTTGTGGTGATCAACTCGGCGACGATCACGCCGGAAATGATGGAAATCGAACTCTTTGGCATTGAAGGCAAAGACGGGCGCAGCCGCAAAGTAGGCGCCTTCGAAGAGGCGCACGGCGGCACGCTCTACTTCGATGAGATCGCCGACATGCCGAAGGAAACGCAGGGCAAGATCCTGCGCGTGTTGGTCGACCAGAATTTTCAACGTGTCAACGGCACGCTGCGCGTTCATGTGGACGTACGGATCTTTTCGTCGAGTTCGCGCGACCTGCCGCGGCTCATTAACGATGGAATTATCCGCGAAGATCTCTTTCACCGTCTCTCGGTCGTGCCGATCCGGGTGCCGTCGCTCTCCGAACACCGCGAGGACATTCCCGCACTCATCGAGTTCTTCATGGAACAGATTTCCACCACGACTGGTCTGCCGCGGCGCAAGATCGCTGGCGAGGCAATGGCGGTGCTTCAGTCGCACGATTGGCCCGGTAACATCCGGCAGTTGCGCAACAACGTCGAGCGCTTGATGATCCTCGCGTCGGGCGATCCCGAAGCCGAGCTCACCTCCGACATGCTGCCGTCGGAGATCGGCGCGCTGGTGCCTTCGACGCCGAACGGCGCGGGGGGCGAGAAGCTGATGAGCCTGCCGCTGCGTGACGCGCGGGAAGTCTTCGAACGCGAGTATTTGATCGCCCAGATCAACCGCTTCAGCGGCAATATTTCGCGTACCGCCGAGTTCATCGGCATGGAGCGATCGGCGTTGCATCGCAAGCTGAAATCGCTCGGGATTGACTGAACGTTGGGCGCAGCGGAGCGTGGGGTGGGTCGAATAGCTTATGTGAACGGCCGCTATCTGCCCCAGGCGCGGGCGATGGTGCACATCGAGGATCGCGGCTACCAGTTCGGCGACGGCGTCTACGAAGTCTGCGAGCTTCGGGGCGGCGCGCTGATCGACGAGGCGCGGCACATGGAACGGCTGGCGCGCTCGCTCGGCGAGCTCGGCATCGCCGCGCCCTTGACGCCCGGCGCGCTCGCGCTCGTGGCGCGTCAGACGATCGCCCGCAATCGTATCGCGGACGGCTATCTCTACATCCAGGTGACGCGCGGCGTGGCGGCGCGCGATCATTGTTTCCCGGCAAAATCGGTCCGTCCGAGCCTTGTGATGACGGTGCGCGGCGTCGATCCGCAAAAGGCGACGGCGCTTGCCGCGCAGGGGATCGCTATCGTTTCGATGCCGGATCTTCGCTGGAAACGGCCGGACATCAAGACGATCGGGCTGCTGCCCAACGTCCTCGCCCGGCAAGCGGCGAAGCAAAAGGGCGCCTACGAGGCTTGGCTCGTCGATTCGGACGGCATGGTGACGGAGGGCGCCGCCTCCAACGCCTGGATCGTCGGACACGACGGTGTGATTGTGACGCGGTATATCGACCACGCGATCCTGCGCGGCGTGACGCGCACCACGCTTCTCGAGCTGATCGCCGCCGACGGATTGCGGCTTGAAGAACGACAATTCAGCCTTGCCGAGGCCAAAGCCGCCCGCGAAGCCTTCATCACCGGCGCAACAAGCCTCGTTATGCCGGTTATTTCCATCGATGGCACGCCGGTCGGCAACGGCAAGCCCGGTGCGCTTACAATTTCCTTACGGGCCCGGTTTCACGGCGTTGCGCGGGCGAGTCGATAATTCGCGTAACGCAATCTGTCGGCCGAGACTTAGGGCCTCTATCTTCGGGATAAACTCCCGCTTGCAGGGAGGTCGCGCCAAAGATCTAATGCCGGCGATCGGCCATCAAAGCTGAGCTGCCGGCCGATCTAACTCGTGGCATTTCTGTAAAGATCCGGGTCGCGCCTTGCGTCGAGGGCGGCCGACCTCAAAAAGAACGGACAAGAAAATGGCGGCAGAACGTACCCAAAATCTGCAAGACACATTTCTGAACTTCGTCAGGAAGAACAAGGTTCCACTCACGATCTTTTTGGTCAACGGGGTCAAGTTGCAAGGCGTCGTTACCTGGTTCGACAATTTCTGCGTCCTCTTGCGTCGCGACGGGCATTCGCAGCTCGTCTACAAACACGCGATCTCGACCATCATGCCGGGACATCCGATTCAGATGTTCGAGCCCGGCGACGAGGTACAGGCAGGACCGCGAGAAGAATGATCCCGGCGGGTTCGAGGCGGATTTGAAGGATACGGGTCCCGTTACCGGCGCGAAGACGCGGGCGCTTGTCGTCGGTGCCTATCTCGCGGCCGGGAAACGCCGGAAAGCCGATCAAACGAGGCGTGTCGTTCACGAGCGTTCGCCCGAGGCGCGGATCGCCGAAGCTCGCGGTCTCGCCGAGGCCATCGACGTCCTGGTCGTCGACACCAAAATCGTAGCGCTCGCGCAAATCCGGCCGGCAACTTTTCTCGGTCAGGGGAAAGTCGACGAAATCGCCGCGCTGGTAGGCGATCAGGAAATCGCGCTCGTCGTCATGGATTGCGCGCTTTCGCCGGTGCAGCAGCGCAACCTCGAAAAGGCGTTTGCCGCCAAAGTGATTGATCGTACCGGGCTCATCCTCGAAATTTTCGGGCGGCGGGCGCGAACGCGCGAGGGCGCGCTGCAGGTCGAGCTCGCGCATCTGACCTACCAGAAATCGCGGCTCGTGCGCTCCTGGACGCACCTCGAACGCCAACGCGGCGGCTTTGGATTTCTCGGCGGACCCGGGGAAACGCAGATCGAGGCGGATAGGCGCCTGATCCAGCAGCGGATCACCCGCATCGAACGCGATCTCCAAAGCGTAAAGAAGATGCGCGGCCTACACCGCAAAAAGCGCCGCGCCGTGCCCTATCCCATCGTCGCGCTCGTCGGCTACACGAACGCCGGCAAATCCACGCTTTTCAACCGTTTGACCAAAGCGAAGGTGATCGCCGAAGACATGCTTTTTGCGACACTCGATCCGACGCTGCGCGCGCTGATCCTGCGGCGCGGGGCCGAAATCATCCTCTCCGACACGGTTGGGTTCATCTCCGATCTGCCGACAATGCTGGTCGCGGCATTCAAGGCGACGCTGGAGGAGGTCATCGAAGCGGATTTGATCCTTCACGTGCGCGACGTCGCCCATCCGGATAGCGAGGCGCAACGCGAGGACGTCGGCCGTGTCCTTGCGGAACTGGGAATCGATGCCGAGCGCCCCGGCCGCGTGCTGGAAATCTGGAATAAGATCGATCTTGTCGAACCCGAAAAGAAGCCGGCGTTACGCAACGCGGCGCAGAGACAGCCTGTAAAGGCGCGGCCGATCGCCATTTCGGCGCTGACCGGGCAGGGGATCGACGAACTCGTCGTGCGGCTTGAGGCGCGCCTTGCGGCCGAGCACATCGTCCTCGATCTTCATGTCGATCCGGGTGATGGAGCGGGCCACAGCTGGCTCTACGAACACACGGAAGTTTTGAGCCGCAGCGA
>JBOHJJ010000149.1:0-9054 GCA_050728495.1 Methylovirgula sp.
CCGATGCCTTCGCTGGCAACCAGACCGCGCACTTGCGCGATGATGTCGGCGCGCGCCTTCACATCGAGCCCGACGGTCGCCTCGTCGAGCAGCAACAGTTCGGGGCGATGCAGGAAGGCTCTGGCGATTTCGACGCGCCGGATCAGTCCGCCGGAAAGATTGCGCACCCGATCGCCGGCACGCTCCGCGAGACTGGCGCGCGCCAGCACGGCCCTCGCCCGCCGCTTCGCCTCCTGCGGGCCAATGCCGTGCAGGGCGGCGTGATAAATGAGGTTCTGCATCACGGTGAGTTCGAGGTCGAGCGTACGCGGTTGGAAGACGACGCCGAGACGGCGCAGGGCATCGCCGCTCTGCCGGCCGACATCGTAGCCGAAGATTCGAATTTTTCCGGTACGCGTCGCGTAGAGATGGGTGATTAGCGAGAACAGCGTGCTCTTGCCGGCTCCGTTCAATCCGAGAAGAACGGTGAAGCTTCCCGGCTCGACGACGAAGGAGACGTCATCGAGAGCTTTGCGCTTGCCATAAAAATGGCTGACGCCCGCGACCTCCAGCGCGGCGGTGCGCGAAACGTCCTTTTCACGCATGGCTCGCTCATCCAACGTCAAGACATTTTTCCTTTTGGGAAATTCCCGCCCGCCAAAGGGAAAGACCCGACCCGGACCGGGAGGAACACAGGTCTGCGCGGGAATGGAGGTTTAGCATAAGCGGGCATTTCAGGGTCGGAAGATAGTTGTAAGAAACATTCTGTTGCGCCGCCAAAAGCGTCTCCGGATCAAGCCCCGACCTGCCCAAGATGCCACCCCATGCATGCATATCAAGCGTGGCGCGGCATTCGGCGCGCGATCACAAGTTCGCTGTGCAAGGCGTTCCTTCGGCAAAGCATCGTTCAGGTTCGAGCGCCGGACGGCGGCCGAAACAAGGCAAGGATCGCGTCTTCGCTCGGCTCCTGCACGACGACCACTTTTGGCAGGGCCGCCAAGGGTGCCGCCGCGTCCGCCGAAATCGCGACATGGATGAGCGGCGCCGCATCGAAATCCTCTTCCGTCGCAAGCCGCAGGAAAATTTCCGCACTGCGCCGGGAAAAATGCAATGCGGCGCCGATAATGCCGTCGGCGGCGAGCCGAACCGCCTCATCCGACAAGTGCGGCGCCGATTGCGCGGCATAGGTTTCGACGGCATCGAGCGTAACACTGGCCTTCCTGCAACACGTCTCAAGATCGCTTTTGCGGTCGCGTCCGGCGAGATAGACAACGCGCGTTCCCGGTTCGAACCTCTCGCGGATCACCGAGCAAAGCGCCTTTGCGTCGAGCGTGATCTGCGCCTGGCCTTCGAAGCCGCGAGTGCGCGCCGCCTCCGCCGTTTTCGCGCCGACCACGAAGAGCGGATAAAGCCGGCGCGCCTCGGGCGTTGGCCAGTTCGGCGCGAGTTCGAGACATTGGAAGGCGCGTGCGCTCGTCGCGACCACGGCGTCGATGACGCCATGCGGCCAGGAAGCGCCGGTCGGCACGATGTCGATGACCGGCGAAAGCACCGCCGTGTGGCCCAAAGCCGCAAGCCTTTCGGCGGTCTGCGTCGCCTCGTCCAAGGGGCGGGTGAGTAAGACGAACATTGGTTACCTTTCGAGAAAACCTGACGGGGCGCGGGCGAGCAGTTCGCGCGCCGCCGCCTCGCCGAGCGCAACGGCGTCCGTTGCAGCCCCGCGCAGGCGCGTTTCGTAGAACTGCGTCCCGTCCGGCCGCAACACGATCGCATGGATGGCGAGCGCCGCATCTTCGAGATACGCGTAACCGCCGATCGGCGTGTGGCAGGAGCCGTCGAGAATGCGCAGCAAGGCGCGCTCGCAGGCGAGCGCCACGCCGGTTGCGGGATCGAGAATCGGACGCAGCAAATCCACGATCGCCGCGCCGCGCCGTACGGCAATACCGATCGCGCCTTGTCCGACGGCGGGGACGAACTCCTCGCAATCGAGCACCTTCGTCGCTCTGTGCGCCAGGCCGAGCCGTCGCAACCCGGCGAGCGCAAGGATCGTCGCGTCGATTTCGCCGCGCGCCAGCTTTGCGAGACGCGTTTCGACGTTGCCGCGCAGCAGCGTCAGCGCGAGATCCGGCCGCAGCCGTTTCAGAAGCGCACCACGCCGCAACGACGAAGTGCCGACCACGGCGCCTTTAGGAAGTGTGCGCGGGCCGGGCGCCTTCTGCGAAATCCAAACGTCGTTTACGTCCTCGCGCGGCAGATAGCCGGCGATCTCGATCTGTTCCGGAAGAATGGTCGGCAAGTCCTTCGCGGAATGCACGGCGATATCGATGTCGCCGCGCTCCAGCGCCAGATCGAGCTCTTTGGTGAAGAGGCCCTTGCCGCCCGCCTCGCTCAACGGGCGATCTTGGATCAGGTCACCGCTGGTCTTGACGGAGACAAGCTCAAATGCGCCAGCGGCGTAAACGGCCGCGAGGCGGCGCTCGACGATCTCGGCCTGCGCCAGCGCCAGCGGGCTGCCGCGCGTCCCGATTCTTAGCCGCAGGCCCGTTCCGGACGGTGAATTGAGAAACGGAATTGCTGATTTCCTTGTGGTTTTCGGGCTATCCAGCTTTACAATAGGTTGTGCACCAAAATCGGGCTCTCGGCTACGCGCAGAGCGTTTCCGGTTATGCCTATCTAGAGCAGGTCCCGCAGGCAAATCTTTGCGGCGTATATTCATTCAAATGGCTGGCCCATGCGCGTGCTTGGCATCGAAACGACTTGCGACGAAACGGCGGCGGCAATCGTCCAGCTAAAACCGGAGGGTGGTGGCGAGGTTCTTGCCGACGAGGTGATGAGCCAGATCGCCGAACATCAGGCCTATGGCGGCGTCGTGCCGGAACTTGCGGCGCGCGCCCATATCGAGGTGATCGACCGGCTGATCATCCGCGCCCTTGAGCGCGCGGGGTGCAGCCTCGCCGATCTTGACGGCATCGCGGCGGCGGCTGGGCCGGGGCTTATCGGCGGCGTGATCATCGGGGTCACCACCGCGAAAGCCTTGGCGCTCGCGGCGCGCAAGCCGTTCATCGCCGTCAACCATCTCGAAGCGCATGCGCTCACGGCGCGGCTCTCGGGCGGACTCGATTTCCCCTATCTTCTGCTCTTGGTGTCGGGCGGCCATACGCAACTCGTGGCGGTCAAAGGTGTTGGCGATTATCTGCGCCTTGGCGCAACCGTCGACGACGCCGTCGGCGAAGCGTTCGACAAAGTCGCAAAAATGCTCGGCCTCGGGTATCCCGGCGGTCCTTTCGTCGAGCGCGAAGCGTTGAAAGGAAATGCGGCGCGTTTCGATCTGCCGCGCCCCATGCTCGGCCGCGAGAAACCCGATTTCTCCTTCTCCGGGCTGAAGACCGCGGTGCGGCTCGAAGCCGCGCGGATCGCGCCTTTGACTCCCGCCGACGTTGCCGATCTCTGCGCATCGTTCCAAGCTGCGGTAATCGATACACTTGCCGATCGGCTGCGTGCCGGGCTGCACGTCTTCAGCGCCCGGCTCGGGCCATGCCGGACGATGGTGGTCGCCGGCGGCGTCGCCGCGAATACTGCGATCCGCCGCGCGCTCACGCATTTCTGTGGCGAGGCAGGATTGCGATTCATCGTGCCGCCGATTCCGCTGTGTACGGACAACGGCACCATGATCGCCTGGGCGGGCATCGAAAGGCTGACACTCGGGCTCAGCGACGATATGACCTTCGCGGCGCGACCACGCTGGCCGCTCGACGCTGAGGGAGAAGCTGCGCATCACGGTAAGGCATAGAACGTTCCCAACACGCAGACGTGAAGCGACAGCGGCGGATTGTGGCCGGATTGTCCGCCGAATACGCGGCCGAAAACGCCGCATCGAGAAGAAAGGAGAGGAGTAAGGAATGGCGCAGCGCGGGATCGGGGTTTTGGGAGCCGGTGCCTGGGGGACGGCTCTTGCCAATCTCGCGGCCCGCAATGGCGCCGCGGTCAGCCTCTGGGCGCGCGATCCAGACCATGCCGCCGAAATGCGCGCGACGGGGGTCAATGCGCGCCGCCTTCCGGGAGTGCCGCTTGCCTTGCACGTCAAGCCGACCCAGTCGCTCGCCGAAGCGGCCGCCGCCGACATTCTCTTTCTCGCTGTGCCGACGCAGGCGCTGCGCCCGGTGTGCGAAGCACTTGCGAGCTTCGCCCAGTCGGGCGTTCCGATCGTCATCTGCGCCAAAGGGATCGAGCGGACGACCGGTCTCTTTCCGAGCCAGGTCATCGCCGAAATCCTGCCGGCAAACCCGCCGGCCGTAGTCTCCGGGCCGAGCTTTGCGGCGGACGTAGCCAAGGGCCTGCCGACGGCGGTGACGCTCGCCGCCGAAAGCTACAAACGCGCCGCGGCGCTTGCCGAGACGCTCGCCGCACCTTGGTTCCGGCTCTACCACGCGTGCGATGTCCGGGGCGTCGAGATTGGCGGGGCCGCGAAGAACGTACTGGCGATCGCCAGCGGGATCGCCGCCGGCCGCGGCCTCGGCGCCAGCGCCGGCGCGGCGCTCATCGCTCGTGGCTTCGCCGAGCTTTCGCGGTTCGGGCGCGGCTTCGGCGCGGATCCGGCGACGCTTGCCGGACTTTCTGGATTGGGAGATTTGGTCTTGACCTGCAGCTCGCCGCAGTCACGAAATTTCTCCTTCGGCTTTGCGCTGGGGCGCGGCGCCTCCGTGGCCGCGGCGGCGGTCGACGGCAAGCTCACCGAAGGCGTCTATACTTGCGGCATCCTGGTCGATCTTGCGCATCAGAAGGCGATCGAGATGCCGATCTCGGCGGCCGTCGAGGCGGTGCTCGCCGAACGAATCGAGATTGGCGCGGCGATCGAAGCGCTTCTGGCGCGCCCGGCGAAGCCCGAACTCGTCGCTGGAAATATCGACGCGCACCTTTATGAGTGAGGCGATATTTTGCTCACCGTCATTGCGAGCGAAGCGAAGCAATCCAGCCCCGCGCTGCTCTGGATTGCTTCGTCGTTTCACTCCTCGCAATGACGTCCACATTTTCGGTCGCGAGGGTTAGTGATGGCCTATTGGTTGCTGAAGAGCGAGCCCGACAGTTGGTCTTGGCAGCAGCAGGTCGGGGCCGGCGCGAAAGGCACGTGCTGGAGCGGCGTACGCAACCATTCCGCCAAGCAGAACCTGATGGCGATGCGGGTCGGGGACGAGGCCTTCTTCTACCATTCGGGCGAAGGCAAGGAGATCGTCGGCGTCGTGACGATCACCAAGCCCTATTATCCCGATCCGACTGACAAGATGGGCACGTTCGGTATGGTCGACGTGCGCGCCGACAAGCCCTTGCGAAAGCCGGTCACGCTCGCGGCGATCAAGGCGGAGCCGCGCTTGAAAGACATGGTGCTCGTCAACAATTCGCGCCTTTCGGTGCAACCCGTGACCGAGGCCGAATGGAAGTTGATCTGCAAGATGGGCGGGGTTTGACTCCCTCTCCCCGCCGGCGCGGAGCGGGGGACGCGCTCGCGCCAATGCCTCACTTGCCTTTCTTAGCGATACGGGGCTTATCGCTGCGGCTCGCGTCGCCGCCGGCTTATTTCGGAACCATTCCCATGATCCGCTCCGCCCTGATGAATGTCATGACCGCCGCGGCGCTCAAGGCCGGGCGCGGGCTGAAACGCGACTTTGGCGAAGTCGAAAATCTTCAGGTCTCGGTAAAAGGACCTGGCGACTTCGTTTCCGCCGCCGATCGCAAAGCCGAGAAGATCCTTTTCGAGGAATTGTCGAAGGCGCGCCCCGGCTATGGATTCGTAATGGAGGAATCCGGCGTCGTCGAAGGCTCCGACAAGAGCCACATTTGGTACGTCGATCCGCTCGACGGCACGGCGAATTTTCTGCATGGCCTGCCGAATTTCGGGATCTCGATCGGGCTGGCGCGCGAGGATCAAATCGTCGCCGGCCTCGTCTACAATCCGGCGATCGAGGCGCTGTACGTCGCCGAGAAGGGCCAAGGCGCCTATCTCAACAACCACCGTCTGCGGGTCGCGGCGCGGCGCGACCTCGGCGAAGCGCTCGTCGGCTGCGCCATTCCGCATCTCGGCAAACCCGGCCATGCGCGGTTTAAGGCGGAGCTTTCCGCCGTGATGGAACGCGCCGCCAATTTGCGCCGACTGGGCGCGGCGGCGCTCGATCTGTGTTTTGTGGCAGCCGGCGCCTACGATGGGTTTTGGGAGCGCGGCCTGAAGCCTTGGGATCTTGCCGCGGGAATCTTGATCATTAAAGAGGCGGGCGGGTTTGTGACCGACGCCGACGGCGGCTCGGATATCCTTGCCAAGGGCTCCGTCTGCGCCGGCAACGAGATCATACATTCGCAATTATTGGCGCTCATTCGCTCTGCCGGATGACCTCGATCCGTGCTAGAAATTAGACTCCGCTGGACGGTTCGGCGGACCCGGCGCCTGCATGCGGCGGTACGCGCAGGTAAAGTGGATTGACCCATGGCGGCCGACAGCGACCCCTACAAGCTCTCCCCGCCACGCCTCTATCTGCTGCGGATGGTGGTCTTTCTGATCCTCGTCGGCTTCGTCGCGATCATTCTGCATAAGCAGATCCACATCGCGTTCATGGCCAACCCCGGCCTCAACAGCCTGATTTTCTTCGTGCTCGCGGTCGGGATCGTACTCACGCTGCGGCAGGTGATCCGGCTTTTCCGCGAAGTGCGTTGGGTGAATTCTCTGGCCGCCGATGCCTCCGATCGGGTGAAGCCTCCCGTCCTGCTGGCGCCGATGGCAAGGCTGTTCGGCGCCCATCCGCCCGGCGCGATGATCTCGACCTTGACCTTGCGGGCGCTCCTCGATTCGATCGGCGCGCGGCTGGACGAAGCGCGCGATACCGCGCGCTATCTCACCGGATTGCTCATTTTTCTCGGGCTGCTCGGCACGTTCTGGGGACTGCTCGCCACCGTCAGCTCGATCGGCGAGGTCATCCGCTCGATGGGAACCGGCAACGATGCCACGGTCATGTTTGAGGACCTGAAGAACGGCCTCGCCGCGCCGCTTGCGGGCATGAGCATCTCCTTCACCTCTTCGCTGTTCGGTCTTGCTGGATCGCTGGTGCTGGGTTTCCTGGATCTGCAAGCGGGACAGGCACAGAACCGATTCTATAAGGAGCTCGAAGACAATCTCACGGCCGGCACCGGCGACGTCGTCATCGAAGGCGCCCCGGTGAGCGAGCGAATACCGCTCGATCTGCGCGCCGCGATCGAGAAGATCGCGATGACGGCGGACCAGAGCCACGCGCGTGCTACCTCGATTGCCATGGCCAATCTCGCCGACGGCATCCACGGCCTCGTTCAGCACATGCGCTCTGAGCAGCAAATGATCCGTGACTGGGTCGAGGCGCAGGCCGAGCAAAGCCAAGAGCTCAAAATCGTGCTGGAGCAGCTCGCCAGAGAAGCGGAGCGCCGCTGATGCCGCTTGCGCGCGCGCGCCGCCAACAACGCGCCGTCGATTATTGGCCGGGCTTCGTCGATGCCCTTTCGACGATGCTGCTCGTTATCGTCTTTCTGCTCTCGGTGTTCATGCTGGCGCAATTCTTCCTCGCCCGCGAGGTTTCGGGCAAGGACACGGTTCTCGACAGGCTCAACAAGCAGATCACCGAGTTGACGTCGCTTCTCGCCATGGAACGCTCCGGCAAGGCCGACGTCGAAGCCAATCTCGCTGCTCTTCAGGCGACGCTTGACACACAGCAGAAGGAGAAGACGAAGCTGCAGGCGCAGATCGATGCCATGAATTCCGGCGCTTCCGGCGCCGACCAGCGAGTCGCCGCCGCCCACCAACAGCTTGTCTCCGAAAGGCAGATTTCCGCACAGGCGCTCGCCGAGGTCGACATCCTGAACCAGCAGATCTCGGCGCTGCGCAAGCAGCTTGGCGCAATCGAGGACGCGCTTTCCGCCTCGGAAACGCGCGACCGCGAATCGCAGGCCAAGATCGCCGACCTTGGCTCGCGTCTCAACATCGCGCTTGCACAGAAGGTGCAGGAGCTGTCACGCTACCGTTCCGACTTCTTCGGCCGACTCCGGCAGATCCTCGGCGACCGCCCCGATATCCGCACCGTCGGCGACCGTTTCGTCTTCCAATCCGAGGTGCTCTTCGATACCGGGCAGGCGACGCTCAATGACGCCGGCAAGGCCACGCTCGATAAGCTCGCCAGTGCGGTGGTCGAACTCAGTCATGAGATCCCGCCGGAAATTCCCTGGATTCTGCGCGTTGACGGGCATACCGACAAGCGGCCGATCCAATCCGCGCAGTTCCATTCGAACTGGGATCTTTCCGCGGCGCGGGCCATCGCCGTCGTCCGATATCTGATCAGCAAAGGCGTGCCGCCGGAGCGTCTCGCCGCCGCCGGTTTCGGCGAATACCAGCCGATCGATCCGGGCGACACCGAAGCGGCCTATAGCAAGAACCGGCGGATCGAGCTGAAGCTCACCGAGAAGTGAGACGAGCGTTTGTTACCGACGCTCACGCCTTGCATTGCTGCCCCGAAAAACCTAGGCAGATTGCTTGCAACGGTCCCCGGCTCGTCGCTTCGCGCCGGCCGGGGACGCGGTTACGTTTCGATCGGAGCCCCCTTCGCTCTGGCTACCGGGCCGGTAGCTCAATTGGTTAGAGCCGGCCGCTCATAACGGTCTGGTTGCAGGTTCGAGCCCTGCCCGGCCCACCACGCAATCAGTCGCATCGTTTTGCGCCAGGCGGCGTCTCCGATTTCGGCATCAGCGTGCGTTGCATCAACGATCCGTAGAACTTTCGCACGTTGCTGAACGTCTTCCATAGCACCGGCGTCTGTTTGATTTGCCGCTTGAACCACAATTTTGCGACTACCGGCACAAAAACAAGGATGCCCCGCCAGGTGGCCACGGACAAATGATCGTAGAGCTTCTGCGGGCTATCGCACCAATCGCGCTTGTAAGGCTCGTCGCCAATCGTGAAATCGAATGTCTTGAACCCGCGCTCGATCGCGTGACGCAGCAAATCCTGCAGATGCGCCGCGCCGGGTCCGAAACGCGACAGCTCGCCGGCAGCGTGGCTCGCCAGCAGATGAT
>JBOHJJ010000150.1:0-32772 GCA_050728495.1 Methylovirgula sp.
AAGGATATGGGCAGAGTGATCGGTGCGCTCAAGGCGAAATACGCCGGCCGCATGGATATCGGCAAGGCGAGCGCCGCGGTGAAAGCCAAGCTCGGCGGCCAGTAATGGATATCGTCGATCTGCGCAGCTTCTATGGTTCGCCGCTTGGCAAAGTGGCGGCGCGATTCGTCGGCGAGGCGATCCGCGCGCGCTTCGAGAAATGCGTCGGCCAATCGATCATGGGCGTCGGCTATGCGACGCCCTATCTCGAATGTTTCCGCGGCGAGGCCTTGCGGGTGCTCGCTTTGATGCCGGCGACGCAAGGCGTCGTGAATTGGCCGGCCTCGGGCTTGTCCTCCTCGGCGCTGGCGGAACCCACGATGATGCCGCTGCCCGATTCCTGCATCGACCGGGTGATCGTCGTGCATGCGCTGGAGATCGCCGAGCATCCGCGCGAATTGCTCGCCGAGATCTGGCGCATCCTCACGCCGGGTGGGCGGCTGATTGCGATCGCGCCGCGTCGCGCCGGGCTTTGGGCGCGGTTCGATACGACGCCGTTCGGCAACGGCCAGCCCTATTCGCTGACGCAGATGCGCGAATTGATGCGCGAGGCGTTGTTTTCGCCGACGCATTGGACGGAAGCGCTCTACGTGCCGCCGTTCGAAGCGCCGATCTTTCTGCGTTCCGCCACGCTCTTCGAACGCGTCGGAGCGAAACTCGCGTTGCCCGGCGCCGGCGTGCTCATCGTCGAGGCGATGAAACAGCTTTATCGGCCGATCGGCGTGCGGCGCGCAACCGTTCCGGCCTTGCAGCAGTTGCAGCCGGTGCTCGGGCCGCGCCCGGCCGGCATTGCACCGAGCTGAAACTTCGTCACGCGGCGCCGCTCTTCAGTTTCACGCCGAAACATTGCGCCAGAAAAAGCCCCCCGTGCGTTAAGCCCCCGGCGTCGATACCATGCCCGATGCCCGCCGCGAGGTGCCATTGGCAGGGAACGCCGGCTTTGGCCAATTCCTCGGCCGTAACGAAGAGAGCCTCGACAGGAATGAGATCGTCCTGACTGCCGTGCACGAGCAGAATCGGTGGGTTCGATCCCGGCGCGTGGGCACGTTTGGTCAAATGCTGCGCACCGACGAGCACGCCGGAATACCCGACGACGCCGGCCACGCGCCGGCGTAGCCCAACGTGAAGGGCGAGCATCGTGCCTTGGCTGAAGCCGACGATCGCCAGCCGGTCGGCGCCAAGCCCGTGGCGCGCCAGCTCCGCATCGAGGAACGAATCGAGCATCGGCGCCGCCTGGTTGACGCCGCGCCACAGCTCCTCCTCGTTGCGCAGATCGAGCGCGAACCATTGCCGCCCGACCGGAGCCTGCGCGCAAGCTTGCGGCGCATGCGGTGCGACAAAGAGCGCATCCGGCAGCAGGGATCGCCACTGCTGGCCGATTGCGATCAAATCATTGCCGTCGGCGCCATAACCGTGCAGGAAAACGACGAGTTGGCGCGGCGCACGGCCTTGGGGTGCTAGACGCGGTCCGTCGAGTTTAGAAACCATTCCAAAATTCCTGCGTTGCAGATTCGAGGGACCGCGTTTCGGCGGCGAGGTCAAGTGACGCGAGGATATGTGACGCCGGGCCGACCTTTTAGCGGCGCGCCTGTGTGGCACGGCCGTTGCCACGGTTCGTGTCGGGCCACGGCGCAAAGCGCCCGCAATATTTTACACAAAGGCCCTTGATCGTTGTCCGCAGTTTAACTTATTGATCCGAAAGCTGCGCAACAGAAGACCGATCCAATCGAGCAACGCATGACCCGGTCCTATATCTCGCACGTGTTTCGTTTTGCACCGTCGCCGAACGGATATCTGCATCTCGGGCACGCGTTTTCGGCGCTGATGAACCAGGAGATGGCGATCGCCAGCGGCGGCAGTCTTCTGCTGCGGATGGAGGATATCGACGTCGAGCGTTGCCGCCCGGAATTCGAGCAGGCGATCTACGAGGATCTTGCTTGGCTGGGTCTTTCCTGGGGAGCGCCGGTGCGCCGCCAATCCGAGCATTTCGATGCCTATGCGGAAGCCTTGGCGAGCCTCGAACAGCGCGGGCTCGTCTATCCGTGTTTCTGCGCGCGCAGCGACGTCGTGAGCGCCGTGGCCGAGCGTCCCGACTGGCGGCGCGATCCCGACGGCTCGCCGCTCTACCCCGGCACCTGCAAACACCTCTTGCCGGCGGAACGCCGTGCCCGGCTGGCTACCGGCCAGCCGGCAGCGCTACGCATCGACATGGCGGCGGCCTTGGCGCAGGCGCGGCAAAAGATCGTCTGGCGCGAATACGGCGGTGGCACCGAGCGGCGCGACATCCTCGCCGACCCGAACCTGTGGGGCGACGCAGTATTGTCCCGCAAGGATATCCCGGCGAGTTATCACATCGCGGTGGTCGTCGACGACGCCATGCAAGGGATCACCGACGTGGTGCGAGGCGAGGATTTGTTTATGGCGACAAGCCTGCATCGGCTGCTGCAGATCCTGCTCGATCTGCCGGCTCCCGCCTATCATCATCACGAGCTGTTGCGCGACACCGCAGGGCGCAAACTGTCGAAATCGCTACGCGCCAAGTCGCTGCGCACCATGCGCCGCGAGGGCGTCACCCCGGCCGAGATCAAGGACCAGCTCGGCATCGCCAAGCGCGTTTTTGTGTTTGCGTCCTAAGCATTGCGTCGGGTGCCGCCGTCGAAATCGACGTACCCCAACTGCTTTTGCTATAATGGATGAACTGCCTCATGCTTCGAGACGCGCGCTGCGCGTGCTCCTCGGCATGAGGGCGGCGCCATCTCCCTCACCTTGAGGAGCTTGCGGGGCAAGCGTCTCGAAGGGCGAGGCGTGGAAAACACACGCTAGAGCGCATAGATCGAAGGAACTATGACCTTTCACTATTCCCCGCTCTTTCCGGCCGGCACCGATACGACGCCGTACCGCAAGCTCACGGACAAAGGCGTGCGCGTCGAGAAATTCGGCGCCCGCGACATGCTCGTCGTCGAGCCGGAGGCGCTGAAACTTCTCGCCGAAACTGCGTTCGTCGACATCAACCACCTGCTACGCCCCGGCCATCTCGCCCAGCTCGCCGCAATCCTCAAAGATCCCGAAGCGACCGAGAACGATCGGTTCGTCGCCTACGATCTCTTGAAGAACGCCAACATCGCCGCGGGCGGCGTTCTGCCCATGTGTCAGGATACCGGCACGGCGATCGTCGTCGCCAAGAAGGGCCGCCGCGTTTTCACCGAAGGCGACGACGAGGCGGCGCTCGCCGAAGGCATCTGGAACGCCTACGAGAAGAAGAACCTGCGCTATTCGCAGCTCGCGCCACTCTCGATGTTCGAGGAGAAGAATACCCGGACCAATCTGCCGGCGCAGATCGAGATCTACAGCGAGGGCGAAGACGCCTATAAATTCCTGTTCATCGCCAAAGGCGGCGGCTCGGCCAACAAGACTTTTCTCTACCAAGGCACGCCGTCGCTGCTCACCCACGACCGGCTGGTCGCCTTTTTGAAAGAAAAAATCCTGACGCTCGGCACGGCGGCATGCCCGCCCTATCATCTCGTCGTCGTCATCGGCGGTACCTCGGCGGAACTGACGCTGAAGACCGTGAAACTCGCTTCGACGCGGTATTACGACAATTTGCCGACGACGGGCGGCGAGGACGCCTATAAATTCCTGTTCATCGCCAAAGGCGGCGGCTCGGCCAACAAGACATTCCTCTACCAAGGCACGCCGTCGCTGCTTACCCACGACCGGCTCGTGGCGTTCTTGAAAGAGAAAATACTGACGCTCGGCACGGCAGCATGCCCGCCCTACCATCTCGTCGTCGTCATCGGCGGCACCTCCGCCGAACTGACGCTGAAGACCGTGAAACTCGCTTCGACGCGGTATTACGACAATTTGCCGACGACGGGCGGCGAGGATGCGCACGCCTTCCGCGATCTCGCGATGGAAGACGAGCTCCACAAGCTCACGCAAAACCTCGGGGTCGGGGCGCAATTCGGCGGCAAATATTTCTGCCACGACGTGCGGGTCATCAGGCTGCCGCGGCACGGCGCCTCGCTGCCGATCGGCCTCGGCGTTTCCTGTTCGGCCGATCGCCAAGCGCTCGGCAAGATTACCAAGGACGGCGTTTTCGTCGAAGAACTCGAACACGATCCGGCAAAGTATCTGCCGCCGATCGAGGAAGCCTACCTCGGCACGTCGGTGGTGAAGATCGATCTAACGCGGCCTATGTCGGAGATCCTCGCGACGTTGTCGAAACATCCGATCAAGACGCAGCTCTCGCTCACCGGGCCGCTGATCGTGGCGCGTGATCTCGCCCACGCCAAGATCCACGAGCGGCTCCAACGCGACGAACCGATGCCCGAATATTTCAAGAATCATCCGATCTATTACGCCGGCCCGGCGAAGACGCCGACGGGATATGCGTCAGGCTCCTTCGGCCCGACGACCGCAGGGCGCATGGATTCCTACGTCGAGGAGTTTCAGGCGGCGGGCGGCTCGCTGGTGATGCTCGCCAAAGGCAACCGCTCGCGGCAAGTGCGCGAAGCCTGCGCCAAACATCACGGGTTTTATCTGGGTTCGATCGGCGGTTCGGCGGCGCGCTTTGCGCAAGACTGCATCAAAAAGGTCGAGGTCGTCGATTATCCCGAACTTGGCATGGAGGCGGTTTTCAGGATCGAGGTGGAAGATTTTCCCGCCTTCATCGTCATCGACGACAACGGCAACGACTTCTTCAAGGAGCTGAATCTCGGTTGAGCGCGGTATGCATCGCAGATTGACGACTGGGCGCGAGCATGGTTCGAATGAGCGGCGGCCTCATGCATTTGGGGGAAATATGCGCCGATTTTGTATTTCTTTGATGATTGGAAGCAGCCTTATCGCGGCGAGCTTCGCGGCAACGCCCGCGCAGGCTCAATATGGCGTCGATGTTCTGGGCGCCGCTGCGGCCGCCGCGGCAGCGGCAGCGACGGGCGCTTATATCTGGGGAGGCCGACACTATTGCTGGTATCCGAACGGCTGGAACGGCCCGGGCTGGTATTGGTGCGGCGGCTATTACATGCAGCCCGGCTACGGCTGGGGCGGCGGCTATGGCTGGCACGGCTGGCGTGGCGGTGGGCACGGTCGCGGCGGCCACGGGCATGGCGGCGGCGGACATCCGCACCACAAGTGAGACGCTGAAAACATGCGCATACGGCCGGGCTGAGCCCGGCCGTATTTGCGGATTGCGTCGATCCTAATATGCGATCTTTATTACTTCGAGGCGCTCGGCGCCCTTTGGGGTGCGCACCTCGACGACGTCGCCTTCCTCGGCCTTGAGAAGCGCCTTGGCGACTGGCGAGATCCAACTGATTTCGCCGAGCTCCGAGCGCGCCTCGTCGATGCCGACGATCCGCACCGTCTTTTCCTCGCCCGCGCCGTTGCAATAGGTGACGGTCGCGCCGAAGAACACGCGGTCTTTGTCCTTCTGCTTGCCAGGATCGACGACCTCGGCGATTTCGATGCGTTTCATCAGGAAGCGCATGCGCCGGTCGATTTCCCGCAAGCGCCGCTTGCCGTAGATATAGTCGCCATTCTCCGAGCGATCGCCGTTGCCGGCGGCCCAAGTGACGATTTCGACGATCTTCGGCCGCTCGTCCTGCTGCAGCTGACGGAATTCGTCGCGCAGGCGTTGCAAGCCTTCCGGGGTGATGTAGTTCTTGATGCCGGCCGGCAGCTCTGGAACCTCGTCGTCGAGATCCGTCTCGGTTTCGGCTTCTTTGGTGAAGGCTTTGCTCATGGGGCGCATAGTTGGCGTTTGCCGCGCCGATGGCAAGAGGCGCGACAATCTCGCTTTCTGGACTTCGCCCATCATGCATGGCAATAAGCGCAACCACATTGCTCCGGGCTTCGATGTCAGATCTGCACCGCCTCGAACGAGAAACGCTCGCCGCCATCGAAACGGCCGCCGATGAGCCGGCGCTCGAAGCGGTGCGCGTCGCCGCGCTCGGCAAGAAAGGCACCATCTCGGCGCTTCTGGCGAGCCTCGGCAAGATCTCGCCGGACGACCGCAAGGCGCAAGGCGCGGTCATCAACGCGCTGAAGGACAAAGTGACGGCCGCGCTCGCCGAGCGCCGCGCCGCCCTCAAGGCGGCGGCGCTCGAGCATCGCCTCGCCAGCGAGACCATCGATGTGACTTTGCCGGCGCGCACGAGCCCGCTCGACATCGGCCGCATTCACCCGCTTTCGCACGTCAACGACGAGATCGCGGCGATTTTCGCCGACCTCGGCTTTTCGATCGTCGAAGGACCGGACATCGAGACCGACGATTACAACTTCGGCAAGCTCAACTTTCCGCCCGAGCATCCGGCGCGTGAGATGCACGACACATTCTTTTTGACGCCGGACGCGAGCGGCGAACGCAAGCTGCTGCGCACCCATACGAGCCCCGTGCAGGTGCGCACGATGCTTCGCCAAAAGCCGCCGATCCGCGTCATCTGCCCTGGCCGCGCCTATCGCCGCGACTCGGATCAGACGCATACGCCGATGTTTCATCAAGTCGAAGGGCTCGTCGTCGACAAACAGGCCAATCTCGGCCATTTGAAGTGGACGCTCAGCGAATTCTGCAAAGCCTTCTTCGAAGTTTCCGATGTGGCGATGCGGTTTCGCCCGAGCTACTTTCCGTTCACCGAGCCGTCGATGGAAGTCGACATTCAATGTTCGCGCCGATCGGGCGAGATCCGATTCGGCGAGGGCGAGGATTGGCTCGAAATTCTCGGCTGCGGCATGGTGCATCCCAACGTGCTCAGGAACTGCGGGCTCGATCCCGACGTTTACCAAGGATTCGCCTGGGGTATCGGAATCGACAGGATCGCAATGCTGAAATATGGAATGCCGGATTTGCGGGCGTTCTTCGAGGCGGATGTCCGCTGGCTTAAGCACTACGGATTTCGGCCGCTCGACTTTCCGACGCTGCTCGCCGGATTATCGAGTTGATGGCACAGCGTGCGCCGGCGATCAGAAATCGCTGGCGATGCCTTTTACTTCCCAGTCGCCGTAGCGCACCGGATCGGGGCCTTTGCGGCCGCCGGCCTCGATCGGGCGAGTGTCCGTCGCGGCGAGCCGCCGGCGTTCTTGCGCTTCGGCGAGGGCGCGTTGTGCGGCGGGGTTCAGGTTCTGCCGCGCTTCCGTCTCGGTGCGGCGGGTATGCTCCTTGAGCTTCATCTCAACTCTCTTTCATGATGCCCCTGCGCTCATCATAAGTCCCCCCAAAGCGGCGGAAGCATGACGAGTTTCGTCGTCGCAGAACGGATTTTTATCGATGTCGATGTTAGACTCGAATTCGAATCATGCGAGCCTGTCTTCATCGCGCGGCCTCGCGTACACGCCAGCATGGCGCGGAGCCTTCCGATGGTAAAGCCGCCGCGCGCCGTTATGCGACCCGAAGAATCGGCGATGGTTCCGGGGCTCGCGGCGCGCGTTGCAGCCGCCGTGATCTTGCGCGACGTCGTCAAGGGCCGGCACACAATCGACGAGCTTTTTGCGTCGGGCTCGGGCCTGTCGCGGCTTGCCGGACTTGGCGGCCGCGACGTCGCGCTGACGCGCTCGATCGTTACCGTGGCGCTGCGCCGGCTGGGTACGATCCGCCAGGCCCTGGCGGCCCTCCTTGAGAGCGACCTGCCGCGCGGCGCGGCGCAGGTTGAGTCCTGTCTAACGATCGCCGCGGCGCAAATTCTTTTTCTTGACGTGCCCGACCACGCCGCCGTCGATCTCGCCGTCCGCATGATGCGCCTCGACCAGAAGACCATTCCTTATGCTCCGCTTGTTAATGGAGTGTTACGCAACCTGATCCGCAGGCGCGATCTCCTCCTCGCCGACGGCGTTGCCCTCGAGCAAGATACGCCGGCTTGGCTCGCCGCGCGCTGGCGCAAGACCTATGGCGAGGCGGCGGCGGAGGCGATTGCCGCCGCCAACCGGCAGGAGCCAACGCTCGACATAACCGTCAAATCCGATCCCGTACTTTGGGCCGAACGACTCGACGCGAATCTTTTGCCTACCGGCTCGTTACGGCTATCGACACATCGGCCGATCGCCGAACTGCCGGGCTACGCCGACGGAGCCTGGTGGGTGCAGGACGCGGCCGCGGCGCTGCCGGCCAACCTGCTCGATGCGGCGGCGGGAATGAAGATCGCCGATCTCTGCTCGGCGCCCGGCGGCAAGGCGGCGCAACTCGCGGCGCGCGGCGCGCGGGTCAGCGCGATCGATCGCTCGGCGGAGCGCCTCAAGCTGCTCGCCGCCAACTTCCAAAGGCTGCGGCTCGAAGCTGAGATCGTCGTCGCCGACGTTCTCGCGCTGACCGGCGTTGCTTTCGACGCGGTGCTGCTCGATGCCCCGTGCACGGGAACGGGTACGATCCGCCGCCATCCCGATATCGCCTGGACGAAGAAGCCGAGCGACATCGGCAAGCTCGCCGCGATCCAGAGCGGCATGCTCAACAAGGCCTTCGAACTCGTAAAACCAGGCGGCACCATCGTCTATTGCGTCTGTTCGATCGAACCGGAAGAAGGCGACCAGCAGATCGCCTCCCTGCTGCGCCGTAACCCGGACGTGACGCGTTCGCCGATCCGGCCCGAAGAGATCGGCGGCCTCGGCGAACTCATCAATGCGAACGGCGAACTGCGCACGCTACCCTCGCATCTCGCGGCCGAAGACTGCCGCATGGCCGGGCTTGACGGTTTCTTCGCAGCAAGGCTCGTACGTAGCCGATGATGTTGCGTTCGGGCGGATTTTGGCCAAAGTTCGGGAAATTTGAACGAGCAGCCGGAGGTAATGATCTGAGTCCTGCGGAGATGGAAGACAAGCTGCACATCATCAGGCGAGCGGCGGCTCGCGCCGTTGGGCATGTGCGGCGTCTTGCGACTTTTCCGTCCTTCGCGCTCGCAGCAATACTCACGAGGCCGCCGGAACGGCTATTAATCGCGCCGCAAGACATTCGCACAAGCGACTCGACGATCGCCGGCGAAATCTACTCCGGCTACTTCGTCTTGGCGGGGAAAGTGGTCAATCTGCACGGACGTTCCCCGTTTGAAGTCGAATCGGCGTCGCCCTCCTGGGAACGTTCGCTCAACAGTTTCGGTTGGCTGCGGCATCTGCGTGCCGCCGATACCGCGCTGGCGCGCGCCAATGCGCGCGCGCTCGTCGACGATTTTCTCACGCTTGCCGAAAAGCCAGGCGAAAGCACCGCCTGGGAGCCGCACGTTGTCGTCCGCCGGACGCTGTCTTTCCTGTCGCAATCGCCGCTCATTCTCGAAGGCGCCGACCGCGAATTCTATCGCCGCTTCATGCGTGCCCTGACGCGCACCCAGCTCTTTCTCGAGCGGCAGATCGCGGCTGGGCTGGTCAGCGGCGAAGAGCGCCTTTTCGCCGCCATCGGACTCGCCGAGCTTGGTCTTTGCATACCGGCGAGCGGCAATTTTCAACGGCGCAGCACAGGGCGTCTCGCCGACGAGCTTGTCCGTCAGATCCGGCCCGACGGAGGTCATGTCAGCCGCAATCCCGACGCGTTGATTCGTCTGTTGCTTGATCTTTTGCCGCTGCGTCAGACCTATGCCGCGCGCGCTGTCGCTCCGCCGCCGCAATTGCTCAACGCCATCGACCGCATTCTGCCGATGCTGCGCATGCTCCGCCACGGCGACGGCACGCTCGCTCTCTTCAACGGCATGGGCGTCACCGAACCTGACATTCTCGCCACTGTGCTCGCTTATGACGATCCGCGCGCCAAAGCCATGGTCAACGCGCCGCATTCCGGCTACCAGCGCGTCGAAGCCGGAACGAGCCTGCTCATCGTCGATGCGGGGCGGTCGCCTCCCGCCGAGTTCTCGACGCAGGCACATGCCGGCTGTCTGTCCTTCGAATTCTCCATTGGGCCGCAAAGGCTGGTCGTCAATTGCGGCGCCCCCGACGTTAACCGCATCGCCGCGCATCGTGCCGCGCGCGCCACCGCCGCTCATTCTACGCTGATCATCGATGACACGTCCTCCTGCCGCTTCGCGAGTGGGCACGGCCTCGAAAAGTGGTTCGGGGACGAAATTCTTTCGGGCCCACGGCAGGTCGGCGTCGAACGGCAGAACCTGCCGATGAAAACCCGGCTGCTGCTCTCGCACGATGGTTATCGCACGCGTTTCGGGCTGATCCACGAGCGCCGGCTCACGCTGAGCGGCGACGGGATGCGGCTCGAAGGCGAAGACCGACTGCGACCCGTTTCCCCCAAGGCCAACAATCCCTATCGCTACGCGCTTCGCTTCCACATGCATCCGAGCGTGCGCGTACAAAGCACACCGGAAGGCCGCGCCGTGCTGCTCGATCTGCCGGACGACAGCCGCTGGGTTTTTACCGCGCAGGAGGGCCGCATCGAGATCGAAGAGAGCGCTTTCTTCGCGGCGACAGACGGCCCGCGGCCATGCGAGCAGATCGTGTTTCATTGCCGCACCGATGAGGCGACGCAGATCGTCTGGGCATTCCAGCGCATGGAGGAAAATCGGCAGAAGGAAACAGCGGTCGCGGTTCAGGAGAAAGTTTAGATCCCTGCGTTCGCCCGCTGTCGCGTCGCCTTTATCCAGGCCTTCGTTCGGGCCTCGGGATCGGCGGCGCGCACGATGTCGGTCACGACCGAGATAACGTCAGCGCCGGCCTCGAACACCCCCGCGGCGCGTTCGAGCGTGATCCCCCCGATTGCGACGAGCGGGATTGTGCCGATCTTCTTTTTCCACACGCCGATGCGGGCGAGACCTTGCGGCGCGAATTCCATCGCCTTCAAAAGCGTCGGATAGATGGGCCCGAACGCGATATAGTCCGGCTTGGCCGCAAGTGCGTCTGCGAGCTCGGCGTCATCATGCGTCGAGATTCCAAGCCGCAGCCCGGCGCCGCGTATCGCGGCATGATCGGCGGCGGCGAGATCGCCCTGGCCGAGATGGACGAAGCCGCAACCGAGATCGATTGCGTCCCGCCAATAATCGTTGATGACGAGCTCCGCGCCGGCTGCTCCGCACAGCTCCTTGGCGGCAGCGATCTCGGCACGCAGCACATCGCGCGGCCGACCCTTGATGCGCAGTTGCACCAATTTCACGCCGCACGGCAGAAGCCGTGCAATCCAGCCGGCGCTATCGACAATCGGATAGAAGGGATCAAGCACGACGCGGAAGTTCGAAGGCGCGGCCGATCTGCGGCGTCGAAGGTTCGGCCATATCGCGCGGCGGAATTGGCTCCGCGCAATAGCCGAGGCGTCCGGCCTCAACGGCAAGTGCGAAGGCATTTGCCATAGCGACGGGATCGCCAGCCTTGGCAATCGCGGTATTGAGCAGCACGCCGTCATAGCCGAGTTCCATCGCCGCCGCCGCATGCGCCGGCGTGCCGATCCCGGCATCGATGATGAGCGGCACGGCGGGGAAATGTTTGCGCAGCGCCTGAAGGCCGAAAGCGTTATTGAGGCCGCGGCCGGAGCCGATCGGCGCGCCCCAAGGCATCAGCACCTCGCAGCCCGCGCCGATGAGCCTTTCGGCGACCACGAGATCTTCGGTCGTATAGGGAAACACCTGAAATCCGTCGCGGCAGAGAATCGCGGCCGCTTCGACGAGGCCGAACGGGTCGGATTGCAGCAGGTCATCGTCGGCGATGACTTCGAGCTTGATCCAGGGCGTGGCAAAGACTTCGCGCGCCATCTCGGCCGTCGTCACCGCCTCTTTCACGCTGCGGCAGCCGGCCGTGTTCGGCAAAACCTTGACGCCGAGTTCGCGGATCAGCGACCAGAAGCTTTCGCCGGCGCGGCCGCTGCCGGCCTCGCGCCGCAACGAAACGGTGACCACCTCCGTGCCCGAGGCTTTGATCGCGGCGGCAAGAACGGCGGGCGAAGAATATTGCGCCGTGCCGACGAGGAGCCGCGAAGCGAGCGTCGTGCCGTAAAAGGTGAACGGGCTGTTCTGCATCGCGAACTCCAAATTACCCGCCCTGGCGCGGTACGAGGATCTCCACCGCGTCGCCGGACTTGAGCGGCGTCGCCTTTCGATCGACGGCGCGCACGAAACATTCGTTAAGCGCGGTCGCCACCACCGCTTCCTCATAGCCAAGCTCGTGAAGCAACGCCGTTAGTGTTGGAGCTTCAACCTCAAGCTCTTTGCCGTTCACTTGGATCAGCATCCATGACCTCCGGAAAATGCGCGTCGCGCAAGACGACGGCGGCGGCGCGCCGCGCCAACGCCGGGGCTAGCAGGAATCCGTGCCGGTACAGACCGTTCATGTGGAGCACGCGACCCGTGCGGCGTATGCGCGGCAGATTGTCGGGGAACGCCGGACGCAGATCCGCGCCGGTCTCGACGATTTCCGCCTCGCCGAAGGCGGGATGCAGCGCATAGGCGGCGCTCAGAAGTTCGAGCACCGAACGCGCCGTGATGCGCCTGTCTTCGTTCTCGATCAGCGTCGCACCCACCATGAAGCGCCCGTCGCCGCGCGGCACGACGTAGACCGGATGGCGCGGATGCAACAGCCGCACCGGCCGGGCGAGCGAAATCTCGCGCGTCGCAAGCACCAGCATCTCGCCCTTGACGCCGCGCAGATCCGCAAGCTGGTGGCGCGCCGCAAAGCCGCGGCAATCGAGGGTCCAATCGGCCGGTTCGGTCACGGCCTCGGCGGCGGTGTCGAACCGAAAGCGTACCGTCGCAAATTCCTTGAGGCGTGCGGCGAGCATCGACATCGCGCGGCGCGGATCGAGATGCGCCTCGCGCGCAAAGAACAGCGCCTGATCGAACCGGCCGGCGAGATCCGGTTCGCGGTCGGCTACGGCCGCCGCGTCGAGCCACTCGAAACCTGCGGTCAGACGCGAAAAGCGGACGAGGTCGGGGCGGTCGCGCGGCGGCGCGACGACGAGTGTGCCGTTGACCTCCGCGGCAGGCACCGTTTTCGTCCAATATTCGATCCCTTCACGGCCCCATTCGAGAACCAGCGGCTCGGCGCTCTCCTCTTCGCACCAAGGCGCCAGCATGCCGCCCGCGAAATAGGAACAGCCGAGTCCAGGCCCCGCGGTGCGCTCGACGATCTCGACCGATTGCCCGGCGCGCGCCAATTCATAGGCGACCGTGAGCCCCACCACGCCGGCGCCAATGACACGAATTTTTTGGGAGGAACCCGCCATGACCATCCCTACGCCAGTGCGAACTGGATCAGGTTCGAAGGGTCGCTGGGCCGCTTGTCCGCGCCGCCAGCCTCTCAGCCCCCTGCCGGGGATCCCCTAGGTATGAAGGCTAGATAGGCCGCCGAGGCCGGTGCCGTCAAGGATGCGCAATGCCAGGTGACGATATTTTCTCCGCCCCGCGTGATGATGGCGATGCGTAACGGCAACGTGGTGCGCTCTGCCGCGCGCATATGAACGCCTGGGTTAGTGGCCCACATCCGGCGGCATGGTGCTCTTGACAGCGTCTTTAGACGCGCGAGATTTTCGTTGAATGGCCCATGCCGAGCAGCGCCACTTCGTTCGCCTCGTAAAGAAGGCGTTCGCGCAGTTTTTTGTCGGTTCCCGCGTCATCGACATCGGCAGCCTCGATGTAAACGGATCGGCGCGCGAACACTTTGAAAATGCGCGCTACATCGGCGTCGATCTTGTTCCAGGAGCGGGCGTCGACATCGTCTGCGCGGGTGAAGATTACGACGCCCCGGATGGCTGCGCCGACGTTGTTCTGTCTTGCGAGGCGATGGAGCACAATCCGCGCTGGGCGCGGACTTTCAAAAACATGATCCGACTCAGTCGTCCCGGCGGCCTGATCGTTATGACGTGTGCGACATCGGGCCGAGCCGAACACGGGACGATGAAATCAGAGGGCGCGGCGAACGCATCGGGTACATGGATCACCAATTATTATGCAAACCTGGAGCCGGATGACTTCCAGCGCGAGGTCGACCTCCAAGCGCATCTTTCAAAATGGATGTTCTGCACCAACGCTTCGTGCTGGGATCTCTATTTTGCGGGCTTCAGGAACGGATCGCCGCCTCCCGGCAACGCCGGGCGCGCTTTCGCGATGCTCAAAATGCGCTATTTGGCAATTAATTTTCTGCGCTCGTCGGAACGGCAGCTGAGGAAGGCTGTGCGGTGATCGTCTGTTTGAGACTCACTAGCGCCTCAGTTCATTGCCAGCACGAGGTTGCGGATCACCGGATAGATCTGCGCGTTCCAGCGCTTGCCGCTGAAGGTTCCATAGTGGCCGACGCCGACCTGGTAATGATGCCGCTTGAGATGCGGACGCAGGCCGTTGCAGAGGAGGTGCGCCGCCGCCGTCTGCCCGACCGAGCAAATGTCGTCGCGTTCGCCTTCGACGGTCAGCAGCGCCGTACGGCGGATCAAGCCGGGGTTCACCTTGTGGCCACGATGTGTCAGCTCTCCTTTCGCCAGCAAAGCGTCCTGAAAAACGATCTTCACGGTCTCGAGGTAGAACTCAGCGGGCAGATCGAGCACCGCAAAATATTCGTCGTAGAACGTCATGATCGCCTGCGCGTCTTCGTCGCGGCCATTGCTGAGATGATGATAGAGATCGCGATGCGCTTTGACATGGCGTTCCATGTTCATCGACATGAACGCGAAAAGCTGCACGAAGCCGGGATAGACTTTGCGGCCCTCGCCCGGCAGGCGAAACGGGACGCGCGAGATCAAGTTCCTCTCGAACCATTCGATGGGCTTCGATGTCGCGAGCGCGTTGACCTTCGAGGGATTCACCCGCGTGTCGATCGGTCCCGCCATCAACGTCATGCTGCGCGGCTCGGCGGGGTTGCGGTTCTCCGCCATCAGGGCGACCGCGGCGAGCGCCTGAACGCAAGGCTGGCAGACGGCAAGCACATGCGCTCCAGGGCCGATCTTCTCGAGATCGGCGATGATGTAGTCGACGTAGTCCTCGAACCCGAACGGACCATCGGAAAGCGGCACGTCGCGGGCATTCTTCCAATCGGTAATGTAGACGTCGTGATCGCGCAGCAGCGTCTTCACCGTCTCGCGCAGCAACGTCGCGAAATGTCCGGAGAGCGGCGCGACGATCAACATTTTCGGCTGCGCCGCGCCGCTGTCCTTGGAGAAGTGGATGAGATCGCAGAACGGCAGGGAGAGAAGGGTCTCTTCCCGCACGGGGATTTTCTTGCCCTCGATGCTGATGCTCGTGACGCCGTAGGAAGGCCGCGTGTGGGTAAGCCTGCTCCGGGCGATCAGCTCGAGCCCCGCCGACAGCCATTGGGAAATGCCCAAATCGCCGATCCCGTTGAACAATCTGCCGATATCGGTTCCCGTCCGGGCGATCCCGCGGAGCAGTTCGGAGGCCTCGGAATAGCTCTGGTAGGTGCGATACAGCGTGTCTCGGCGCATCCAATCTGGGACTAGGAAATCGTCAAATTGGCCGGTCATTTGCACGCTGCTGTCTCCAGCTAGAACGCTAGTGCTTTTGATGCTGCGCTGCAATATCATCGGTTGCCCAAAGATTCATCGTGCATAAGGAGCCGACATGCCGCGTCCCGTGCTGACCATCTCTAGCAAGAACTACTCCTCTTGGTCGCTGCGCGGCTGGTTGCTCTGCCAACTCGCCGGATTAGAGGTCGAAGAACAGGTCGTTTCGATCGACGATCCAGCCAACCGCGCCGAGCTTTTGCTGCTTGCCCCCTCCGTGCTGGTGCCGCGCCTGACCCAGAACGGCGTCAGCGTCTGGGATACGCTCGCCATCGCCGAATATTTGGCCGAACTCTATCCCAAGGTCGGCATGCTGCCCGCCGACCGGGCGGCGCGCGCCTATTGCCGCTCGATTTCCGGCGAAATTCATTCGGGCTTTTACAATCTGCGCTCGGCGTTGCCGATGAACCTGAAAGCCCGGCACATGAACTTCAAGATTTTTGCCGGCGCCCAGCCGGACATCGATCGCGTCGAGACGATCTGGAAGGAATGTTTGGAGCGCTGGGGCGGACTATTTCTCTTCGGCGCGAAACCGACCATCGCCGACGCGATGTATGCGCCGGTTTGCACGCGGTTCCTTACCTATGGCGTACCGATGGCCGAAACTTCGAAGGCGTATTGTCAGACGATCGTGAACTGGCCGCCGATGGCGGAATGGTTCGAGGCGGCAAACGCCGAGCCTGAAGAGTTGGCGGAGCTCGATGTCGAATTCTAGAAAGCGTTGTCTCCTTGCCCGTTCGCCCTTCTGCCCAACCCCCTATGGGCGCGCCTGCTAGTAAAGCTGTAATTGATCTGCCTCATTGCCCGATCCGGCAGGATCGGGCCAGGTTGAAAAGTTGCGACGCCGAAGGCCGGTCAAAAGACAATGTCCAAACCCCGCGAGCACGATCATATCAACAATCGCATTCTTCTCGCTCTGCCGGCGTCAACACTGAAGCGGATGTGGCCGGCCCTCGAACTCTTCGACATGGCAAAGGGACAGATGATCGATCATGTGGATGGGCCGATCAGATATATGTATTTCATCAACCGTGGCTTGGTTTCGCTCGTCAAGACGATGAAAGACGGCCGCGCCGTCGAAGTCGGTGTCGTCGGTATCGAAGGCGTCACCGATCCCAATGCGCTTTTCGGCATGGAGATCGCGATCATCGAGGCCGTCGTCCAAATTCCGGGCGAGGCATTCCGCATTCGGCGGGATCACCTCGCAGAAGTGATGGCGACGGACCATACGCTTCACGATGTTATGCAAAAGTACACCCGCTTCGCCTTCGGCCAGCTTGCGCAAACCGCGGGTTGCAATCGGCTGCACTCACTTGAAGAACGCTGTTGCCGCCGGCTTCTCATCTGCCAGGACAACGCTCTTTCCGACTCCTTTCCGATCACCCACGAATTCCTGGCGACGATGCTCGGCGTTCAGCGCTCTGGCGTCTCGATCACCGCAAGTTTTCTGCAAAAGGCCGGATTGATCAAATATGCGCGCGGCCGTGTGACCATCGTGAACCGCGCCGGGCTCGAAGACGCGGCGTGCGAATGTTACGCTTCTACCCGCGCCGAACTCGATCATTTGTTTCTAAGTCAGGAAAAGGAGTAGCCGACCGTTCGCTTAAATCGCGCGAGATTCATTGCGATTTGCATCTGATGTGTTCGAAATCAGACAGACAGACGCGCGGATGATGCGGAATTTGGCTTGTCAAGTGAAGAGGGGCGTGTGGCCAAGCGCAGTTTAGGGTGCAGGGAGCGCCGCGGCTTTTCCCTGGCGGCGCTAAAGCGGCGCATGAGCGCAGCTTTCTCAGACAGTGCGCGTCCGTAAGAGGAGTTAGAGGATGACAGCCAATTTCGATGGACTGCAGAAATTCGGCAAGGAACAGCTCGAGGCTGCAAGTTCGGTGACCGCTTCGCTCGCCAAAGGACTGCAGACCATCGCCGCCGAAACGACCGAGTTCTCGAAAAAGTCGATCGAGGCGAATTCCGCCTATATCGAGCGACTGCTGAATGCCAAGTCACTCGACGATACAATTCAGATTCAGTCAGAATATGCCCAGTCCGCTTACGAAAGGCTGTTGGCGCAGATAACCAAGATCGGCGAACTTTATGCCAGTCTCGCCAAGGAGGCCTTCAAACCGGTTGAAGGCGCCCTCGCAAAATTTCAGGCCGCCGGCGGCAAGGCCCCGCTCGGCAAATAGGCGCATCAGCCAAGCGAAGCTTTCATGCCGGGAAAGCACCCGCCCCTCCTTGCGACAAAGCCATGCAGGAGTGGATCTGCCGCGCAAATATCCAGAACTTTCGCGCGCAACTTGCGGAGATCCGCGACGAAGCGCGGCGCGCCACGTTATCCGCTTTGCTCGCCGAACAAGAGGCAAATCTCGACCGGCTAAAATCGACGCCGTAAGCGTAGATCGCGAATGCGCCTTGCTGGGATTCAAGGCGCCTGGGCGCGCACTGCCGTCCATGGGTGCAATCCGTCTTCAAACGTGGGCGGCCAGCGGATGCTGCATCACATCTTCTTGCGCGATGACTTCGGTAATTTTTGGCTCTCCGTTAACGGCGCGCGCGATTGCCAGTTTCGTCGCCTGATAGTTCCAATCCTGGATTTTCGCATTGTCCTTGGCTTCCCAATGGATGAAGACGCCAACGCAAATAAACACGTTCTCGGCTTCGGCCTGAGGAATGATTCCCGCCTTGACGGAATCCACGACTGCCTTCGCGACGCCGCGTTGCGCAGGACCGAACATTTGGGTTGCCTGGTTCGCATTCTTGATTTCGACCTTGTTGAACAGCAAGGTCGGCGGCTTGGCCATCAAGTTGGGAGCAACAAGCGCGAGCAGCGCGTTGTCGCCCCGTTTTTGATTGGCAAGCGTGGTGCAGAAAGCAATTTCCGCAGGGCTTCCCCTCGGTCCCATGATAAGGTCGATATGGGCCACTTCATTACCGTCGCCAACCAGGGCTTCCGCGATAAGAACGCGGTCGATCTTCAACTTATTCATCTTGGATACATCCTTCATCTCGCTTGAGATCGCCCGCCACAGCGACGGTTTCGCTGGAGGCGCGTCTGGGAAAGCGATAGGTCGCCGCGCTAAATTAGGGCAGATATTCTATAAGTCGAGATGGCGAGCCACGGTGGTCCATGTCCAGCGACACGGCGCAAGGGCCGGCTTACAATGCCTAGAACTCAGCTTACCGCCAAACTCTCGAACATCGCGCGTCCGTCGGTGCCGCCGACCAGCGAATCGACGAGATTCTCCGGATGCGGCATCAAGCCGAGCACGTTGGACTTCTCGGAATAAATGCCGGCGATGTCGTTGACCGAGCCATTCGGATTGGCGGCCCCGCCGACCACGCCCTTTTCGTCGCAATAGCGAAACGCAACGCGGCCTTCGCCTTCGAGCCGCGCGATCGTCTCGGCGTCAGCCGTATAATTGCCTTCGCCGTGGGCGATGGCGACCTTGATCACCTGATGTTTTCGATATTGCGCGGTAAAGGCCGTGTCGTTGCGCTCGACCCGCAGATGCTGCATGTGGCAAGCAAACCGCAAGTTGCCGTTGCGCATCAGCACGCCCGGTAGAAGGCCGCTCTCGCAGAGGATCTGGAAACCGTTGCAGATGCCAAGTACGCGGCCGCCTTGCCCCGCATAGGCGCGCACCGCGTCCATGATCGGAGAGCGCGCCGCGATCGCTCCGCAGCGCAGATAATCGCCATAGGAAAATCCGCCGGGCAGAACGACGAGATCGGTGCCTTGCGGCAGTTCCGGCTCGGTATGGAAGACGAGCGCCGGCTTGCGTCCGGCGGCGTTGGCGAGCGCGCGGATGACGTCGCCTTCGCGATTGGAACCCGGGAAGAGAATGACGGCGCTGTGCACGGTTTATGAAAACTCGATCCGGTAATTCTCGACGATCGTGTTGGCGAGCAGCTTCTCGCAGGCGCGTTTGAGAACATCCTGCGCTTTGGCGCGGTCGTCGGTGGCAAGTTCCACTTCGAAAATCTTGCCCTGGCGGACACTCTCGATGCCGGCGAGATCGAGCGACTTCAATGCGCCCTCGATCGCCTTGCCTTGCGGATCGAGCAGGCCGCTCTTCAAGGTGACGATGATGTTCGCCTTCATGGTTTGCGTTCGAGGCCCGTGTCCCGATAGATCTCGGCGAGCGGCAGCGCGATGTTAAGCATCGGCAAGTCGAGCGTGGCGCCCAACCCTTCGAGCCGCCGCTCGGCAAACCCGCGCTGCCGGTCAAAGACGACAACTTCCGCCGCGTCCTGCGCGACGACGACATAGTGCTGGAGGCTAGCAAGCGTCGCATAGGCCTGGCGCTTCCAGCGCAAGTCGTGATCGGCGGTCGAAGGCGACAGAACCTCAAAGGCGGCAATCATGTCATCGCACTCAACTCCCGTAAAATCGTCGAAGGGACGGATAAGAAAATCGGGAACGAGCGCATCGGTATTGGAGATTCGTACGCCGATGCCGGGCAAAACCTCCCAGGGAAGCCGGCCGCCACGCCTCTGGCTGCGCTCCAAGATTTTCAGGGTCGAGAGAAGATTGCCCAAAATGCGTTGATGCAATCGCGTCGGTGATGGATTCAAGACCGGCTCCCCGTCGATCAGCTCCCATTTGCCATCCTCCGGCCGCATCTCTGTGAAGGCGAAGAATTCCTCCGCAGTCATTGGGTGGGGATCATGCCGGACTATGTTCATGTCTTGCTCCGTTCGCCAATATAGCGGAGCTGCACTGCAAAAACAAAACCCCGCCGCAGGCGACGGGGTTTCCGGTGCCGTCCGTCGCCGCTCAGGACTGGACGAGCTTCGGGCCGATCATGCGCGGCTGCTCGTTTTCCTGCAGGATGCCGAGACGTCGCGCCACTTCGGTATAAGCTTCGACGAGACCGCCCATGTCGCGCCGGAACCGGTCCTTGTCGAGCTTGTCGTTCGACTTCATGTCCCAGAGCCGGCAGGAATCCGGCGAGATCTCGTCGGCAATGACGATGCGCATCACGTCGCCTTCCCAAAGCCGCCCGCATTCCATCTTGAAATCGACGAGCCGGATGCCGACGCCGAGGAAGAGCCCACTTAGGAAGTCGTTGACGCGGATGGCGAGCGCCATGATGTCGTCGATCTCCTGCGGATTGGCCCAACCGAACGCGGTGATGTGCTCTTCCGATACCATCGGATCGTTCAATTCGTCGTTCTTATAGTAGAACTCGATGATCGAACGTGGCAGCTGCGTGCCCTCCTCGAGCCCGAGCCGCGTCGAAAGCGAGCCCGCCGCGACGTTGCGCACCACGACTTCGAGCGGCACAATCTCGACCTCGCGGATCAATTGTTCGCGCATGTTGAGACGGCGGATGAAATGCGTCGGCACGCCGATATCGTTCAAGTTCTGAAAGATGAACTCGGAGATGCGGTTGTTGAGCACGCCCTTGCCGTCGATTATCTCGTGCTTCTTGGCGTTGAAGGCGGTCGCGTCGTCCTTAAAATGTTGGATGAGCGTGCCGGGTTCAGGCCCTTCGTAGAGGACCTTGGCCTTGCCTTCGTAGATGCGCCGGCGGCGATTCATGGGGATTAGCCCTGGCTGGAGATGATCCATGGGGTGGCCCTGGCTCCTTTAAGAGGTCCCGAGGCCGCGTCTGCAAGAGAAATACGCTGGGCCTTTACGGGTATGGATGGGGCACGTTGGCGCCGCGGGTCCAAAAACGTACGTAGCTTTTTCCGGCCAGCTATACAAGCATCACCACGCTAGGATGGCCGGCGCGACCGATCAGGATGGATACCCGGAACTTACGAATTTTTCTTGCTTCTACAATGACTTAGAGCGACTCGCTGAGGGCGAGAAGTGGGTTTGCGCGCGACCGCTTCCATTCGGCTTAGGCTTAGGCTCGGCCTTGGCGCTATTTTCCCGCCGGCGGGCGCCTAAAAGATCTTGGGTGTGGCCAAGCCCCCCGTTCGGAGCTAATCGGTCCGGCCGAATGCGAGGTTTCGATGACCACGTTCGACGAGCGCGAAAAAGCCTACGAAGCCAAACTCGCGCATGATGAGGAACTCAAATTCAAGGCGCTTGTCCGCCGCAACAGGCAGCTTGGACTGTGGGCGGCGGAAAAGCTGGGGAAAGCGGGCGAAGCGGCCGAGGCCTACGCCAACGCCCTCATCGCCGCCCAACTCGATGGAAACGGCGACGAAGCAATCTTCCGTAAGATCCGCGCCGATTTCCTTGCCGCGGGCCTGGCACTCTCCGATCACCAGATCCGTCGCAAAATGGACGAATTGCTCGCCCAAGCGACCGAAGAGCTCATCGCCGACGTCGGAAGAACGAACTAGCCCGCGCCGAGCGTCGGGCGGCAACACTTTCTTTAAGCCTACGGCGGCATAGGTCGCGCATGCGTCGGCCGAACCAATTCGCTTCCGAGAAGAGCCCCGGGCCCGCCGATCCCCCCCTTGTGGCTGCGCTCGCAGATTGGCTTTCGCATCTCTCCGGCGAGCGCCGCGTCTCGGCCCATACGCTTGCCGCCTATCGCCGCGACGTCGGTCAGTTTCTTCGTTTCCTCGCGGTACATTTCGGCGCGTTGCCGAGCCTGGCGCTATTCAGGAAGATCGCGCCGGCGGATCTGCGCGCGTTTCTCGCAGCACGCCGCAAATCGGGCGCCGGCAGTCGCTCGCTACTGCGCCAGCTTTCCGGGCTTCGTTCCTTCGCGCGGCATATCGAGCGAAGCGGCGTCTCGAAACTTGCGGTCTTCTCGTCGCTGCGTAGTCCGAAACTGCCACGTCGTCTGCCCAAGGCTTTGACGGCGCAAGCCGCCTGTGCGGTGGTCGATATCGGCTCGCGCGCCGCCGCGGATCAGCGCACCAATTGGATCCTCGCCCGCGATACGGCCGTCCTCGCCCTGCTCTATGGCGCGGGCTTGCGCATTTCCGAGGCTCTGTCGATTGCGCGCAAGGACGCGCCAACCGGCGGGCTAGATTATCTGACGATCCTCGGCAAAGGCGGCAAAAGCCGCAGCGTGCCGGTGATCTCCCCGGTGAAGAAGGCGATCGCGGCCTATCTTGACCTCTGCCCTTACGTCTTGGCGCCCGACGCGCCGCTGTTCGTCGGCGCCAAAGGAGGACCTTTGTCGGCGCGCGTCATCCAGCTTGCAGTCGAACGCCTGCGCGGTGCGCTTGCCTTGCCGGAAACGGCCACGCCGCATGCGCTGCGCCATTCGTTTGCGACGCATCTGCTGGGACGCGGCGGCGACCTGCGCACCATCCAGGAACTGTTGGGTCACGCCACGCTGTCGACGACGCAGATCTATACGGCGATCGACAGCACCAGGCTCATCGAGGCTTATCGTGGCGCACATCCCCGCGCCCGTTGAGTATCAGGGCCCGACGATCGCCCCGTTATATTCGCGGATCGCGGTCTCCACGGCGACCTTCTGCGCCGGGGTGAGCGTGTCCAATATGCTATCGAGCCATGCGTCCTTTTCGCCGGCGGAACGCGCGATCAAATGCCATTTCATGGCTTCGACCAGATCCTTGCGGATGCCGCGTCCGGTTGCATAGAGCCGCGCGACGCGATCCTGCGCCACCGGATTTTGCTCGGTGGCGGCTTTGAGGAAAAGCTTCGCGGCGGCGGCCTCGTCTTTGTCGACTCCGATCCCGTTGAACAACATGATGGCGTATTCGACTTCGGCCGGAACGTCGTCCTCGGCGGCTGCCCGCGCCATCCATTGCGCGGCGAGCTTGTTGTCCTGCGGGACGCCCTTTCCGTTGCGATAGCAGAGCGCCAGCGCATAGGCCGCGTCCGGATAGCCGAGTTCCGCCGACTGCGTGAACAGGCGCGCGGCCTTGGCGAAATCGGGGAAGATTCCGTTATTTTCCACCGCCATGACGCCAAGGTTGTAGAGCGCCCCAGAATGGTGCATTGCCGCGGCCTTCTTAAAGAGCGCGGCGGCTCCGGCGCGGTCCTTGGGCACGCCCTGCCCGGTCAATTTTGCAAGAGCGAGCGCAAAGATCGCCTCACGGTTGCCGAGAGCGGCGGCCTTCGCATACCAACGGTCCGCCTCGGCGTAGTCCAGTTTGAGACCATATCCCTGCCGATAGAGTTCGCCGATCAGCGTCATGGCAACGGCGTCGTTGGGATTGGCCTTGAGCCGCTTCATCGCTTCCTGATAGGCGGTGATGTAGTAGCCGCGCTGGTAGGCGCCGTAAGCGAGATCCGGGGTTTGGGCCGGAGCGGGCGCGGCGGTCGAGCTTGGCGCGTTCGCTGCGGCAGGAGCCGCGGTATCCGCGGCAAACGCCGGCGTGCCGCCGACACACAACGAGATCCAGAGGCAGAGGCGCTTCATACGGTCGGCTCGCGCGGCGCGGCGAGCGCGCGCTCAACCGCTTCGACGCCCGCCGCGGGTCCATGCGGATCGCGCCACACCACATCGCAAAGCGCGACGAAATCGGCACCGGCGCGGGCCAGCGCCGCAACTTCGTCCAGCCCGCGCGCGTAGCCGACGCAAGGTGGATTGAAGATCTCCGCCCACCAAGCGATCCGTTCGCGGATCTCCACGAAATCGAGCGACTCGTCGGGCGCGCCGAACATCAGGTAATCGACATCGACATCGGCCGCCGACATCGCATCGTGGCGGCTCGCGAGACCGCCAACGCCGACGATCCGCTGCGGCTTCATGGCGGCGAGCGCGGCCTCGAGCGCCGGTCCGACGCCGTTGACGTGGACCCCGTCGCAGTCGCGCGCCACCGCGAGGCGCGGATCGCCGACCAGGCAGGCGATGCCGCGCCGTTGCGCGATGGGGGCGAGCCTGCCGATGATGGCGCTTTCGCTCGCCCGTACGAGCACGCAAGCGAAATCCCCGGCACCGAGCGCCGCCGCAAACGACGTGGCGAAAGCCGCGGCATCGGTCACAGGCGGCGTGATCAGGTAGAGACGCGGGATGGACATCAGGGGCACGGCCTAGATCATTCTTGCGCCCGGCATGGCTCGCCGTGCGACCTGCCATCTTTGAATCAAGCTCGCCGAGAATTGGGGCGAAAGCGCGGGGCGTGCCTCAGGCGGCAGCTTTCTCCAGCGCCTCGGACCATTGGCCGAGCGCCGCCAGTCCGTTCATCCGCGCCCGGTGATCGAACGCGGCCTGGGCGGCGGCGATATTGCCGGGCTTGCCCGCCCAGGCCTTTTGCGGCGCCGCCTGCAAAGCGCGGCCGTAGGAGAAGGTGATTGCCCAGGCAAACGGCCCCAGGCGGTTGACCGCATCGAGATTGGCGGTGGCGGCGATATCCGACTGGCCGCCCGACAGAAACGCGATGCCCGGAACCGCCGCCGGCACGCAATCCTTGAGGAGACGCACGGTCGCCGCGGCAACTTCGTCGGGGCGTGCCTGTTTCGCCGCCTTCATTCCGGGGATCACCATATTTGGCTTGAGCACGATACCTTCGAGCGTCACCCGCATCTCGTAGAGCTCGGCGAACACCGTTTTCAGCACCTCTTCGGTCACTTCGTAGCAGCGATCGAGCGAATGATCGCCGTCCATCAGCACTTCCGGCTCGACGATCGGCACGATATCCGCGGCTTGGCAATGCGCCGCGTAACGGGCGAGCGCCTGCGCGTTGGCTTTAATCGCGGGGCGTGTCGGAATTCCCGCGCCGATGTCGATCACGGCACGCCATTTCGCGAAACGCGCCCCGAGCCCGTAATACTCCTTGAGCCGGGCGGCGAGCCCGTCGAGCCCTTCGGTGATCGTCTCACCGGGAAAGCCCGGCAGAGGCTTGGCGCCGGTGTCGACTTTGATGCCGGGGATCGCGCCCGATTGCTCGATCAACGCGACGAGCGGCGTTCCGTCCGCCGCCTTTTGACGGATCGTCTCGTCATAGAGGACCACGCCGGAAATATGCTGCCGCATCGCCGCGCGGGCACGGAACAGAAGCTCGCGGTAATCGCGCCGCGACTCGGGGGTCGATTCGACTCCGATCGTGTCGAAGCGCTTCTTGATCGTGGCCGAGCTTTCGTCGGCGGCCAAAATGCCTTTGCCGTGAACCACCATGGCCTGTGCGGTTCTAGCCAGCTGATCTTTGTTCACCGGCTTGATCCACAAATGCTGCGCATTGCAGACCCTCGAATCATACCCGGCAAGCGCCGTTTCGCAAGGCCTCGACGCCCGGCAAACGCTTGCCTTCCAGCCATTCGAGAAAGGCGCCGCCCGCAGTCGAGATATACGTAAATTCTTTCGCCACGCCCGCCTTGTTCAGCGCCGCGATCGTATCGCCGCCTCCGGCGATCGATTCGAGTTCCCCGGCTCTCGTGAGCCGCGCGGCCACCATTGCGACGTCGGTTGTTCCCGCGTCGAAGGGCGGAGTTTCGAAGGCCCCGAACGGCCCGTTCCAAACGAGCGTGTGGGTGCCTTCGAGCAGCGCCTCGATCCGCTCCACGGTCTTCGGCCCGATGTCGAGAATCATATCGTCGGGTTTGACATGGTCGACATCGACGACATGCGCCGCCGCGTCGGCCGCGGGCTTGGGTGCCACGACGACGTCTACCGGCAGCACCAGTTCGCAGTTCGCGCTTGCCGCTTCCGCCACGATCTGCCGGGCCACGTTGGCGAATTCCATCTCGCAGATGGATTTGCCGATCGCCTTGCCTTGCGCGGCGAGAAACGTATTCGCCATCCCGCCGCCGATGACCAAGAGATCCACACGCCGCATCAGATTGCCGAGAAGTTCGAGCTTGGTCGAAACCTTGGCGCCGCCGACGACCGCCATCACCGGATGCGCCGGATCGGCGAGCAGGTTGGTTAGGATTTCCAGCTCGACCTGCATCGAGCGGCCGGCGAAGGACGGCAATTTGCGCGCCAGCCCTTCCGTCGAAGCGTGGGCGCGATGCGCGGTGGAGAAGGCGTCGTTGACGTAGACGTCGCCAAGTTCGGCAAGGGCCGCGACGAAGCTTTGGTCGTTCTTTTCCTCGCCGGCGTGGAAGCGGGTATTTTCGAGGAGGAGATAATCGCCGTCGTGCATCGCGGCGACGGCCTTTTTGGCGGCATCGCCGATGCAATCGGGAGAAAAGGCGACCGGCTTGCCCAGCCGGCGTTCGAGTTCCGGCACGACCGGACGCAACGAAAGTTGTGGGTCGGGCCCTTTCGGCCGCCCGTGATGCGAAAGGATGATCACCTTCGCGCCCTTGGCGGCGATCTCGCGAAGATTGAGCAGGATCCGGTCGATGCGCGTGCAATCGAGGATCTTGCCCGATTCCATGGGCACGTTGAGATCGACGCGGATCAGCACGCGCTTGCCGGCAAGCTGGGCATCGTCGAGGGTCGGAAATGGCGCCATCGGCGCGGCTCTTGTCATCCAAGTTTCCCCATTGCGACCGCGGTATCCGCCATGCGATGCGAGAACGCCCATTCGTTGTCGTACCAGGCGACGACTCGAACGAAGGTTCCTTCGATCACGCGCGTCTGATCGACATGAAAGATCGACGAACGCGAATCGTGATTGAAATCGATCGATACATTCGGACTCTCGGTGAAGCCGAGAATGCCTTTCAACTGCTGTTCCGAGGCGCGCTTGACGGCCTCCTTGATCTCCTCCGGACTCGTAGCGCGCGTGGCGTCGAACTTAAAGTCGATCATCGATACGTTCGGGGTCGGCACGCGGATCGACGAACCGTCGAGCTTGCCTTTGAGCTCCGGCAGGACGAGGCCAATGGCCTTCGCGGCGCCGGTCGACGTGGGAATGAGCGACAGCGCCGCGGCGCGGCCGCGGTAAAGATCCCTGTGCAGCGCGTCAAGCGTCGGCTGATCGCCGGTATAGGAATGGATCGTCGTCATGAAACCGCGTTCGATTCCGATGGCGTCGTTAAGGACCTTGGCGACCGGCACAAGACAATTGGTGGTACACGAAGCGTTCGAGACGACGCGGTGTTCCGGCTTGAGCTTGTCGTGATTGATGCCATAAACCACCGTGAGATCGGCGTCCTCCGCCGGCGCCGAGATGAGAACCCGTTTGGCGCCGGCCTTCAGATGCGCCAAAGCCTTTTCTTTCGACGCGAAGACGCCCGAACATTCGAGCGCGATGTCGACGTCGAGTTCTTTGTGCGGCAGTTCCGCGGGATTGCGCAGCGCCGTGACCTTGATCGGGCCGTCGCCGACGTCGATCGTGTCGCCCAACACTTTTACCTCGCCCGGGAACCGACCATGAACGGAATCGAAACGCAAAAGATGCGCATTGGTTTCGACCGGTCCGAGATCGTTGATTGCCACGACGCGGATGTCCCGGCGCCCCGATTCGACGATGGCGCGCAAAATATTGCGCCCAATCCGCCCGAATCCGTTGATCGCGACATTGACCGTCATGCTCAAACCTTCCGTAAGCGCGGGACGCAGCGCGCCAGGTTGCAAACCTTATGAGCCGGATTTCCCTAGAACTTTGAAGAGAAATTCATTGCTATGCTTTCTCCGATTGCCGGAGCCAGGCACGGCCCTCTTCATATGCAACCGGCAAATGACGGAATCGGCGGATCAATCAGCGGGGGTCGTCCCGCAGGCTCCGGCCGCCAACCCTCCCAACCTCGCAGATCTCGTCGCAACGCATCCCGCCGATCGATGCCGTCCGCACGAGTTCGTTTCGGTTTGGCGCGGGATCGGGCGGCCACTGTCTTGCACGAGAACGAAATCCGCGCAAGACGGCGCGACTTTGTGCAATGCAATCCGCCGCGACCATAATGTCGCGGGCGAATAGCGCCGCACGACCGCAATCGTCTTCGGCCCGATCTCCACGTAGATGCCGCGTCTTGCTGCGCAGCCGCCGTTGGGCGGATAGCGGATCCATTTTGCAACGGGGGGCCAACGGCGCACGGCTCCTCTTCGTTCCACGCGCGCCATCCGCTTGACGTCGGAGCGGGCTGCCGCACGTCAAGAATTATCGTTCAGGTGACCTAATGCAAATACGCCAAGGAAAATGCCTGTGGGTAGCGAGGGTGGAAGGCGTTGACGCTTCCCCCTGAACAGCGCCTAATGAAAAGCGTTCTGGACAGATCGGATGAGTACGCCAGCCCGTCTGAAGGCCGCTATGAAAGGCCTTGTAGCTGCTCTCGACCAACTTGAAGCCGCCTGCGAGCGTCGACTGCAGGCAGACGCCGAGCGCAGCGATATCGAAGAAGAATTCGTGGTACTGCAGGATGATCGGACGCGGCTCGCTGTCGAGCTCGACAGTGCGGTAGCCCGGTCGCAGTCTTTGGAATTAGCCAACAACGAGGTGGCACTGCGGCTCGCGCGAGCCCGTTTGGCGATCCAAGAAATGATATCTCACGTAGCGATGTAGCATAGGAGGCGCGCGTCATGGCGCAGGTTACGGTAACTATCGCCGGGCATGTGTATCGCGTCGCCTGCGGCGAGAACGAGGAAGCCCACCTGCAGGGTCTTGCACGGCAAATCGACGAAAAGATCGAAACTCTCAAACGCAACTTCGGGGAAATCGGCGATCAACGATTGACGATCATGGCGGCGATTACCCTCGCCGACGAGCTCGCTGAAACCAATCGGCGCATCGCCGCGCTCGAAATCGAGATCGTCAATCTCAATTCAGCCAGGACGACGCTGGAGGCCGAGCGGGACGAATGGGCCGACGGCGTCGCCGAGTCGCTCGGCGACACCGCCGCGCGGATCGAACGCGTCGCCCACAGCTTGAACGGCATCGGTCGCGGATAACGCAAGTTTGGGTTATCCCTTCCGCAGCGACGCCCGAGTCGCCGCGGAAGGGCCATGCCCATCAAACACGTTTTCAGCATCGCTCCCGGTGCGCCTTTTTTGAAATCCTTCGTCGCCGCGCTTCTCGAAGGGCGGATCGTCGAAGGATTCTCGCGCGCTTTAGGCGCGCTCGATCTCGCCGAGGCGACGATCTATGTCCCCACGCGGCGCGCGGCGCGAGCGCTCGTCGACGAATTTGCCGGCGCCCTCGATCGTCCCGCAACCTTGCTGCCGCGCATCCTGCCGCTTGGCGGTCTTGAGGCGACGCAGACAAACCTCCTCTTCGAAGAAGCGGCGCTCGAATCCCCGCTTGGCGCCGCCCAAGCGGCAAGCGAGGTCTGGCGGCGCATGCGGCTTGCCGCGCTCGTGCAAAAATGGGCCTTGGCTTTACGGCACGCGATCGTCTCGGTGAATGCCGACGGAAGCTTCGTCACCGACGCGGGCGAATCCTGTCTCGTCGGCACCTCGGCGGCCGACGCCTGGCATCTCGCCGGGGCGCTCGCCGATCTCATCGACGAATTGATCATCGAAGACGTGGGCTGGGAGAAACTCGACCCCCTTGCCCTGCCGGAGTTCGACCAATATTGGCGGATCACGCTCGATTTCCTAAATATCGCCGTCACGCAATGGCCGACAATTCTCGCAGCGCATGGACTCGTCGATACGGCGCGCCGCCAACAGATCCTTGTCGAGGCGCAGATCGCGCGCATCGAGGCGGGGCGTGCCGGACCGGTCATCGCCATGGGTTCGACCGGCACCAATCGCGCCACGGCACGGCTGCTTGCCGCCATTGCCGCCGCGCCGCGCGGCGCAGTGGTGCTGCCCGGCCTCGATCTTTGGCTCGACGAACCGAGCTGGCGGCTGATCGGCGACACGCAGGCGGACGAGCCGGGCTTCGGCCATCCGCAGGCGGCGCTGCGCCGTCTGCTGCCGATCCTCGGCGTCGAGCGCGACAGCGTGATCGAGCTTGGCGCGCCGGCCCCCGCCCGCGGGGCGCGGGACAAATTCTTCTCGGGGGCTTTGCGCCCGGCCGCTACGACCGAGATGTGGCGGCTTTATCGGGACCGCCGCGGCGAGATCGCGGCCGCGCTCGAGGGGGTGACCTTGATCGAGGCGGCCGACGAACGCGAGGAAGCGCTCTCTCTCGCCATCGCGCTGCGCCAGGTTTTGGAAACGCCGGGTGCTACGGCGGCTCTTGCGACTCCCGACCGAGAACTCGCCCGCCGTGTCGGCGCCGAGCTTCGCCGCTTCGGAGTCGAGATCGACGATTCGGCGGGCGAGCCGTTGAGCGCCAGCCTCTATGGAAGGCTGGCGCGGCTGACGATGCTCGCCAGCTCGGGCGAGGCCGCGGATTTGGTCGCGCTCCTCGCCCATCCTTTGACGCAGCTCGGGCTTGTCCGCGCCGACATCGAACGGCTGGCGCCGCTCTTCGAAATCGGGGTGCTGCGTCAATTGCGTCCTTTGCCGACTGCGCCTGCGGAGGCGATCTCGGCTGCGCGGCGCGCCGCGGCGGAGCACTTCGCACATCCGGCCCAGAAACGCATCGGCGAAGACGATTGGGCGAAGCTCGAAGATTTGCTGGTGCGGCTGCAATCGGCGCTCGCGCCGCTCGTCGCCCTTACCGGCGCGTATCCGCTTCGCACTTGGATCGAGGCGCACCGCCATGCGCTCGACGCGGTGACGCACGACGCACGCGGCGAAGACGCCGAGGCATTTGACGCTTTGTTGTGCGAACTGCACCGTTGCGCCCTCCCCGACCTGCGCTTCGATGCCGAGGCGTACGCGCTATTCCTGGACCAGACGATGGCCGAGGTCATCCTCCGCCAGCCGCGTCGCACGCATCCGCGGCTCAAAATTTTGGGCCTGCTCGAAGCGCGCCTCATGGACGCCGGCGTGATGTTGCTTGGCGGGCTCGACGAGACGATTTGGCCGCCGCAGGTGCAGAGCGACGCCTTCCTGAACCGGCCGATGCGGGCCGCGCTCGGGCTTACGCCGCCAGAACGCAAGATCGGCCAGACGGCGCACGATTTCGTCATGGCGATGGGTCACGAGCGCGTCATCCTCAGCCGCGCGCTCAAGCGCAACGGTACGCCGACCGTCGCTTCGCGTTTCGTGCAAAGGCTCGCGACGCTCGCCGGGGACCAATTCGAACCCTGCCGCGCCCGCGGCAGAGCTCTCCTCGCGCTCGCCGGCGCGATTGACCGACCCGCGGCGCCCGCTTCGGGCAAACGGCCGATGCCGCGGCCGCCCGTCGAGCTGCGGCCGTCTCGCCTCAGCGTGACGCGAATCGAGACGCTGCGCCGCGACCCTTACGCGATCTATGCCGAGTTCATCCTCAAGCTCGTCGCGCTTCCCGGCGCCGACGAAGCCGAGGAGCGACGTATCCTGGGCAGCGCGATCCACGAAGTGCTTGCCGAGTTCGGCGCGCGATATTCGCCGGGCGTTCTGCCGGCCGAAGCGGCCTCTAGCCTTGCCGCGATGATGCGGGCCGCGTTCCGGGAGCAGTTTGCCAATCCCGATTTTGCAATCTTCCAATGGCCGCGAATCGAACGCGCCATGCGCTTCTATCTCGATTTCGAGACAAGGCGGCGCCCGCTCGTCAAGCTCGACATGGAAATCGATGGTAAAATCGACATTCCGCTTGCCGACGGCACGCAGTTCACGCTGTCGGCCAAAGCCGACCGGCTCGAACATCGTGCCGGCGGTGCGGTAACGCTCGTCGATTACAAGACCGGGACGCCGCCCGGCATGGACGAAGTGCGAGTCGGCTTCGCGCCGCAATTGACGTTGGAGGCGGCGATGGCGCGGCGCGGCGCCTTCGGCCTGCCGCCGGACACGCATGTCGAAGAGGCGCTCTACGTCAAGCTTCTCGGCAAGGATGGCGGCAAAGAAAGGCCGCTCCGCTTCAGGAGCAAAGGTAAAGAGGACGAGAGCATCGCCGAAGTGGCGGAGAAGCATTTTGCCGATCTGCGCGCGCTGCTCGATCAATTTCGCGATCCTGCGACGCCCTATCTGCCGCGCCCGTTCCCGAAATACGCGGCTCGCCACAACGACTACGACCACCTCGCCCGCGTGAAGGAATGGGCGCTCGGGAACGGCCAATGACGCTCCAACTCCCCGCGCAGGTCGTCGGCCAGCAGGCCAAGGCTTCGAACCCCGACGTGTCGGTCTGGGTCTCGGCGAACGCTGGCTCCGGCAAGACGCACGTGCTGGCGCAAAGGGTGTTGCGCCTGCTGCTCGCCGGGGTGGCGCCGGCAAAGATCCTTTGCCTCACCTTCACGAAGGCCGCGGCGGCGAATATGGCGGCGAAGATTTTCGCGGCGCTTTCGCAATGGACCGAGCTTGACGACGCGGCGCTGCGGCAAGCGATCCTCGCCATCGGCGCGCCGCAGCCCGAGCCTGAGACTCTCACTTTCGCGCGACGTCTCTTCGCCCGCACCGTCGAAACGCCGGGCGGTCTGAAGGTGCACACCATCCACGGTTTCTGCGAGCGGCTACTTCACCTCTTTCCGTTCGAGGCGAACGTGCCGGCGCGTTTCGAGGTGATGGACGAGATCGGCGAAGCAGAGCTTCTGCGCGAGGCGCGCCGCCAGGCGCTTGCCGCGGCGCGAGCCGACGCGG
>JBOHJJ010000151.1:0-12061 GCA_050728495.1 Methylovirgula sp.
CAGCGCGTTGCGGTCCAACTGACGCTTACCGGCGCGCAGAAGGCATATGAGTTCACGACGGAACTCACGCTTCCTTCGGTGCCGCCAGTCGAGCAGACGACACAGGTAGCGCCACCGACCAAAACCAGGTAGGCAAGTCGCCGCTGCTGAAGCGCCGCCTTGCAGCCGGCAACGTCAAGAACCGAGTTCGTCCCGCGCCGATGTCCGAACCCGTGGGAGCGTCTCGGATGCTCCGCTCTCAGCGGCGCCCGTGCGAGGCTTCGCCGCCACGTTGCCCGACTTGTGCGGCGCGCTGCGGATTGTTGGCGAAATTGCCGCCCGAGGCGTGACCGCCTTTTCTGCCGGCCTCGGAGGCACGGCGTGGATCGTTGGCGAAATTTCCGCCGGAGGCATGGCCGCCTTTCCTTCCGGCTTGCGAGGCAAGTTCATGGTCTTGCGAAAAGCTCCGCTTCTCGCCCGGCACGCTGGCGCCGCCTTTGCGTCCCGCCTCGGCCGCCAGTTCGTGGTTCTTCGAGAAGCTGCGCTCGCCGGCCGGAACGCTCGCGCCGCCCTTACGGGCGATCTCGCGCTGTTTTTCCTCCTCCATGGAGGCAAATCCACGATTTGCGGTTGAACGTTCATGATCCATCATCATTCTCCCAAATTCCAGCCCCCAGGCGCGCCGAATACCCGGCTGCGGAGACAATCCCCAGGCGCCGCAGCTTGTTCCGATGTTGCGGGTAACTACGGGGAATTCGCAAAAAATTGTAAAGTTAAACTAACGTTAATCTTCGTGAAATTGTAGAGTCATAGCCTGGCTTCCGATACTAAATAGCCTCACGGCAGAAACTATACTGTACCGCTTGCTTACACACTGAATAAATTCCAAAGATATAGTTCGCAACCGACAAGCTTACGTGTCGGGCGCGATAATTGCGGTCACCGGCGGTTAGCTGATTATCCGAGCGTCGAAATCCCTCACGCCTGGAGAGACGCATCTTTCGGCTCTCCAGCATGAGCGTTTCTTCAATACTTCGCTTCGTTAGAACGTTCAGGCGGCGACGCGGTTGACGCTCCCTTCCGCCAAATTGGTCAGTTTCTCGTCTGCTTTCGTTTCTTCTTCGAGATTCTGATCGAGGAGATCTACGCAAACGTCGGCGCCGAGTTCTTTCGCCCAAGCGATCAGCGTGCAGTAGCGAGTGATTTCGTAATGTTCGACGGCCTGCGCGGCGGCGATCAATGCCGCGTCGAGAACGTTCTTATCGTCGATGTCGCCGGCGACCTCGACGGCTTCTTGGATAATGCCGTCGATTGCCGGGCAGGTGACCGTGTCGGCGGCCACGCCGCGCAACTCGAAAACTTGTTCAGCTTCCCAAACCGGTCGGGCGGCCGAGCGTTCCCTTAGGCGGCCAAGCGGCCTGGGCGGACGCGCAGTTGCCCGCCGCCGCGATTACGCTAAATTGCAACTCGCAGCGAGGACGCGGGGGACCATGGCGATCAAAGTCGGCGATGCTTTGCCGGAAGTGGCATTCACGGTGATGACGCCGGAGGGTCCCGAGACCCGCACCACCGCGGAGATCTTCAAGGGCCGTAACGTGGTGCTGATCGGCGTTCCCGGCGCATTCACCCCGACTTGTTCGCTCAACCACCTGCCGGGCTACATCGAGCAGGCGAATGCGTTCAAGGCGAAAGGCGTCGACAAGGTCGCGGTGACCGGCGTCAACGATGTCTTCGTCATGCAGGCATGGGCCAAGGCTTCGGGCGGCGAAGGCAAAGTTCTCTTTCTCGCCGACGGGAGCGCCGTATTCGCCAAAGCAATCGGGCTTACCGTCGATCTTACCGAACGCGGCCTCGGCGTGCGCTCGCAGCGTTATTCAATGCTCGTCGAAGACGCGATCGTGCGGGAACTGAACGTCGAGGAATCTCCCGGCAAGGCGGAGATTTCGGCGGCCGAGCGGCTCTTGCAAGACCTCTGAGAGCGGCAATTCCGGCACGCATTGACGGGCGGGCGCGGCGCCAATAGGAAGAAGAAAAAGGGGGAAGCGCTCGTGTCGGATAAGCCACTTAACATTGTTTTCCTCGATCGCGCGACGATCGGCGTCTCGGTGCGGGAGCCCAAGTTCCCGCACACCTACAAGGAATACCAGGAGACCTCTCCGGATCAGGTCGTCGAACGGCTGGCCGGCGCCGAGATCGCGATCATCAACAAAGTGCCGATGCGGGCGCCGAGCCTCGAGAAGCTGCCAAGACTCAAGCTCATCGCGGTGGCCGCCACCGGCACCGACTGCGTCGACAAGACCTATTGCAAGGCGCATGGCATCACGGTTTCCAACATCCGCAATTACGCCGTCAATACCGTGCCGGAACATACGCTGGCTTTGATCTTCGCACTGCGCCGCAGCCTCGTGCCCTACGTGCTCGACGTGCGGCGCGGCAAGTGGCAGACGATCAACCAATTCTGTTATTTCGACCATCCAATCCGTGACGTTACCGGCTCGACGCTCGGTCTCATCGGCTACGGTGCGCTCGGCAAATCGGTCGGCGCCCGCGCCACGGCGTTCGGCATGAAGGTGATCGCCACCGATGTGTTCGAATTCCCTGGAAAGGTCGACCTCGACACGATCCTCGCGCAAAGCGACATCATCTCGTTGCACTGTCCGCTGACGGAAGACACGCGCAACATGATCGGTGCGGCCCAATTCAAGAAGATGAAAAAGGATGCAATCCTCATCAACACCGCACGCGGCGGGCTTGTCGACGAGAAGGCGCTCGTCGAAGCGCTGAAGAACGGCGAAATCGCGGGTGCCGGGTTCGACGTGCTGAGCGTCGAGCCGCCGAAGAACGGCAACGTTCTGCTCGACGCCAATCTGCCGAACCTGATCATCACCCCGCATGTGGCCTGGGCGAGCGTCGAAGCGATGACGGGGCTCGCAAACCAACTCGTCGACAATATCGAGGCTTGGGTCGCCGGCAAGCCGCAGAACGTCGTGCCCGAATAGCCGCGCCCGCGTTGCAGCGTCATCTCCTGATTCGCTTCCGCGTGGCTAGCCCGTGCGGATGCAACGATTCCGGCGCCATCCTGCTTTTTTGTGCGCCTTCAGACGAGATTGTTTTCGACCGCGATACGCACCAGATCGAGCGGCGTGCGGGCACCGAGTTTGCGCTTCAAGATCACGCAGCTATTGGCGACGGTCTTATAGGAGACGTTAATTACGCCGGCGATCTCGGCCATGCTCTTGCCGCTGCGCAGGAGGCGCAGGATCTCCAGCTCGCGCGCATTGAGGCTATGAATGACGTCGCCGCGCTGCCCCAGATCGAAAAAGGCCAGTTTCTGCGCGATCTCAGGCACGAGGAATGTTTGTCCCGCCGCAACGGTGCGGATCGCGGCGACGAACTTGGCGGGATCCTCGCATTTGCCGATATATCCTTTTGCGCCGTTCTCGATCGCCCTCGCGGCGAAGATCGGGTCGTCGTTCATCGTGAAGATGACGACGCGCGCGGCGGGGTCGTAATGCAGAATGCGCTGCGTTAGCGAAAATCCCGAAGTGCCCGGAAGATTAACGTCGATCACCACGACGTCGGGTCGCGCCGCCACATAACGCTCATAGGCGTGCTCGGCGTCGGGCGCATCGAGCACCGCGATGTCGTCGTAGCGCGAAAGCATCGCCCGACATCCGGAGATAATCACCGGATGATCGTCGACTATAAGAACTTGCATGACTGGCTCCCGGGCGGCCTCGGCATTTGTCGCGTGCGTCAGGTTTCTGTCAATAAGTCTTTGCAATCAGATGTATTATCGGCCTCGCGCCGTTGCCTGAATCGCGACATGTTCCCGGCGGCCTTTGGATTTGTTCCCGGACTCGGGGAGCGTGGCGGCGGGCTGGCAGAGGGCAGGTAAGCCCGGTAAACTCGCGTTACGGAGAAGTCGGCGATGCGATTACTTTCTTTGCGCGCGCAACTGAACCTGCTGCTTGGCGCGCTTCTGTTTGTGTCCCTTTTGGTGAATATCGCGTGGATTGCTTGGGAGGCGGGTCCTCGCATCCGCGCAGAAGACCAAAGCGATGAGAGGTTGGCCCGCAAGGTCATTTCGACCGTATTGGTCAGCTTGCAGGATGCACCCAATCCCGCTCCGCGGCTCATGAGGCTCATCGGGGATTTGCAGAACCTCCGGCATGTGCGGATATTTTTCGCGGCAAACAAGGCGGAGGCCGAAGTCATGCCGCAGTTCACCTATTCGAGTTCCGCAAATCCGCCGCCGCAATGGTTCATCAATCTTTTCACGCCGCGCCCGCGCTTGTCGGTCATTCCAGCAAATTTCAACGGCCGCAATTTAGGCGTTGTCGCCATCGCGTCCGATCCCACCCAGGAATTATCCGAAATCTGGACGGAGATGGGCACCATCGTTGCGACGGCGCTTCTCTTCGGCGTCTGCCTCTTAGTTTTCATCATGGTTCTCGTCGGCCGCGCCATCGCGCCGATCGCGCAGGTTGGCCAGGCGATCAGCCAGCTTGCTGCGGGCGACACCAGCGTAAAACTCGTGCCTCGCGGGCCGCCGGAGTTCATCGATATTTCCGAAAAACTCAATGGACTTGCGGTCGATCTCGCCAAGGTGAACGCGGAGAATACCCGCCTCGTCCAGCAGATCATGAAGGTGCAGGAGGAGGAGCGCGCCCAGATCGCTCGCGACCTGCATGACGAAATGGGACCACATCTCTTCTGTATCCGCGCCAATGTGAGCGCGCTCTGCGAAAAGGTGCCGGACGACGTCGGCCAAACCCTGCTCGCGATCGGCGAACAAGCCGAATCGATTCAGACGCTGCTCAGGCGCTTGCTGCAACGCCTGCGACCGGCAGGCCTCAGCGAGCTCGGACTTGGCGAAGCACTACGCACGCTCATCGGCTCCTGGCGCGCGGCGCACCCTGAAATCGAGGTCGCGCTCGAGCTCTCGGACGATTTTACGATGATCGATGAAAACATCAGCCTCGCGGTATACCGCGTCGTACAGGAGGGGCTTACCAACGTCTTCCGCCATGCCGATGCTTCACACGCCAACGTGAGCGTAGACTGGGTTACATACGACTCGGAGCCTGCGGAGCAAGCCAGGCGCGGACTGCGGGTCAGGGTCGAAGACAATGGGATCGGCGTCCCGGAGAGATTCGAAAGAGGCCTGGGGCTAACCGGGATGCACGAACGAGTGCGGGCCTGCGATGGCCACCTCAGCGTCACCCCCTGCGACGGCAAAGGAACGCGGATCGAAGCCATCCTGCCGGTCGCCGCGCCGGTCACGCCGGTCCTGGAATCGGCGTGACGGCGAGCAAGCGCTCTACGGCGTGACTCCGAAGTGCATTTCTCGCATCGCTGCGCCGTTGAGCCGGTCGATTGCGCCTTGCAAGATATAAGCGGCGGCCATCCGGTCGATCACCTCGGCGCGTTTGGCGCGCGAGACGTCCTGTGCGATCAGAGCGCGGTGCACCGCGGCGGTCGAAAGTCTCTCGTCCCAGAAAGCGCAAGGGATCGGCGAAAGCGCGCCGAGATTGCGGACAAAAGCGCGTGTTGCCTGGGCGCGCGGGCCCTCGCTGCCGTCCATATTGAGCGGCAGGCCAACGACGAAGGCGGCGACATCGAATTGTTTGGCCCGCGCCAAGAGCTTGGCCGCATCTACCGAGAATTTGCCGCGCGCCAGCGTTTCCATCGGCGTCGCCAACCGACGCTCGACGTCGGACAGCGCAAGACCGATCGTCTTCGTGCCGAGATCGATGCCCATCAGCCTCTGCGTGCCCGTAAAACGCCCGGCAAGCTCCTCGATCCTGACGGGCGCGGTACTCATGCGTCCGCCTGCGAGCTCTTGCAGCCACCGGCTTTTCTCGCCATCTTTGCGGCGCGCAAGTTGAGGAACACCATGAAACTTACCTGGCTCGGCCATTCGGCCTTTCGCATCGAGACGGGCGTGGCAATCATCCTTATCGATCCGTTCCTGCGCGGCAACCCCAAGTTCAACCTCGATTTTGCCGCCGTGACCGCCGGAACTACGCATATTCTTCTGACCCACGGCCATGACGACCATGTCGGTGACAGCATCGAGATCGCCAAGACGAGCGGCGCCGAGCTCGTCGGCAGTTTCGAGGTCTGCATGTATCTCGCAGCCCAAGGCGTTGCCAAGATCAACCCGGGCAATACCGGCGGGACGATCGACTGCGGCGATTTCAGCGTGGGCTTTACGCAAGCCCTGCATTCCTCCGGTACCACGGTCAACGGACAGTCCATCTATCTCGGTAATCCGTTCGGTATCGTCGTCACGCCCCGGCGCGGGCCGACGCTCTATCATATGGGCGATACCGACATCTTTTCGGACATGGCGCTGATCAACGAGTTGCATCTTCCCAAGATCGGGCTGGTGCCGGTCGGCGACCGGTTTACCATGGGCGGCAGAACGGCGGCCACCGCGGTCAAGCGTTACTTCGATTTCGAGATTGCGGTGCCTTGCCATTACGGCACATTCGATCTGCTCGCCCAGAACCCCGACGAATTCATCGCCGCCCTCGGTGCAAAGCCGAAGGGGGTCGTCTTGAAAATCGGCCAAAGCCTGGAGCTTTGAGGTGCCGGACCTCGCATTGCCCCGGCAGCCGCGCGGATGTATAGGCTCGCCTACTTCCCGTCCGTGGAGTTTCCATGCCCGTCGATCAGGCGACCGTGCGCCGCATCGCCCATCTCGCCCGCATCAAGGTTGAGGAAGCGGAGGTGCCGCATCTGGCCTCCGAGCTCAATGCCATTCTCGCCTTTGTCGAAGAGCTCGCCGGGGTCGATGTCGAAGGCGTCGAGCCGATGACTTCGGTGATGCCGATGCGCATGAAGGAGCGCGCCGATGTGGTTACGGACGGCGGCATCGCCGATGAGATCGTCGCCAACGCGCCCGCCACAGAGGACCATTATTTCGTCGTCCCGAAGGTCGTGGAATAGCCGGCGCCCAAGTGAGAGCAACGAATTGACCGAATTGATCGAATTAAGCCTCGCCGCGGCGCGCGATGCTTTGGTGAAGAAAAGCCTTTCCGCTGTCGAGCTCGCCAAGGCGCATATTGCTGCGATTGAAGCGGCGCGGGTGCTGAATTGCTTCGTCAGCGAGACGCCGGATCGGGCGCTTGCCATGGCGGCGCAATCGGACGCGAGGCTGAAGCGCCGCGAGGCCCGCCCGCTCGAAGGAATTCCACTCGGGATCAAGGATCTTTACTGCACCCAAGGCGTGAAAACCACCGCAGGGAGCCACATCCTCGACAATTTTGTGCCGACCTACGAATCGACGGTCACTGCGAACCTTTGGCGCGATGGCGCGGTGATGCTCGGCAAGCTCAATCTCGACGAATTCGCGATGGGCTCGTCGAACGAGACCTCGTACTTCGGGCCGGTGATCTCGCCGTGGCGGCGGCCGGGCTCGAACGTCAAGCTCGTTCCCGGCGGCTCGTCGGGCGGCTCGGCGGCGGCGGTCGCGGCCCGGCTCTGCTACGGCGCGACGGCGACCGACACCGGCGGTTCGATCCGTCAGCCCGCCGCGTTCACGGGCACGGTGGGGGTTAAGCCGACGTACGGGCGCTGCTCGCGCTGGGGAATCGTGGCGTTCGCCTCGTCGCTCGATCAGGCGGGTCCGATCGCGCGCAGCGTGCGCGATGCCGCGATCCTGCTGCGATCGATGGCCGGGCACGACCCGAGGGATGCGACCTGCGTCGATCGGCCGGTACCCGACTACGCCGCCGCCGTCGGCACGTCGATCAGAGGCAAGACGATCGGCATTCCGAGGGAATATCGGCTCGACGGCATGCCGGCCGAGATCGATAGGCTGTGGAGCGAGGGCGTCGCCTGGCTCAAGGCGGCGGGAGCCAAGATCGTCGAAATCTCGCTGCCGCACACGCGTTACGCGCTGCCGGCTTATTATATTGTGGCGCCGGCCGAAGCCTCCTCCAATCTCGCCCGCTACGACGGCGTGCGCTATGGCCTGCGCGTTCCCGGCAAGGACGTCACCGAACTCTACGAGAAGACCCGCGCCGCCGGCTTCGGCAAAGAGGTCCGCCGCCGGATCATGATCGGCACCTACGTGCTTTCGGCCGGCTACTACGATGCCTATTACGTCCGGGCGCAGAAGATCAGGACGCTTATCAAGCGCGACTTCGAGACGGTCTTCGCGGCAGGCGTTGATGCGATCCTGACGCCAGCGACGCCGTCCGCCGCGTTTGGCTTAGGCGAGAAGGGCTCCAGCGATCCGGTCGAGATGTATTTGAACGACGTATTCACGGTCACGGTCAACATGGCGGGTTTGCCGGGCATCGCCGTGCCGGCGGGGACTTCTTCGGAAGGTCTGCCACTCGCCTTGCAGCTGATCGGCCGCGCCTTCGAGGAAGAGACATTGTTTGCGATCGCGGCGGTGATAGAAGTGGCGGCGCCCAAAATTGCTCCGCCGCCAAAATGGTGGACCTGAATGCGTTGGTGGGTGACGGCTTACGACGCCACGGTCCCGATCGCGCTAGCCCGGCAGCGCGTGCTTCAGGCTTTTGGCCCCTGCGTTGTTCGTAGCACCGCCAAGAATCGGTGCCAAGCGGACGTTTCTACCGTAGTAGGCTTGATTGTCCGGCCTATCCCAACGAATGCCGGTGACGTTGACGCTCCCGCCGGGATAGTAGCCGGATATATCCGTCCACACGACAATGTTGCTGCTGCCATAGCCTGTGTATCGCTCGAACTTCGCCGGCCCAGGGCAGGATTCTCGCCGCAGGGTCTTTGAGATCTGGCATACGTCGACGGATTTCGAAATGCCCACGGGCTGCCACGCTTCGATCGAGAACGTGTTGGGATTCTCGAACGTGTTGACAGCTTGTTGGTCCATCGGCAGCAGGACGGTTGCGCCGGAACCGCTGGCGTTCGGACGCAGCTTGATCGCACCGACATCAAGGAACGCCGGATCAGTCCAAGCGGTGCCGTGCTGGATCACGAGAACACCGGTACTGCCTCGGGCGCCTTCTCGATATTTGGGCACGATGAAGATGCCTTTCGCCCCTTGTAGGAGACTGGCGAAGGACGGCTCGGCTTCAATCATCCGCACCACATGCGTTGACTCATTGACCAAGTTTTGCGTATCGCTGGTTCCGGGCGCGATGCCTTTCACAGTGGGAGCGGATGAAGGCCACTTCGCCTGTGCATGGCTATTGTGTTGGGCAAAAGCCGGTCCGATCGCCAGTCCAATCGCGAGCAAACAGGCGATGGGCAGTGACGTGCATCCTAGCAGTCTTTTTCTAATTCTAAGCATCCTGCTGTGCATGCGCGCATCCCTTCATCGCCTACTGGGAAAACGGTTCCTTGCCGGCGAGCGTTCCGGCGACGGGACGTGAAATTTATTTCATGTAAAAACGCTTCGGCAAAGTTTCGCCGCACAGGGGGAGCGCTTGAAAAGCAACAGAAATGCGAGCAAGCCATCCTTAAGTCCCGGCGCTCCGGCTATAGTAACGCTCCGGAATGGATTACAAAAAGGTCGCGAAAGGACGGAATGTCGGGGAGCGGCGGGCGCGATAACGTCGATGACGATGGCAACCGTGGCGTAAGAATGGAAGCAGCGGCTAGGCGGGCGGAGAGCGGATCGGTGAACGCGAGGCCCTCGAAATTCATCACGGGCGCGACCGGCGAGTGGGAGGTCGTGATCGGCATGGAGGTCCATGCCCAAGTGATCTCCAAGGCGAAGCTGTTCTCCGGTGCCTCGGCCGAATTCGGCGGTGAGCCCAATGCGCATGTTTCGCTGGTCGATGCGGCCATGCCCGGAATGCTGCCGGTCATCAACGCCGAATGCGTCGCCCAGGCGGTGCGCAGTGGGCTCGGTCTCAAGGCCAAGATCAATCTGCACTCGCACTTCGACCGCAAGAGCTATTTCTATCCCGACCTGCCGCAAGGGTACCAGATCTCGCAATATAAGAGCCCGCTCATCGGAGAAGGCACGGTCATCGTGGATGTCACGCCGAGCGAGCGCATCGAGGTCGGAATCGAGCGCCTTCACCTCGAGCAAGACGCCGGCAAATCGCTGCACGATCAGTCGGCGACCGAGTCCTTCGTCGATTTGAACCGCAGCGGCGTCGGCCTGATGGAGATCGTCTCAAAACCCGATATGCGCTCCGCCGAGGAGGCTAAAGCCTACGTGGCGAAGCTCAGGACGATCCTGCGCTATCTCGGCACCTGCGACGGCAATATGGAGGAAGGCTCACTGCGCGCCGACATCAATGTCTCGGTGCGCCGGCCGGGAGCGCCGTTCGGCACCCGCTGCGAGATCAAGAACGTCAATTCGATCCGCTTCATCGGCCAGGCAATCGAGGCCGAGGCGCGCCGGCAGATCGCCATTCTGGAAGATGGCGGCACCATCGATCAGGAGACGCGGCTCTTCGATCCGAACCGCTGCGAGACGCGTTCGATGCGCTCCAAGGAAGAGGCGCACGACTACCGCTATTTTCCCGACCCGGATCTTCTGCCGCTCGAGCTCGATCCGGCCTACGTCGGTCGGCTCGCCGCCGCGCTGCCGGAATTGCCGGATGCCAAGAAGGCCCGGTTCATTGCCGAATATGGCCTAGCGGCCTACGACGCCGACGTCCTCGTCGCCGACAGGGAGACGGCGGACTATTTCGAGGCGGTGGTCGCAGATGGCGGCAAGAGCCGCGACCCCAAAGCTGTTGCAAATTGGATCACAGGTGACGTTGCGGCCTACGCGAACTCTGTCGGCCTCTCCGTGCGGCAGACGCACTTGAAGCCGGCCCAGATCGCGGGGCTTGTCGACCTCATCGTCGACGGCACGATCTCCGGGAAGATCGCCAAAGACCTGTTGCTGATCCTTATCGAAGAGGAGAAGAACGGCGACCCGCGCGCCATCGTCGAAGCGCGCGGTATGAAACAGGTGACCGATCTCGGGGCGATCGAGGCGGCGGTCGATGCGATCATCGCCGCCAATCCGGAGAAAGGCGCGCAAGCGCGGGCCAAGCCTTCGATGCTCGGATGGTTCGTTGGACAGGTCATGAAAGAGACCGGCGGCAAAGCCAATCCGCAGGCCGTCAACGCGCTTCTGCGGACAAAACTCGGCATCTGAGCGGCTTGGCGAATCAGCAACCGATTCGCAGGATTCGCGTTTCGAGGCTCGTCCAAGCCCTTCGCGGCGGCATTTACCCCACTTTTTAAGCTGTCCCACAAAAATTTTTTTTGGGGCGGGCAACTCGGCAACACCCCCGAAAACATGCCGCGCCGATCCGTCGATCGATGCCGCGGCGCGCGGCGCGAAGACGTTGCTCGTGATTGCGCGGTGATGTGTCGTTCAATGCGATCAATGCGCTGATGCGCATTGATGAAGCATTGCGCGCGATTAAGAGCCGCGTTCGACGGGCATTGATAGATGCAGGAAAAACAATGACTTTATCGAACGACGCGCGATGGCACTGCGCGCCTCTTCGATTGCGCCGAAGCTTTTCGCTGCGGCATTCGAAGCGCATCATGCAGCGTCGATCATCGCGCGGCGCGCGGCGCAATCACATCGCGATTGTGTTGGCATACGCAGCGTGGAAGCGGCGGTGCGAAGCTTCGCGGCGCGTATTGAAGGCCTCGATCGGCGCGCGATTCGCGTTTTTATGCGCACATGCCTCTTGCACGACTGGTTAACCAGGTTACGCTAATCACGCCTTTTGTCGGCACAATCCACGCCGACGAAGTAGCAGAGGGAACTTGAATCATGGCGAAAGCTGCCACCAAGCGTAAACCCGCAAAGAAGAGTGCGTCGAAGAAGACGGCGAGGAAGTCCGCCCGCAAGTCGGCGAAGAAGTCCTCGAAGAAGAGCGCCAAAAAAAGGCCAGGTATGAGGACCGCGGCAAAAAAGGCCAGAACGATGGCCCGCAAGTCGCCGGCCCGGAAGCGGCGCAAATCTGCCGCCGCAAGGTCGTCGATGCCTATGATGCAGGAGACGGTCTAAATTCATCGAAGGAGGAGGACGGGGACGGCCAGTCTGGCTTTTCATGTGGCTGCATGAAGGGGATGCATAGGTCCCTGCCGGCACCGGTTGTCCCGCCTCCGTCTCGTGCCT